>NZ_DBGB01000012.1:0-385283 GCF_002295765.1 Sphingobacterium sp. UBA865 | reverse complement strand
GGCGTAAGAGACACCACATTCTTCTTATATAGAGTAATGAAACTGTATGCTTAAAAACTTTACCCCCCAAACTTTCGGTATGATCCAAGGGAACTTCTTTTTGAAAAAAAAATTTGTAAAAAAACGAATTCTGACTATATTTGCGTCACCAAAACACATGGGACAGAGTTCTAAACGTAATGGTTTATTGCGCTCCTAGCTCAATTGGATAGAGCATCTGACTACGGATCAGAAGGTTAGGGGTTCGACTCCCTTGGAGCGCACAACTGAAAAGCCTAGTCATCATCTGTGATTAGGCTTTTATTTTTTAACTCGTTTTAATTTCTTAAATAAAACTATGCTAAACCTTGTAATATTTGGCCCTCCGGGTGCAGGTAAGGGAACCCAATCTGCAAAGCTTATTGAAAAATATCAATTGGTTCATGTTTCAACTGGTGATATTTTTAGAGCACACATTAAAGGTCAAACGCCACTTGGTCAACAAGTGAGCCAGATTATTGCTGAGGGAAATTTAGTGCCAGATTCGATTACGATAGCAATGCTGGAAGAGGAAGTAAAGAAAAATCCGGATGCAAAAGGATTTATTTTTGATGGATTTCCTCGTACTGTTGCTCAAGCTGAAGCATTGGATGCTTTTTTAGAAGGTATCAATACATCAATCTCGGTCGTAATCGCACTGGATGTGAATGAGGATGAATTGAAAGCACGCATCGCTAAACGTAAGGAAATTTCTGGTCGTGCGGATGATGATGCGGATAAATTGGTGAAGCGTATCGATGAATATTTCACAAAGACGATTCATGTGTTGCCGTATTACGAGGCACAAGGCAAGCTTTCTAAAGTGAATGGTATCGGCGATATCGATTCTATCTTTAAAAGTTTGACTGATATCATCGATAATTATTAATTAAGATAAGTATTTTCTAGACTGTAATAAATTGTAATGGCGCAAGGTTCGAATTTTGTTGATTATGTGAAAGTGTGTTGTCGTTCTGGACATGGTGGGGCAGGTTCGGCTCATTTGCACCGTGACAAGCACACCGCTACTGGTGGACCCGATGGTGGTGACGGCGGTCGTGGCGGACATATTATACTGAAAGGAACGACTAATCTCTGGACGTTACTCCATTTAAAATATCGTAAACATATTATCGCGTCAAACGGTGAGTCTGGCGGTAGTTCTTTGCGTACCGGGGCAACCGGACGTGATGAGATCTTGGAAGTGCCACTGGGTACGATTGCAAAGGATGCGGAGACGGGAGAGGTATTGTTCGATATCACAGAAGACGGTGAAACCAGAATATTGGTTCCGGGTGGAAAAGGCGGGCTGGGCAATTGGCATTTTAAGTCGCCGACACAACAGACACCACGGTTTTCGCAACCTGGTCTTCCGGGGAAAGAGCAGTGGATGATTCTCGAATTGAAGGTTCTTGCTGATGTTGGATTGGTGGGATTCCCGAATGCAGGTAAATCAACGTTGTTGTCCGTGGTCTCTGCTGCGAAACCAGAAATCGCGAATTACCCCTTTACAACACTGGTGCCTAATTTGGGTATGGTAAGCTACCGGGATAACCGTTCTTTTGTTATGGCCGATATTCCGGGTATTATCGAAGGGGCTTCGGAAGGAAAGGGATTAGGGTATCGTTTCTTGCGGCATATCGAACGAAATTCTGTTTTGTTGTTTATGGTGCCGGCCGATACAGATCGGACAATCCGGGAGGAGTACGCCATTCTATTGAATGAACTGACTGCATATAATCCCGAGTTGGCAGATAAACCTAAATTGCTGGCTATTACCAAGTCTGATATGCTCGATGAGGAGCTGGAGAAGGAAATGGAGCTGGAGCTGCCGGAAAATGTACCCTATATTTTCATTTCGTCGGTGACCGGTAAAAATATATTGCCATTGAAAGATATGATCTGGAAAGCAATTAACTCTTAAGTTTAAATAAACAGAAAAGGCGCCCCACACCGTGGGGCGCCTTTTCTGTTTATGTTAATTACGAATTTCTATCCTTAAACTTTCATTGCCCCCAGTTTTAGTGGTAACGGCAACTGGCTGATTTAAGAAACGCATTACAACTGACTCATCCAGCCACCAACTTATCCCTAATCCCAATTTTCAATCAGTTTTTAGTCAGTATTTATTCACTGTTTATTCAGTCTTCACTGAGCAAGCACTGAACAAGCACTGAACGAACACTGAACAAGCACTGTTAAAAAGACGAATTTGATTCCTCCGTATTTCTAATTTTCTGCAACTAAAAATTAAAAGAAAAAAGCTGCGATTACGAAGCAAAAAGATCGCTGTTCTATAGGGCATCAATCCAAAAGTAACAAAATAGAAAACGGCAAAAACGGCAAAAATCATGGTTATTGATACTAAAAACGGCATTTTTCAATAAAAATGCCAGCCGGAGGCTGTAAAAACAAAAGGTAAAATACTTCCATTAACTACCATTTATCTACCATTTAATTGTTTGATATATTACCACTGGGAACCGATACTACCATTCTTTATCAAAATAAGGTTATAAAACGACATAATAAAGCATACAAGCCCTTTTATTTAATAATATACCTGAATCCTGGCCAGTGATCCTCTGTGGTTTCTGGCCTTTTTAATTGCTGAAAATGAAAGGTGGAATAATAGAAAAATTAACGGTTTTCAATTTTGCTGGGACAGCTGGGGGGACAGTTGGGGGGACATTACTGTGTTTTTTAGCGCGTTGTATTGAACCCTTTAATGTACAAAAATATACTATTAAGCTCTAAAATATGTATTTAACTACCCCCTTTAATGTATTTAGTTGTTATTGTTTTAGCAATTTAACATACTGAAATACAATATTTTAATTCTGTTTCTGAAAACAGGACTTTAAAAAGTATGGTTATTTCCGTAATTAGCAGGTACTATTCAAGACTTATACATCCAATAACCATCGCAATATTTTGGATATCGCTCAAAGGAACTTCAAAATCAATATACTCCCTATTGTCTGACCGACATATTACATGATCTGGATTTGTGCTTGGCAATAATCTTTTAATCATTGCGCCCTGACTCTTACTATCTATTATATACACTTTGTTCCACTGTATAAACAATAATTCCCTAACAAATCGGCATGCAACAATATCACCAGATCGGTATTTTGGATACATTGATGATCCACGAACATACATCATGAAATCAACACCTTTTCCGTCAAACAATGGAACATTATAGCGTTCTTCGATTGCGTCGAAATCCACTGCATATCCATTATTTAAAGCGGCGCCTGCGAACGCCTCTACAGGGATTAAGGGGATTCCATCCACGGATGGTGTCGAATCTAATTTGAGCTTGTCTTCATTTTTTATAGAAGTCCTCTCTTTTAACATATTTCCGCTTCCTGTTATTAACCAATTAGCATCTATATCTTTACATTTTGTAATAATTAGTTCGTAATCCATCGTATTTCTTGATTTCCATGCTGATATGGTAGGTTGTTTTACGCCTAAAAAATCTGCAAAATCACTGTCTGTCTTGATATTCAAATGTGATTTTATTTGATTGATTATAAGGGATTTATTCATTAATTATTATTTATTGTAATATTTTACTTTGAATTTATTTACA
Organism: Sphingobacterium sp. UBA865; assembly: GCF_002295765.1. NCBI lineage: Bacteria > Pseudomonadati > Bacteroidota > Sphingobacteriia > Sphingobacteriales > Sphingobacteriaceae > Sphingobacterium > Sphingobacterium sp. UBA865. Next base: position 381,661 of record NZ_DBGB01000012.1, on the reverse strand, counting down.
AATTGTAATATATTTGTCTTGTAACAAGGACAAATTGAACAATGAACAAAACTAAGAAAAAACCTGACAACTACAATACGGATATCCTTACCGAATTGAAAGCTAAATATGGATTCACCATAAGTTATATTCAAAAAAGCATTCGTGGAGAACGGACAGGAAAAATACCTACCCAAATCCAACTGGAGTATAAGCAATTGGACCGTGCGTCCAAAGCAGCGATCAAGAATGAATTAAATGATTTGCAACCATAAAAATAAATTTTGTTAGCGCCCCATCGTTAACGCCCGAATAGCGTAACCCAGTCGTCGCAGCTGGGCGGGAACTAAAACAATTAATGATATGCCATTTGAATTCGGAAATAAAGTAGCTGTGAGCAAGGATGAACTCATTCCGGCTTTTTATAATAACTACGAAAATTTAAAGAAAACATTACAGCGTTACAAAGAACAGCCTTATGGACCTAAACGCATTATGTTTGGCGGTAATGGTCGACAGCTCTTGGTCGATTACGACACTTTGCCGCCGCAGATCAAGCAGGCAATCCCTGATCCCCGTAAATGTGATCACATTCTTGAACGCTTCTATGAGGTTGATGGTGATGCTGTCCGTTTTTATTCGCTGTTTGAATTTGCCGACGGCTCCAATATCAAATCAGAGATCCAGGAAAAGTATATTGTCAATGCTTCTGTATTACATGCTGTACTTCGCTTGCGCGAGGCACGTATCTCGGACATTATCCGCAAAGGGGGAAAGGTAAAGGGAATCACTCAAAGTTTACTCAGTGATGCGATCAGCTTTAACAGAACGCTACTGGCAAAACACCATACAGAACATACGCTACCAAGCTCACTCAGACATTTTAAAGCTGCTTTAAACAACTTTGAAACCCTGGTAGACGGTCATTTAAATTACGTTTCGCTCATCAGCGGAAAGCACAAAAATGACAACTCCCGAAAGGTTTTTGATCATACCGAGGAGCTATTGAACAATATGTATGCAGACAAAAAACGTAAGCCTACTGCGACAGATGTTCACAATGACTATGACGCTTTTCTTACGGGTTATCTGGAAGTACACAATAATGTCACCGGTGAGTTCTATGATCCAAAGAATTTCAAAAAGATCTCCTTTGCGACGATCAACAAGTATCTAAAACAATGGCGCAATCAAGTTGCCACACATCAGAAACGATCCGATAACCGTGAACTTAAAATGGGTAAATACAAACCACCTTTCAGCTTCGAAATGCCAAAACTAGCAGGGTCTATCATCTCCATTGATGACAGGCAGCCGCCTTTCAAAACCCTCGAAGGCAAAAGGGTATGGTTCTATCTTGGTGTCGATATCGCAAGCCGTGCAATCATCTGCCAGGTATATGGTGACAGCAAAGAGGGCATCATTCGCGAGTTCTACCGCCAGCTGGTCCGCAACTACCATATGTGGGGACTTAATCTTCCCGGAGAGCTTGAGTGTGAGATGTCGCTCAACAGCTCTTATGTTGAAACATTCCTGAAAGAGGGTGCGATGTTCCGTTATGTGAAAATGGAAGCAAATAACCCCCGTGGTAAATACATAGAACGTGTCAATGAAGAACTACGTTACCGTAAGGAAAAGAAGCGTGAGGGCTGGATCGCAAGGCCTAAAGCCCGAAAGGAATCCAATCAGCCCGGAGTCGACACCGAAAAGATCAAGAAATTACCTTATGAACGTATCATAAATGAGTGTCTACAGGATATCGAGGACTGGAATAATGAAGAGCATCCGGATGTGGAAGGTCTTTCAAGATGGGATTATTTCCAGCAACGTCAGCATGAAGGAGTAGATCCAACAAATTACAAATCTTTTATGCGCTATATCGGGAATAGGACGGAAACCAGCTGTAATATTGGGAATATCCATTTAAATAAATCCTTATTCCTGATTGCGGACGGCGACAAAGTGGCCAAAGGTGAAAAACTGATCGCTTACATGGACCGTATCGAAGGCAGGGATCTTGAAGTTTTCTGGTTGGACGATAATGATGGCAAAGTGTTTAAGGCCCTTGCCTACGTCGGAGGTGAATATGCCTGTGAGCTGATAGAAAAACCACGTCCGAACCGTGCCCGTATGGAACGCACGGAAAAAGACACGATCGCTGAGTCTATACTGGCCGCTTACACCAATACGGTTGACAGTTATGCTAAACGCAAAATGTCCACCCTTGATCAGCTGACTATTATCGACAACCGTCCGAAACCTGAACGCAGGTTTAAGATCGATCAGCTAACCAGGACAGTGGCAAAGCCATTTGAATTCCCAGTGAACGAAGAAGTAACCGACGATATGGAAATGCCATATGTATCATCAAGAAAATCACTTAAAGACCGTTTTTAACATGAACCTAACAAAAGAATTTAAAGATCAGGTAGCTGAAGCGCTGATCACAAATAGAGCAACATATTCAGGATCCGACAAAGCATTTTCCAAACGATGGCAGATCGCACTGGCAATCTACTCCCGGATTAAAAATGGCGAGCGTGACGGTGTGCTACGTGACACCCAATGGCTGACGATCGGCCGTGAGCTCGGTGTAGTGATCCACAAACAAAATTTAAAATTTGCACCGACTGAAGTCTTTGCCCATATCCAGGAAGAAGTGGAATTCTGTCAGGCTTACAGCAAATCGATGATGTTCATCGATGAGCCTGAGATCGGAAAGACCAGAACGCTCAAATATTTATCGCAGTCGCGAAAGAACTGCTTTTATATCGACGGCAGCCAGTGCAAAACAAAGCAACTGTTCGCTCGTACGCTAGCACGTACCATAGGACTGGATTCTTCCGGCAGATTTTCCGAGGTCAAAGAGAACATTAAATACTGTTTAAATACTCTTATGCCGCCCCCTATTGTGATGGTGGATGAGTTTGGAGATCTAGACGTTAACACACTGCTTGATCTTAAAGAATTGTGGAACGGTACGGAGAATGCCTGTGGCTGGTACCTTGTAGCAGCTGAGGGCGGCAGGGAACGGATGCTTAAGGGCATCCAGGGCAAAAAAGTCGGATTTCGCGAGCTATTCTCCCGTTTCTCCAGCAAATTTTCATCAGTGGTTCCTACTGATCTTGTCAGAAAACAGGGTTTTTATCAGAATCTAGTTTCCGATGTGCTCACACTGAACCATCCTGATCATCCCGAAGCAAACCTGATTGTTAAAAAATGCCTGGTTCAGGACGTCGATAATAAAATCGGTGGTCTTAGACGCCTTGAACAGCTTCTAATACTTCATGCAAATGGCTAAGGAAAGGCGGAGCAGGTTATTGAGTGTCAAGAATGTGCTTGATAAGAAATTTGAGGAATACACTCATTTCAAGGGGGTGCTCAAAAAAGTACTTGGCACTCCTGATGTAGGTGGATACTGGGCGATACAGGGGCCTGAAAAGAATGGTAAGACATGGTTATCTGTAATGTTGGCCGTGGATTTTTCAAGAGAATACAACACGCTGTATATATCAGGTGAGGAAGGTATCTCAAAATGGTTCCAGGATACATTGTCACGCGTGGGAACGGATACCAATAATTGCAATTTGCTTCTTGAGGAGTACATGGAACTGGAGGAGATAGAGCACTATATCAGCCGCAGACGCGGGCGTATCAGCGTGGTCATTCTGGATAATGCGACAGTGTACGCCGATGAACTGAAGAACGGCCATGTCAGACGTCTTCAAAAAAAGTATCCGGACACACTATTTATTGTTCCGATGCACGAGGAGGACGGGAAGCCATACACCGCGACAGCCAAGCTGATCAAAAAGCTTGCAAAGGTAATCTTTATTGTAAAAGGTCTCCGAGTGGAAGTTGGCGGACGGGTTCCCGGAGGACTGTTTGATATCGATACTGAAGCTGCAGCTTTATATCATGGGCAGATGGATGACAATTAACATAATCAATCATAAAAATGGAAACAAAATTTAAAATCATTTATGCGATTCGCTTTTTCTCAGGTAAGCTGGAAACTGGCACGATAGAACAGGACAGCCATCAGTACAGGACCAAAGAAGCTGTTGAAGAAGAGGCAATGGGAACAGTAAACATGCATATGCGAGAAAAGTATAACTGTAATTATTCTAAAGACATGTGGTGTTTAGGAGTTCAAAAAATTGATTTAACAGTCACCCAAATAAAGTAATACAATGAAAAAACTGCTTTACATCTGCATGATAGTTTCACTACTCACATCGTGCAAAAAAGACGAATTACCGGCACAAAATATCGCAGATGCAATACGCAAGTGCTCAGGATGCGAAAGAACTGTACGCCCTTTTGTAAATATGGACTCTATCAACATTAAAAAGCCATGAAAACACTCATTGCACAAAAGACAGCAAAGAAACGGGTAAGCCTTATTGAGCAGACCCGGATTCTGAATAATTCCCAGATCAGTGAGATCTGCGATATCCTTGGATGGACTGAACTACAATATTGTGAGCATCAGTTTGAGCAGTATGAGCAATTTCTGAAACGTGTGCTGCATGGTAATAGCTGGAGCTTTTTAAGCAAGATTAGACATTCACCTTTGATGCGTGGCCTTTGGAACAATGAATGGATCCGACGGAACGACGAATTCATCAAGTCAGCCAGGTACCTGCTTTTCTCAGGTTTTGAAGTGGATGAGGAGGGCGTTCTATATCAGGTTTTACCTCCAGATGAAGCGACGGAAGCAAGGGTGTTCGATGACTACCATACGCTGCACAATGGTAAGCTACTGGCCGTAAATCACGAGTTTATAGAAAGGTTTGAACATGTGATTGAATTAATATTTAGTAAATGAGAAGGAAAGAAAGAAAAAAAGCAAAGCCCAGGAACCTAAGAGGGTTCATCCGTAACGAAACCGGCGTATATGTTGGCAATTCTTTCCGGGTAGTTGATTACCACATGTTCAAAGGTTTTGAAGGACTGATCCGCCGGGTGTATCCGGGTGCGATGTCGATGGCTGATTTTTATGAATACTGTGAAAGTTTACGTTATGATAAACGCAAACAAATTTACTAAAGCAGCCCTGATCCTGGTCGAGGCCCAGAAGATGATCGAGAAGCTGCTCGGCGTGCCGATCGAATTGCAATTCGAAATAAAAAACGATAACGAGGAAACAACTGAAGAGCATGGAACCAAGAAAAATCAAGTTTAAGCTGAGTTGGGACGAACTCAAGGAATGGGGCGGAATCATGGAAAAGACCTTCAATCCCCTGCATTATAAAAAGCACGGGTATCAGGCGAGGATCACCGGCCTATTGCTCTCGAAGCTAAATGAAACACTCCGTGTCAAATGGGCGACTGTGCAGCAGGTCAACAAGATCGAGATACCAACGGAACAGGGACTTGCATTTCTGATCCATATCGACAAGCTCAAAGCTATTGCATGGCCCTCTGAAACTAATCTTGCAATTAATAAAATAATTGGAATTATACATCAAAAAACAACATAAAATGAACAAAGAAAAACTGACAATTGAGCAGTTCCATCAACTGGTAACTACAGTTGAGGAAAATGTGGACATGCTCGTAATCGCAACTAAGGACAACAAATGTTCGGCCACTATCTCATTTGATAATCCAATGAATTTGATATCAAAGGTCATCATGGAGATGCATCAGAACGATGCATTGGCTATGGTCATTACGATTGCTGCTGAGGGCTATACTAATGGCCCGCAGCCGACGGAAGCCGATCTGGCTATTATGAGGAATTGTTTAATCCAAAACTCAAATTAATATGTCAACAAACAACAATTCAAATGGAGGCACGATCGGCTTTCCTGCAATACTTGCTATAGTATTTATAGTACTGAAGCTGATAGGAAAAATTACCTGGTCCTGGTGGTGGGTTTTATCACCGATATGGATTCCCATAACACTACTGATTTTGGGGTTTTTAATTTACTGGATCGTTAGTGAGGTCCGCAGAAACAAATTGAGAAGATGACAGATATTTCAAAACTATCGGCTGAAGAGCGTAAGAAGCTGATGGCCGAACTGGCCAAGGAAGAAAAGGCTGCAAAAGCAAAGCGCGCAAAAGAGAAACAGAAGTACGAAGCAAAAAAAGATGCCTCTATCGAGGAACTGATGGATGAAGCGAGAGAGTTATCTCTCGCAATTGCTCGCTTCAAAACAAAGCTACATACCGTAATGGAGGGGCATCGTGAATTACTGAACCAATATGGTGGCATCAGATCGAATAGTCAGGGAGGGTTTACAATGACTAATTCTCGGAATGACCTAAGAGTTACTAGGCGCCGTGATACCGATCCATCATGGGATGAACGTGCCAATAAGGCTGTAGAACTTATCAAAGAGTTTCTGTTATCTGAAGGTATCAAAAAAACTGGCGGGCGTATACACGGAATTCTAATGGGTTTCATCGAACGCAATCAGGATGGTGATCTTGAGTATGCCAAGGTTATGGAACTTCTGCAACATGAGGACACCTTTCAGGATCCCCGATGGGTAAAAGGTCTTGAGCTTATCAAGGAAGGATATAGTATCACCTTTAAGAAATTTGGTTACGAGTTCAAGGAAAAGAATAAAGCCGGGAAATGGGTCCGTCTCGAGATGAATTTTAGCAGTCTGTGATGAAAAAGATCCATTTCGAAGATAACGGTCAGGATTTCTTATGGTGGCAAATTGATCAGGATGGCGTGGTAGTTGGCTGTGGACCTTTTCAACAGAATATTTGGGTAGGTAGTACGGTAATCAACCATGTACGCCTAAGAGTTGGCGGTCCGGTGTACTTTATCAGTAATCAAGGTAAAAAATTGACATTAATTCATAAAGTTTTAAAAGTAGAAAATTAGTAGGATGAGTATTTATAGCGATATATCAAAAAGAATCGGATGGGACAAGGACACAAAAGTGTCCATCCCGTCTTTAGATGAAGCCAAAGAGCTTCACAATGAAGTCATGGTAAACAAATCCATAGACGCATATGAAAGCGTATTCCGATACCACAGGTTCGCACCACAACCGGATGGTGGAGAAGATGAAATCGCAATGCGATACATTCAGGACGCTTATCTTGAGGGAAGGAGTTTTTTTCAATGAGGGAGGATATTTCAAACTGCATTCTGGCCATCGTTTTTTGCCTAGTATGTTTAGGAACTATTTATTATGTACAAAAGAAACAACCAAAGAGAAAAATGTTCAAGATAGAATTCGAGAAAAGTAAGGGCGAGTATGTAACCGTCTGGGTGGGTATGGACGGACTAATCAAAAAAGCCGATAAGGATCTTGTCTACTGGAGCGAACGCGTGGTGATCAATCCGCATCTTTTGGAAACGGGAAAATCCATGACAGTTTATGGTATTTACACTGATGCCATTGAAAGGGAGTCTTATTTCGTAACTAAAGCTGAAAAGGAGGAGTTATAATGCACGGAAGTCATCAGGCAAGATTACTGGACGCTGGATTTACCATTTACTATGGTGGTAACGATGGCGCCCGTGGCTTGGTCATCAAAGTGAAGACAAAGCAGAACCATAACTGGACAGTTTACGAAAAAGGGTTCAAATCCAAAGCTGAACTGAAACGTAGACTGATCGAACTTGACAAGAAAAAGGACTGGGTCGATCTCTATGACTCCAAAAACACTTTGAAATAATGGATTTATACTTCACAGAAGATGAGATGGCCGAGTACCTCCTGGCTCGGGGATATGTGATTATGATGGCTGTGGAGGAAGTGGAAGTCAATACGTATCAAAACGTTTTCCTTCAGGAGCAAATAGAAGTCATAACCGTCTTTAAAGATAATGACTCCTTTACTTTGAAAAATGCTTTCGATAAGGAACTTAAAAAACAATTATTAAACAAATAACCCTATGAAACAGGTTAGAAATATTGAAGAAATAGTCGGAAAGACTATTCTCTATGACAATGCTACGTTCAAAATTAGCAATTACAGTGTTGATGGCCTCATGATGACCATCAACACAGACAAAGGTCCAGTATCATTTTTGAAAAGCCAACTGTCTACTGAACTGGCCAAAATGCAGCTGGGTGAGCAGCAACTAATGCAGAGCACGACAGATTATGACATATTCGGTCACATCAATTCCAACAGGAAAATAGACAAGAGGCATGTTAAAACTTTAGTGAACCTGATCAGCAAAAATAACCTGCTGCACTTAAATCCACTGATCGTGGATGGCTATAACCGTGTGGTAGACGGACAGCACCGCCTGGAGGCAGCTAAGCAGTTGAAAGTTCAAGTTTATTTTATTAAAGATACAGGCGTCAATAAAACCGATATCGCTACCCTTAATTCAAATAAAAAGAACTGGTCGCTTATCGACTATATAAATTTTCATACTGAAGAGGAGAAGCCAGGTTTTAAGGCTTTACATAATTTTATGGCATTGTATCCCATGCTCCCCGTGAGCTCCGCACTTAGTCTGCTGAGTACGGGCGGCAGGCATGATACAGCAGCTATACGTGAGGGTTCCGTCGATGTAAACAATGCTGATCAGGCTGAGGAGATCGCTGAGTTCCTCACATGGCTGCACCCTATGTATGATTCGGCCTACAGCGGATCCGTTGCTTCGGTGATCAGAAGGATGTTCAACGCTGAAGGTTTTGATCAGGAATTATTCAAGAGCAAAATTCAGGGACAGCCCCGATCACTAGTGAAATGTATTAACCGGAAACAATATCTAGAAATGTTTCTGGAAATATACAATTACAAATTATCTCTCAATCGTTTAACCATTAAATAAAATTATATGCTATTTTTTGCAGATGCTAAAATACAAGATATTGCCGTCCATAGAGTCGGTAACAAAGCGCAGGACGAATTTTATATATTGTCCGACGATTCTCTCGATCTTAATGAGATGGACGATGAAACACAAGCATATTTAATGCGGTTCTTTACGGATCCATTACATAAATCAACCTGTGTTTATAGGTTGTCCCATAATAGTGGTGATCTGAATCTAAACGAAGTATATCATCATGTTAACTGGGTTTTCAAGGGCAGCTTTACATTGTCTTCCATCGATTTAGCAAAACATTTATATGAAGTTTCCAATCATCCAAAGATCAAAGCCGGAGAGTTCTACACCGTTAAATTAAGCAACGTCATTTTTGAGGGTGAAGAGATAGAAGCCCTTGCGCTCTTTAAAGTTGACTGGAAGGAAAGTTATCTGGATGCAAATCCGAAGGATGGCTCATACCAGCTGAAAATAGTTAACGGCGTCGGTCTTGGGAAAGTAGACAAGGCTGCTATTGTTCTGAATTGCGAATCTGAACACGGATATAAGGTGCTCTTAGCTGAAAATGCTAAATCTTTTGACGCTAGCTTTTGGCGGGACGAATTCCTTCAGGTGAAATTGCGCAACGATTCCAATTTCCAGACCGGCGCGGCAATCAGGATTTTTAAAAACTTTGTGGACGGATTGGATGAAGTCTTTGAGGTTGAGAAGATGGACAAGATCGATTTACTCAATAAAGCACAGGCATATTTTAAAAATAATGAGACTTTCTATCAGGAAGAGTTTGAAGAGTCAGTTATCGGATCAGAGGCAGCTATCTCCTTATTTAGAACCTGTAAAACCAACGCGGAAGAGCTTCTCGATGCGAAGATTCCAGATGATTTCCCGCTGTCCAATGCCGTAATTAAAAAAAGCAAGGCAGGTTTTAAAAATATGATCAAGCTTGATAAAAATTTCCAAATCAACGTACATGGAAAACGTGAACTGATCGAGAGAGGCTTTGATGAAGAGAAGGGAATGAATTACTACAAGGTGTATTTTGAAAATGAATCATAGGGATTACCGTCGGTTTTACGCGATGTGCAAGGCACTTGATAAAACAAAAGAAGAGGCCGTCTGCGAATTTACAGACGGCCGAACCGAAAGCTGCAGGGAACTTTCCGATGAGGAATTCGACCAGCTTTTTGCAAAACTTGTAACACTGCAGACAGCTGTTCAAAAAATCCCGGATGACTGGGAACCCGCTCCTGGAGATGCGATGAGAAAAAAGATGTTCAGCATTGCCCGAGAATTGTACTTCCATAAATCAACTGCTGAACTTAAAACAATCATTGACGATTTTTGCATAAAGCAAAAAAAGAAACCATTGAACAGACTGGATGTGGTTGAGCTCAGGCAGGTTCTCAGCATATTCGAAGAAAAGGTTAAACCAGATCATCTTAAAGCATTGAAACGATGAAACAAGTGTATAAATTAACTTCCCAAAAGATCGAAGGCTGTCTGTACGTCACCTTTGATCAGGGCTTTTTAAAGGCTATTGAAATAGCTGTTAAATGCCCTTTAAACGACGGTCAGTTCAGAGGTTTAATGATCAGTATCCCATATGTTGAGGAACAGATCGCTAGCAAAAGTAACCAGATCGGACTAACCTGTGAGAAAATTGTTGAAATGGCCACAAATAAAAAAGTTGCTATGTTCTGCCTGATGTACGAAAAATACAATAGGATCAAATATAAAGCATCGCGGCAGGATGGCGGAAAAATCTCCAGTATAAAAATTACTGAAGAGATTTTAAATCATTACTTTGAAAGTGAAAATTTTCTGTTTAAGGGCAAACATTCGATATCTAACCTGGTGCGATATTATAATGAACTTTTGCTGGAGATATCCAAAAAGGGTACAGTAGGATTTCCAAACACCTGGTCAAAGGATTACGCCGATAAGTTGAGCCCGGCCTATATTTCATTGTATTGGAAGCACTTACGCAGTTTAGGACTTCAGCCAAAAAAGGATCGTGTTGGAAATACTATCGATTGGGTGAAATAAAGTTAAATGTTATATTTGCGTTTATTAATCTAAAATCACAAATAATGAAAAAAGTATTATTTTTTTTAATTGCTCTAATAAGCATAACACTTGGGAATGCCCAAACCAAAAAAAAGGCTCCCGTAAAAAATGCTTATGAAACTTTATCGCCAGTTGACATGGTGATATCAAGATGTGGAATTTATAATAGTATGTCTCTATTATCTACCCCAAAGACATTTGAAGCGAAACGTGCTTCTGAGCTAATTGACCCTTTTATTAAAGTATATCAAGAAGATAAAACTTACAAAGATGAATGGCGTCTATTAAGTAAATATAAAAGTCAAATTGCTGAATACTATAAAGGAATTTCATCTTTTGGGGAAAGTAAAGGAGTTATAAAATTAGCGGATGTAAATAATTTCCCAAGTACCTTCGCAACTTACAATAATAAATTAACATTCGTACAAACAAGTGTTTACTCCGATTATAACTATAATACACTAAGATTAAACGCAAATGCAAGGGCTATGAAGGCAGCAACTGATATAGCGCTTCCTTCTTTATACAACTTTGAACCATTGTTAGAAATTCCGGAAATTCAATTTTTTATGATCGTTGTCGGATATACCGCAAAAGACTTTACCAGTGACAGCATTGCAGATAGTGATGCTGAAACTATCGCTTTATTAGTTTCAAAAGCAAATCTGAAAAGATATATTAGAGCTGAGATTACTGACGAACAATTATTGAAACTTTCTATAATTTACAATATTAATAAAGCTACAGGGAATAACATCAAGAAATTGACTACCTAAGAATAAGCATTATAGATGAAAGGAAAAATAAAACTTTCTTATGGTTTGAGCACCATAAAAATGGATATGTTTCAAAGCCCAAGGGGTATTAGGATCAAGGATAAGCGGCCTGATAAGGTCAGTATCAAATTCAAAGGAAAGGATATGTCGGCGGTTGATTTTAGAAATTTAATCCAGTATCTTGAAGTGCTGTACAGTAGCATGTCCGGCCACGAAAACGTTGAATAATGGACAGGTTGATTGATCGTTAAACAAAAGGTAAGCAAAAGCCTCTGAAGTAAAAGTCAGAGGCTTTTTTGTTATATAATATTTAGTATATTTGCATGCTTATAATATAGATTATAGCTATATCATAATTTTATTGACCATAGTCATATTTTATAACTTAACGCTACCTATGTCATATAATCGGAATAATTACCTTAAAAATGTGCAATATATTATGAAAGTATATCGTTCAGTTAAGGAGCCCGATCTTCCCGACACACGGATTGTGGCCAATCATTTTCCAAAGCACAACATCTTCATATCCTACTCTACGTGGAAAAACATCAAAGGGATGAAGCCGAGCGAGTATAACAGTACGCAGCTCGTACTTTTTTAGCCTGTGCAGATCTGCACAGGCTTTTTTTATTCAATAACTTTTGTGCTGTAGGAATAGATGAGCGTTTTGATCTTATCGGGGCGATTGGGATCCCGCACAGATAAGCAATCTAACGGTGTTCTGATCACATTGACATCCATTGCACCCTGGATCAGCTTGTGCACTTCGTCCGCGATATCATAACACTCCAGTGACTGCATCAGTGTCTGCTCTTCTGTGATGCTACTGGTATCGTCCATAAAGTCAAAAACAACAGTCGCAGTGACAATGGCATTGCACTGCTGCAATGGGCCTGACAGTTTTGTTGTATTCGGGTATTCCACTTTTAACAGTACGGCCGGAAAGTCGATCGAGGGTCTTGTGTCGTACTTGTTCAATTGACCTTTATCCAGGTCAACCCAGCGGATCGAATTTAATGGTGTAATCCTAGCGCGCAGGAATAGAAATAGCTTTTTCATGAGTTGATTATTTAGTGGTTCATTAATTGTTCAAACGTAAAATCTTTTATAGTTTCCTGTAGATGAGCTTTCAATTTCGGATGTGGTCCCAAAAATTTTCGCATGGGCATACTGTATGAGTATGCTTTATAAGTCTGTCCCTGACCATCTGTTGTGCCTTTTTTGAACCTGCCTTTTTTTGATCCATTCTTATACCTGTTCCTTATAAAGGTCTCAGATCTTGAAGCCCGGCTGATCGTGCCTCCGTCATTATGGACCTCCGCATAAGGTACATCCGATCCTACAGTGACCATGCCGGGGGAAGATAAAATAACCCGCGGGCTCCTCTGTAATGTCCCCGTATTTACCAGCAGCTTTTTCTTGTTCTTTTTATCTTTCCGTTCTTTCCATTTTTCACCGAAATATGATTCGGTTTTAAAATTATCCAGTGCAGAATTTACAACTTCTGTACCTACAATTTCAGGCAGGGCCTCTTTGACGTAGTTCACCCTTCTCTCAAAATCTTTGAAAAAATCTGCGATATTTTGCTGGTTGCTCATAATGTTTGTATATTTGCTGTACGGACGTTCGGCGCAAGCTGGCGACCGTGCCGAAAGCAGATAAATAACCTTTATCTGCTTTTACTTTTTATTGTTTCCTGTCATATCTATATTGGTTTCCCCTATGACTAAATATGATAGTCTGCAATTCAGGATAATCGCCAAATTTTATCGCTACAACCTTATCAAATTCAAAGTCAATATCAATAGCGTCATCAATACTGACAATAATATGATTTGCCTGTGCTGCTCCGGCTTCGATGGCTCCTTTTATTGCGCGCCGTGATGGCTTGGTCACATGTTCCTCTTCCCATAGAATCTTGTCTATCCTCAGGTCCGGGCTCTTGTTGGGTTTGGCATCCGGAAAGATAATAGACCGCTGCGCCCTGTCCTGCTCCCTTCCCAATGTTGGCATGATATCCACTTTCACGTTTTCTTTTGCTGCCTTTTCTTTGGCAATCTCTAGCAGCCTAGCGTAATCACTGGCATTCATGTCTATCCTATAATGCTGGCGGACGATCCCGGTCAGGCCATCATTATCCTCATTCAATATATCATACTGCATCGCATATGGAAAATACTGCCTTGCTTCCTGCAGTACCTGTTTTGGCGTTCCCATGAAATACGCGTGGTCCTCGGGAAATGCAAGCCCGCGCTCTCCAAGATTCACCTTAAAGATATCCGGTATGTCAGGCTTTACGATCTGATCGTCCGGAGTAATGTCCCCTTTGCGAACCTTCTTAACAGTACTCCTGCAGTTGTAGTGATTGGGCGGGTAGAACTGCATCCAAAAAGGATCATCTACCGGCTTTATAACACCGCTCAGTGACATACATAAAGCCGTTGTCCGATCATCCTCTACGGCCACAAATTCAAGTAACCCATAAATATCCTTTGTCTTCTGGATATCCACCCACTTACTAGCCATTTGGGAACCTGATACTGCAGTCTGATATTCCGTTCTTAGATGCTTGAGCTGCTTACCGGTCATCAGAACGGTCTGTATCCGGAAATCATCGAAGCTGCGGAGTTTTCCATCCGGACCTACCAGCGCGTCCGACATATCTCTTAATTGCGTATAGGTTTTTGCGGCGGAGAATTGCCATACGTTCTTTTTGAGTGAATGTATTTTCATTTCATCTACAATACCGAACTGCGTTTCCGTTTTCGGATATCCCTTGTCAATAGCCCGGCTGAGCTGCTCCCCATAGCTTTTGATCAGCTCCGGATCATAGCCCCTTTCCAGTGCCTTCTTTTCCCAGATTTCCCTGATGATAGTTTCCAGGTAATCCCGATATTCTTCCGATCCTGCCACAGCAAGCTGAACACTTCCATGATCATGGCCACAGCAATAATAGCTATCGACTGCTGCCAGGGTAAGCCCTCCCAGAGAGGTAGTCCTTTCTGAGGGGCTTAGTCGAAAAAACCGGGCTGAAGTGCTGCGAGTGATTTACCTTTTTTTTCCGGATCTATTTTTTCATCGGCCGGATCGGTTTTTTTTTCCAGTACCGGTACGCCGAACTTTTCTTCGATCCACTCGGAATCAATGTCGTAGTGGGTAAGTAGTTTCATGGCGTACTCAAAAAGTTTATTTGTATCCTCTGCCTCGCTGTACTTCATTTTGGAGCCCTGCCGGACGATACCATGTTTAGCCAGGGCCGGCATGACCACATCGTTCATCCATTGCTCGATAAAGCGCTGGTCGGCCAGTACTTTCTGCCAGAGCATTTCCTGAGCTGAGGCATCTTTGTTGTTGCTGCCGAATTTTGTGTCCTGTCCGATGATCGCGCCCGTGATCAGGAGCGAGATCTCGTTGTTACAGAAATTGATGAAGTTTTTGTAAACATCACCGTTTGTCGCAACTCCATTTGCAAACTCCAGATCCTCATCCTTATCGATAATGTACCATGCCGCACTACCTATATCGCGCATCATCTGCTCGGCCCTGGCCATCATGGACGGATCGTTCGTCATGGTCTTCATAAACCTTGGCGGTATACCGTAAATCTCGCAGAGCTCTGACCAGCATGATTGCGTAAATCTCTTCATCAGGACGTGGGGAACCACTTTATTAAGTATTCCAAACTCCTGTTTATGCATGACTAGGTTATTGAACTCCAGTAGGAAGCTGCCATATTCGCGCATCTCTCTGTATTGCCTGGCTCCGGATAGCTCGACATAATCCTCATAGAACATTCCTGTCTGTGGGATGATATTTGTCCGCGGCAGGTCCTCCACCTGCAGGATACCGCTCTGGACCGAAAGCTGGATCATCGAGTAACCAAGCAATTTGGATTCGAGAATAGCATCGATGATCTGTCCGAATGCCAGTGACTCGGATAGTTTTTTTGTTGCTTCCTCATCCAGTTCTCCGTCTGCGTTCTGGATCTCGAACTCACTTGAAAAGGTCTGGTCCTTTCGGTTCTCAATCTGGGAGCTCAAAAGTGCATCCATCCGGATATTGTTATAAAGTATCTGCAATACCCAGTTTGTCGGCTGCTCCACGCTCTGGAACATGGCCAGTGCCCTTCGCCATGACTGGATATCCTGACGTGTCTGTGTCACGCTTTTAAGTCTCCAGGGCAATACCTGTTTAAATGCCGGAACTACATTTCCTATTTTACTATTTGTTGACATAACATTTTTTAGAAATAGTGATTGAATTTTTTATTTGACCCCGCGCTGAATGGCTTTTCCGTTCCTATCGGATTACCCTGATCGTCTACGGGCTCCTGTTTTATGGGCAGGGTCAGGTCCGTCGCCTCACCGCCGGCCAGATCTTTTAGATATTCGACGGCAGCGCCATACCTGTCCCTGATAGTTTCGTATTCTACCCCCGCATTGCACTGCACGATCAACCACCAGACGGCAACGATCTTGGTAATGTCCAGTATCAGGGGATTTCGGTCTTCACCCTGCTGGGCGAATATTGCTGGAATATCATAAACGATACGCCCGTCCAGCCATGCCTTTTTTTTATTTGGGGTAAGCCGCGATCCAACCTCAGTGATTGCCGTGTTGATTGCCTTGGATATTGTTTCGTCATCGGAGTTTGCGATACGGACAACTTTCTCCAGACGGATGACCGTCTTTAATTCTTCTTTACTTAAAAATGGCATGGCTTAAAATTTTGATGTTCTGATACTCAAGAGGCGGCTCCTATGCTTCTTGTTGGTCTTATGCTTGCGGCTCTTGCCATTACCGTAAAGCATACCATACTCTTTTGGCGTGAGGCCTGCAGGATATCGGTAAACTGGCCGGGGAACCTCGAACTGTCGTGCGACCTCGGTCACATGGTTGGATTTTGTACTTAAAATGATCGGCACCTCCTTTTGGGCGGCCATTGTGGTCAGAGCGGTAGAAAAGGCCAATATTCCGGCACCTACTACCAAGATTTTAAATGTGTTTTTCATGGTGTTTAATTGTTGATTAAAATTTCTGTGAAGTCCTCGCCCCAAAGCTGTGCTTTGCCGGAGGTTTGGAACCTTTACGTTCCCGGATTATCCAGGTACCGCCCTCGTTACAGTCAGGACCATCCATCGTCTTACAGTCCGGAGAAACGGCCAGCCATTGCCCCTCCATGGTCTCCATGTCTTCTGTTCCTTCCAAGCTTTCGTCAAAACAGATATTGTTTTCCTCATCCAGTGGCTGCAAGGTTCCGTCAATACGTTCGAATTTGTCCGGTTTGTCCCTTCTATCCAACCTTACAGGTATTACCGGTATACATTCCTTTTCGGCATGGGCATAAATCTGTGGTTTGATGACCTGTTGGTAGTGGGGATCCTGGAGGCTATTATTTTCGATCCATACACTAATAGTGTCAAGTCCCTGATTCTTGCAGAATTGGTGCGCGGCATAGAGCCATTTTACAAACTTGATATTACCCACCTGTTGTAGCCTGATCCAGTAGGTGTAAAAGCGGTGGTTTTTGAAGCCGATAACCTGAACGGATTTATAGGACCGCTGTCCCTTTGATTTACCCTGGGGCTTATCCTTATTTGATGTTGACGGATCGGCATAGATCACAACCATTTCACAGGTATTCAAAGCCGGTGCTTTGGTGTATTTTACCTTCGTGAAAGTTGTACCCTCGATGATCGGATCATTAAAGTATTCTCGCTGTCTGGCGGTACGGCCGATGCTCTTCAGTACACGGTCGATCATTGCCTCATAGTTCTTGGTAGGCCATGTGCTGCGGCCTTTTTTATCCCTGATATTGATTATCTCATGCCGGTCGGCAGTCTTTGCCATCTCGGTTATACAGCAATATTTGGCGATAATGTTACCACAGGCGATGACCAGAAGCGGTACTGAAATAGACCGGGTCGGAATCAGTGCTGACTCGATCCATTCAAATTTCTCTTTGATGATATCCTTGTTCCTGCAGTCCTGATCCGTGTCGATATCATCGATCAAAATTACATCCGGACGTGCGGCATCATTCCTGGTACCGCGCGGTGATTGCCCTGCACCCAGTGCCCGGAACGATGCTCCACACTTCGTCTTAAATTCGTGGGCTTCCCAGCTTCCGAGAGTCTGCTGTAGACCATAATCATTGATTATGCGATTGTTGCTTTCAAGGATGATCTTATAAGGCAGTAGCAGACGCTTAGCGTTTTCAAAAGAGTCTGAAACAAGCAATACATTAAATTTCTTCCCGGTAAGCACCAGGTACAGGATTTCCATCATCGTCCGAGCCGACTTAGCGAGCTCACGTGACCACGAGCGCACCAGATAATACTCCATATTGTTCAGGACGATATCGGTCGATTCCCTATGGAATGGTGCCGGCTCGGACGTATAAAAATTTGGAAAGTAATATTTAAACCACGATTCCGGATCCGCTTCCAGGCGGGCAATACGTTGCTTCTTTACCTCAGGAGGTTCGGTTAGATCTACAGGTGTCGCGCGGGTGACATTATCTCTAAACTTCTGCCAGTCTTCGAGATGCCTTTTATCGGATTGCTTTGCCATTATTTTACCTGGGATTGGATGAGCACATCAAACCAGCCTGTCACCTTTTTGGCAAGGGCAAAGTCATCCTGCTGGATGAGGGCAATTAATTTCTTGGCCACTTCAATGGTATGGCCCACACCGGTCTCAGTCTCCAGCTTACCAATGGAAGAGGTGAGCTTGGAAATGATATCAGCCTCCGCAGAGGTCGGATAGTTTGAAAATTTCACCGGAAAGTCTTTTGGATTGTACTCATGGTAGTGCAATTGCTCATTCCCTTCAGCATCCTTGACCTTTGCGGGTTTTAACAGGCTGAGCGGAATATCATAGACCGTTGGCCTGTTTTTGATCTCTTCGTTCATCTTCTCCAGCTGATCATATAGGTTTGCGATCTGGTTGTCCTTGGTAATGAGCATGGACGTCTTGATCTTTTTCCAGCCCCCGTCGCTGATCCATTTACCGATGGTTTTCTCGGTCACTCCGACACGCTCGGCGATGATCTTCTGATGGAGATCTTCTTTCACAAAAAGAGTCTTTGCATACTCCTTCTGCTGTGTTTTTGATAATGCCATAATTCTCCTTTTCGGTCAAAATTCCCGCAAAAAACACTGGATTTGAATTAGTTGGCCAGACCTTGCCCAGGTATTTAAATAAGGGCTTGTTATTGGATTTCTTTGTGTCACCAAAACGGAAATAACAGAGAAGCAACATGGCTAAAAGAGTAATACTGAGTGATCAGTCCGTCCCCAATCACCACGGATTTTATGTAGATCATGCAACCTTGGACATGTCACGGTTTAATGGCGGCAATCCCGTGCTTTTATATATGCACATTCGCGGCCAGGTGCACGGCAAATGGCTGGACTGGAAATTCGAAGGCCCACAGCTGACAGCCGAGCCGGAGTTTGATGTAGATGATCCGGATTCAGCTAAACTGGCTGGTAAATACGAACGAGGTTACATTATAGGTGCGTCACTTTATCTTGCCGTTACCGACAAGACCGAATTCGTACAGGACGAAACCGGCAAAGTATGGATGAAATATGCCGAGGTCTGGGAGGCTAGCCTTGTGGATATCCCATCCAACAAAAACAGCCTTTCTGTCAAACTTTTTGCTGATGGCAAAGAGGTCAATGAAGAGGAGGTCAAAGCCTTCATGTTATCTGCTTCCGCTGTAAAAGCCCCGGAAATCGAGGTCAAACCTGAAATCAAATCAAATAACACTATGTCAAAAATCATTTCAAATGCAATCGCATTGGCGGCATTGACCGCTCATGGTTTGCTCAATGCTGACTCTCCGGAAGATGTCGAAGGTGCTGTGATCAAATTATCAGCAGCTTTCAATGCGGAGAAAACTGCGCACGCTCTGGAAAAGAAAAAGCGCGAAGAACTGGAAGCTACCATAAAGGAGCAGGAAAACGTGCAGTTATCGGCCATGCTTGATCAGGCCGTTACCGATGGCCAGATCATGGGCGAGCAGAAAGAAACCTTTGCAGCACTGGGCCTGAGTGCCGCCAAAAAGATCATTGAAGGTCTTCCAAAGGCAGTGAAGCTCGGAGCCAACAACACAAACACACAAAACCCGGTACCTGGTGCGGATCCCAAGACCAAAGAAGAGTTTTTCAAACTCTCAACGGATCAGCAACTGGTATTTAAAAACAGTAATGCGGCCGGTTATATGGCCTTATTCGCAGAGTAGTACGATTGGCGTTGGCACTACCTATTAACAACATTTTTTCACTATTAAACTAGAACACAATGGCTCAAAATTTTCCTGAGGCATGGCAGTCCAGAGTAAGGGAACAATTATCTACTGCTCATCAGGCTGACTTCTTAGATGGTATCCCGGAACTGGATGCCGCTATTATGGTTGATCCCTTAACGGACAACAACACAATTCACGTCCCGATCGAGACCTTTACGGTTGACGTACTAGTAAACAATACCACATATCCATTAGAGGTTCAGGACCATACCGATGGTTCAAAGACCATCAATCTGGACAAGTTCCAGACTAAACCGACCCGTATTTCAGAAGATGCAGCTTTGGGTGCTTCTTATAACAAAATCGACTCGGCCACAAAAGGGCACGTCCGTGCGATCAATCGCGATAAATTCAAAAAAGCAATCCACGCGCTTGCTCCTTCGAGTGATACAGCCAGTACTCCTCTGATCAAATTGCCAGCAGCTTACACTGCAGAGGACGTATATAACGCTATTGTTGCATTAAAAGGCAAATTCGACAAGATGGAAGTTCCTTCCGATGGCCGTCGATTGGTATTGGCGACAGATCATTACAATAAGCTTTTGACCTCCAAAGAATATGCCGCTGCCCTATATGCAGACAAAAACACCGGTATTGTTAGCGGTTTCTTGGCAGGCTTTAAAATTTATCAGTATGTAGCAAATCCTTATTTCACTACTGCAGGCGTGAAATTAGCTTATAAAGCTATTCCGGGCGCTACTGATCAGCAAGCTACAGTCGCTTATCACGACGAAAACGTAGGTAAAAAGACAGGTATTTTAAAACAATACTATGATCTACCGACCACCACGCAACAAGCACACTATATCGCTTATCGCCATTACTTCATCGTATTGCCGATCAAGCAGGAGGCTATCGGAGCAATTTATACCGGAGCGTAGATCATGGGGTTCGTCGGAAAACTATTGAAGACATTCGAATTTGAGGGCTGGTCGGAACTCGTCAGCTCTCTATTCCCTTCCGTTAAGTACTCCTTAACGATGGCTACGATCTCGTTCAGTGCTTTTTCGGTTGCTACCTATAAAATCATTGGACTGGATATCCTGGCAACAATCGCTTTTGTGCTGATCATGGCATGCGAAGTATTTACGGGTTTCTGGGCGAGCAAAAAGCTGAAGGTGAATACAAGCTCACTAAAGATGAGCCGGTTCAGCCTTAAAATGGCCTGTTATCTGGTTGTACTCTTTGTAAGCAACTCATTTGCCGAGAGCTTCAAAGCGAAGGACAGCAATGTCGGATACTGGTTTTTCGATTGGCTGCACGTGTATCTGGCGATCCATATCGCAACCGAGAATATCATTTCAATCATCGAAAACTGGGCGATTATCGAAGGTAAGGAAAAGACCTACTGGATCGTGAAGATCCAGGATAAGCTCAATAATCTATTTAAGTAATGGGAAAGACAAGCGAATTTATTGTAGCAGCTGCCAAATGGTACGATGGACAGATTGAAAAGTCTGGTAACTCCGGTTTTAAAGATCCAAATTTTGAAAAGGAATTGGTATCCGTAGGATGGCAAAAGTCTTATGCTTGGTGCGCCTATTTTACGAAGCTCATCTATACGAAAGCGTATAAAAATGATGTAAAGCTCTCGGCTGTAGTGAGAGACCGTTTCAACGGCGGCGCACTTGCTACCTACAATAATGCTAAAGCCGATAAGATCTTCAAGGTATCTGATGTGCCGGTTATCGGTGCCATAGTTGTATGGCAGCATGGCAACTCAGGTAATGGTCATGTCGGGATTGTAATTTCCTTTGATCTTAAAACCAATACCATGTACTGCATAGAAGGCAATACCAATGCCAGCGGAAGCAGAGAAGGCGACCGGGTTGCCATTAAAGCCCGGACAATAAATAGGGACAGGACGGCATCCGGACTGAACCTCAAAGGATTCATTTATCCGATTGAATTATCATGAAAAAAGCAGGTTTGATCGTATTGGCGTGTTTAGCCCTGTCAGGTTGCCGGACCCGAAAAAGTCAAGAGCACAAGAGTACTGTTGACAGTACCGTAAGCAACATTGAAAAAAGTAACATCGAAGTAAAGGGCGGGATCTACAGGGTAAACAGCACGTCATCCACTTTGGACAGTATCTGGCAGATCGGAATGCGGTTTGAAAACTTTTCGGGCATTATCCATCCGGATGGACGGATCGAGGGAAAGGCAGATCAGGCCGGTATCCTTAACCAGGGCCAGAAGAAATCCGGTTCAGATCAGACCTCAAGGGAGGGTGATACCACTGCTATCTCAACGAGCGATAGCAGACGGTCGGACACCTCTCTACATAAAATGGAATATGACCGCCAAAAAGAGGTCGAGGGTACCAAAATCCCGTGGTATGTATGGCTGCTGGCTATTGCAGCCGTACTACTTTTTGGTTACTGGATGGTGACCAAGGTTAAATCAAAATTAAAATGCTTTTAAAACTCATTTAAATCATGGGAAATACAAGAAAAGAAAAACTGACGTATGCTTTCGGAACCTATCCCAAAGCTACTGAACTGCATGTCACCTCGGATGATCAGATCTTCTTTACGGCTGCAGATGCTGGCACACATGCCAAAACCCTTGAAGACAAGGAGGTCATCAAGGAGATCCGTTCGGATTATATCACACCGGTTAAGTCAGACGATGAAAATGACGAGGACAAGGAACTGGATGCCCTTCGAGATAAGCATAAGGAGCTATTCGGTGCGCTGCCCAACAAAACTGCCCAAGCTAAAACGATCCAGAAAAAGATCGATGATGAATTGGCCCGTTTAGCGGAGGTTGCTGCCAGGGATGCTGAGAAGGCAGGCGGTAAAACCGGCGAAAATGTAGGGACGGAAAATCCCGGTAACGGCAAAGGGAGTGATCAATAATTTATTCACGTAAAATCTTAAACAATGGCTAAATACCAATATGGACTATTGAAGTTCGAAACTGGGACAATGGACCCAGTAACCGGAGAGGTAACGGACTGGGTAGAGGAAAAAGTTTATCAGGATACCTGTGTCATCGACCGCCCAGAAGCTACGAAGACTGAACACTATGCTCAGGGCGATCCCAATGCAAAAGTTATCCGCTATTCCAGACCAGGAACGAAAACAATTGCGTTCAGCATTTTCGACAGATCTGCTGCCAGTAAAGTGAAATGGTTAGGTGGTACAGTCACAACTGTACAATCAAAAGATATGTGGAATGAACCGGAAACCCCTGTCACCTCTACAAAAAAAGCAATCCGTCTAACGTTCGAAGATGGATCACAAGCTATTGCGCCGAATTGTTCTTGCGCTGCGCGTGACGCTTGGAATCCGAATGATTCCGACGTGGCCGTTATTCCGGTAGTTGCTTCGGTGATGAGTACCGGTGTTGCAGGTGTAAGTTCTTGGAGAGAAACCGACGCATAATTTTAAAACTTATGGATGCAAATCAAATTGAGCTGCATGCAACTGAGACTCTATTGCAAAGGGGCGTGAAGGTGCTAGTTCGCGCCCCTTTCTTGTTGAGGTTGCTGCGTATAAAGCGGATCGGGCTAACACTTCGCGCGCCCACTGGAGGAGCGCTCAAACGTATGGGCTATCAGTATCTGCTCTGTCAGTTGTCTGTGGATAAACTGGAGAAAATTGCCATTGAAGATGCACTGCTTTTCAATGTCAAATACGGTAAATATATCTATCGCGCACTTGCCTGCCTTTTTTTGGTGGGAAAGATCCGGACACGGTTTTTCATGAAACCAATGGCAGCATATCTGGAGGAAAACATGCAGCCCAAAGAAGCGCTGACCCTCCTGCAGCTTGCGATCCTTCATGGAGGGATCGAGGATTTTATGACTACTACCAGATTGGTAAGAATGAAAATGATCACAGTACCAAGACTGGGCCAGAAGACCAAGAGGAGTTAGTCCCTGTCGGGATGCATAGCCCTTGGGGATTATTGAACCAGCTGAGCGATAAAAAAGGATGGAGCCACGAGTACATGCTTGAACAGATCTCATGGGCCAACTTACAGATGTATATGGCAGATACAGTAAAGCTCGTCAAACGGAAGGATATCATTCAGACGGTATCAAAATCAGAATTAAAAGAACATCGTAAACGTTTAGGCAATGGATAAACTAAACTTAGAGATCGGTTGGGATATTGACAATAATCAGTTAAAGGCTGGTTTGGATCAGGCCCGTAAGAATATCGAGGGCGTTGGCCAGACCATTGAAATAGTGGAGGACAAAGTAAACTCCGGTTTTCAGTCAAGTAGCCAGCAGGTTTCTCTTTTGGCCAAAAACTACGAACAGCTGAGAAAGGAAGCTGAGGAATATGCCAAAGTCGTGGCGACCTCTTTTGATCCTACTGAGATCGCAGCATATAATGCCAAGCTCGCGGCAGTCAGGGAAGAAATGGCCAAGATCAAGGCGATGGGGCTTGATATTCCAGCCCCCAAAGTACCTGCACAAAAATGGAACAGCCTCCAGAACTCGATCAATCAGATCAGCAGGGAGATGCCTGCATTTACATATAGTATTCAGACCGGATTCATGGCGATATCCAACAACCTTCCGATGCTCTTTGACGATATCGGAAGAATAAGGAACGAAAATCAGGCCCTGCTGGCCAGTGGTCAGAAAGGTGTGCCGTTATGGAAGCAATTAACCACGAGCCTTTTTTCATGGAATACCGCGATGTCTGTTGGTATCACTTTGCTTACGGTCTTCGGTAAAGAGATCGGCGAATGGGTCGTTCAGCTCTTTGCGGGAAAGAAAGGACTGGATGCGTTAAAAGCCGCAAAAGAAGCACTCAACAAGGCGATGGATGACAATTCCTATTCCAAGGCCATTATGGATGTCGAGCGACTGCGCAATGCTGTTGATATGGCCAAAGGTGGGTTTGTTGAAAAGAAGAAGGTTGTAGAGGAATACAATAAGACGATTGGCCGGACTACGGGTGAGGTTAAAACCTTGGATCAGGTCGAACGCTTTTTGATCGCCAATGCCAACAATTACGTCAAGATGATGATGTATAAGGCAGCGGCGAACATTGCCCTTGCCGATGCTGCCAAAGAAGCTGTCGAAGCGGAGAAAACGCGTATGAAAGAACTCAAAGAGTTCGAAAAAACGATGGACAAGCAGATCCCTGTTGGAACCGGAACCAGTGGATATGTTAGCCAGACCGATATTAAAAACGCGCAGTACAACGCTAAAAAACTTGCTGAAGCCAGAAAAGATGAACAGCTCAAAATTCATGAAGATGCGGAGAAAAAACAGCTTGATATCTCCAACAACTTTATGCGTAAAGCTCAGGAGTATGCGTCCAAAATGGGTATTTCTGTTTTCGGTGATGATCCTAAAAAAGATAAGGATACCACCGACAGGATGGAAAACCTATTCGACCAGATCGTGAACGGTCGGGAGGAAATGCTCAATAAGATCCTTCAACTTGACAAAGAATATGCCCGTAAATCGATGGCATCCGATGCCGCAGAGGTACAGGCATTAAAGGATAAGTTTGCTGAATTAAGACGGATCATTACAGAGGAAAATGAGAAGATTAAAAAATACAACGATAAAAACAAGGGTAAAAAAGGTTACCAGCCTGTTGAACTTATTGATATTGGGAAGGTAGATCCAATCGAAAAACGTGCCGGTGAGCAGCTTGCTTACAACCAGAGCACGGCAAAAACTGTCAAGGAAATCGAAGAGAAAAAGAAACTCTTTACCGAGTACGAAAACTATGTGGCCAAACTGGGAAAGGAAAAGGCTGATGCAGTATATAAGGATAAACTCGGCGGGTTTGAGAAATACGTCGATTATATCCAGTCTGTTGCTACAAAGGAGGCTGATGCTATTAATGCCGTGACAGCCGGCACCGCTACAGATCAACAGGCTGACCGCGCTAAGGTTATCAATAAGGAAAAGGATGAGGCCGTAGCGGCGGAAAAGAAAAAGCAGGTTGAAGTTTTGGCCATGATGGTCACTTACGATCAGCAGCGAAAGAACCTAATCAATAAGTATGAAACCGAGCGGGCAGGTATTGTAAAGACTTCTAGCGATTCCGAGCTTGCAGAATTTGACCGCAGGCACAATGAGGAACTTAAACAGCTTGATGATGAGAATATCAACCGTCTCCAATCCGTAAAGCATCTCTTTGATGGTATCGAACGATTAACTGATGCTCAGGCCCGAAAAGTGATCAAAGACATTCAAGAGTTGCTGGCTTCGGGTGTGAATATTTCACCCGAAATGCTCAAAAAACTTAAAGACGCTCTTAAGGATACGACAAAGGCGCTCGATGCCCGTTTACCGGATCGGATCATGCAGATGTCCGGAGCATTCAACCAGATGGGTCAGGAGATCTCCGGAGTCAATGAAGGACTAGGGAATATGCTGACTGCTGTAGGCAGTATATTGGCCTCCTCCGTACAGATCGGTGAAAGCATCACAGCAATGAACAAAGGGCTTGACAATTACAAGAGCTATAAAGACACCAAAGAAAAAAGTGGCAGCAGCGCTGCAGGTGGTTTACTTGGTGGGATCTCTGCCGTTGCTGGAGTAGCTGGCCCCATTGGTTCAATGGTCGGCGCGGTTGCTGGCGTGGCCAGCGGCGTGATCAAGTTTTTCGGTGCTGCCAAGGAATCGGCACGTCAGGCGGCCAAACAGATGAAGGAATATCAGGAAAGCGTTCTGACAGGTGAATACGAATACAACCGGATATTGCGTGAACGCGCCAGAGAGCATGAAGATATCAACCAGCTGACACTTGAACAGATTGGGCTCCAACAGAAGCTATTAACGTTGCAGACTACTCAGGCCACAAATGATTACAACTCGATATTAAAACGCATCCAGTCAGAGGGTGAGCAGATCACCGGTCAGAAAACTGAGAAATATGGCGGTTTCCTTGGTGTCGGAAAGAAAACACGCGTCGTGGATATCACGGCCGGTCTGTCAGGATATACCTATGAGCAGCTAGAAAAGCTTTACACATCAAATAAACTGACAGAGGCTACGAAGAAACTTTTTGAGGAACTCAAAAAGAATAAGGAGGAGATCGACAGCATCGGGGATGCGTGGGACGATATGGAAAAGCAGCTGCTTGACAAGATGTCGGGCGGTGCAACTTCCGATTCAATAGCATCCAGTATCATATCAGGCATAAAGGAAGGAAAACGCGCCTTTGAAGACTTTGGCGATGATATCAATTCCATCGTGGAAAATGCGCTGCTCTCTGCTATGTCGGCGACAGTTCTGGAGGAACCATTGCAGGAGCTTGTCAAGAAATTCAGGGAAGATTCAAAGGACGGCCTTGATCAGAGTGAGATCGATGCTTTTAAAAAGGGATATGGTGATATCGTTAAAGAGGGCTTAGATGCTTTAAAGATTATCGAAGGTACTTATGGTACAATAAAGGGTGATGCCAGTTCATCGGTAAAAAGTGAGGGTATCGACCGTGTAAGCGAGCAGACAGCCTCTGAATTTACAGGTATTTCTAGGGCCCATCTCGATGTTTCAAAGCAGAATCTTGATATCTCAAAACAGCATCTTCTGAATGTTCAGAAAGTACTGGAGTTTGAGGCCAAATCTTATGAGGCAATGCAGGAGCAGGTTCGTGTGCTAAAATTGATCGAGGGCCATACAAGAGGCACAGTTGAACAGTTGGTTCAGGCTGTTGACCATTTAAAAGCAATTAAAGACAATACGAAAGGGGGTTATTATGCAGGTTAAAGTCACAATCGACTCAGTTGATATTCAAAATGATTTTGGTGTGTATCTGGAGGAAGGCGGGATCGATGCACCTCAGTTGCCACCGACACCCAGACAGCCATTCTTTAATGAATGGGAAGATAGCTCCGGAAGGGACTATGATACAACTTCACCGATTGTTTTCAGCCCACAGATATTGGAAGTTCCATTTTTTATCATAGCGGGAAACTTGGCGGACTATAAGACAAACAAAGATGCGTTTATGGCTCTGATTGTCAAAAATGCCGAACTGAATGTCACATTCTCCGGCATTGGCCAGAGTTTTAAACTTCGGTATGTGGAAACTGTATCGTGGGAGCTTTTGGAGATCGCTCTTGATGGGCAGACCTCCGCCCGTTTCGTTCTTAAACTGGAAAATAATCACCGTACTTAAAAGTTAGGCAATGGCAATAGATGTATTTATTCAGAGCTACGACACCGTAGAGACATTTGGGGTCTATCTTCTGGACGGTGGGCTTTCCGTTCTTGAACAGCCTCCGAAGCCACGTATCCCTTTTTTTAATGAATGGGAAGATACTTCTGGACGCGATTACGATGAGAATGACAGCCTTGTGTATGAGCCCCAGACACTTGAAGTCCCTTTTTTGATGGTGGGTGAAAATATGGCCGACTATAGAGAAAAGAGACGGGACTTTCTGGATCTGATCAGCGAGCCATTTGATATGCAGGTGCTGGAGTGGGGAGAATCCTACAAGCTCCGGCTGATCGAGATCTCGGACTGGCAGCTGCTCAATGAAAGCCTGACCGGTGAGACCTCTGCGTCTTTTGTACTCAAACTTGAAAATAACCACGTGCTGCCAACTTATGTTTTCCGGTATCTGGCGGACAACAAGGGGCGGCACATCATTATAAATGACAATAAAAGGATTTTAGTAAAAACGAAATATCATGCGTGATTATATAAAATATGATGGCGAGACACCGCCGATACTTGATGCAGCTAAAGTCAGTTCGATCATGGGTGTCGATAGTGAAACAGGCGAAGTCGGCAATGTCGATTTTGCCCTTATCGTCAATGAAGCAGGAAAGAAAATCGGGGATGCTGTTAAGATCACTGGTAACACACTGCCTACTTTAGGCACTGCCAATAAATATGTAGAAGTTTATGGCGGTGCCAATGGCAGGACATTGGTTTACGGCGATAATGAATTTATACTACAAAAGGACAGTGTAGTAAAATTGTTCTGGGATGGTTCTAATAAAACATGGGAGATTACCGACAGTGCTACATTGTCCTTTCGATCAATATTAAAAATCGAAATGACATCGTCCACTGGTTTGAAGGATAACTATACAATTACCTTCAGTGATGGTACTACTCAACTATTTTCGGTAACGAACGGAAAAAATAGCGACGTACTCAATATATCCGTGAACGGTCAGGTTGTTGTGCCGAATGATTCTGGACAGATTGAAATCATTGTGCCAGATGAGAACCTTGTCAATATCGCTGAATCGGAACGTACGGTAGGAACATACAGCTATGGCGGTGAGTACATGCCTATCTATTCGACCACTTTCAAGCTAAACGCATTACCTATACAACAGGGTGTGATAAAAGAATATGTATTGAGCGATGAGCCATTGGGATATGGCTTGTTCTTGAATATTGCTAAAACTTCGGTAAGTACGGGGAAGAAGATTTTTGGGAACTATTTCAACACTAAATATAGCATTGAGAATATTCATGTTAATAGTCAATTCAAAACAATTATCGAGGTTAAATGCTTGGAAAATATTATCAGCGCAGACCCAGTTTACATGCTGCTTAATCTGGAATATTTGAAATATGATGGAAATGTCGTAGAATTTACTGTACGTGTGCCAGAAGGTGCAGATACATCTTCTATTGATCTTCGTTTTCCAAAATTAAAATTCAATAAAAAATTTGCATTCAGCTATATAACCGACGATTCAAATTCTATCTATCAATTTTATTTTTCGGGCATCAATAAAAGATGGGTTGCTACAACCATGCAGTTTTATCTTCATCTGAATTTTCCAATATCGCCCGACTTTACGGAAGGTTTTACACCTGAATACCCTTTGGAATTTACCGATGGGG
Organism: Sphingobacterium sp. UBA865; assembly: GCF_002295765.1. Lineage (NCBI taxonomy): Bacteria > Pseudomonadati > Bacteroidota > Sphingobacteriia > Sphingobacteriales > Sphingobacteriaceae > Sphingobacterium > Sphingobacterium sp. UBA865. Next base: position 351,956 of record NZ_DBGB01000012.1, on the reverse strand, counting down.
CAGGAAATAAACGCAGATTTGCAACCAGTATCGCTGTTTGGCCAGACAAATTGCATGACCAATACAGCACAGACGGCAATGTTGGAAAAAATTACCCTTGGATGTCCGCTCGTGAATGGAGTCTGTATAAAGACTTTGGTTATAGTGTCCTGTATCACGATTTTAATGGATATGATGGTTCATCTGTAACACAGGAAAATTTCAACCAGTGGTTTGCTGATACAAAAGCTAAATTTATTGAATACATAAATGACAGCCCCAAAATTGTTGCTGAACCCAATGGAGATCATAGGTATTTAGCCCTTTCGCAGAACATCAGTGATATTATGATGAATACAGCACAGAGCGGAGACCCTCTAATCAAAAAAGCTTATCCATATCGTTCTGGGTTCACTTTAAATAAAAGCCAGATAGCTGTCGAGCGGCTGTTTTCGGGAGCTTCGGATTATGCCGATCAGGTATTTAATATCTTACAGTCTTTCAGCGATACGGCCAATCTGGATAATATCTATTGGCTGATCGGAGCTTCGCACAGAACCAACGTCGGCGATTACCAGATGTTTAAAAGGATCAATGACAGCTTTGGAGCCATCGGTGATGACAAGATATGGTTTGCAAGTGTTGACGAAGTATATGAATATTGGTATCTGACAAACAATGCCACTATTATAAAGAGTGAGGGTATTAACGAAGTAACCTTTAAACTGTATTTTCCAAAAATGCCACGCTTCTGGTTCAGTGAAGTTTCTTGTCTGTTATCTGGAGTGTCCTCATTGAATGGTGTTTCGGTCTCTTCTAATACTGACGGGCTTTCTTATGCGGTCAATACAGGTGAGCTATTGGTAAATCTTAATTTTAGTAAAGATCTTCTCACTAGGGCGGAAAAATATACGGCAGCGTTTGAGGCATCTCCTAATGCTGATTACGTCTATGATGATGCAATGTACATGGTCAGCCAGCTTAAGCCCTCTTTGCGACAGCCGTTTGTCGACCGTTTAAACGTATATTCATCGGCACCAACATTTGCCGACTTCAAGATCGAAAACGGGGCAAGTACTACACAGAAAAGTATTGTTTCCCTTACTATGCTGTTCACTGGTACATCGCCGACACATTATTTGGTGAGTGAGTCGAGTAATTTTATAGGTGCTGACTGGATTGCTTTCGTGTCTCCTGCAAGTTATGAACTGTCGGCAGCGTTCGATACCAAAACGATATATGTCAAGCTTAAAAATGCTTATGGGGAGTCGCTTGTACTATCTGCACAGATTTACAAAGCCAAACCTGATCTTTCTTTACTATCAATTACAGTGGCTGGTCAGGTTTCAGGTTCACCTGTTCCAATAACACTAAATTATACAGGTATTCCAACACACTATCGACTTTCAGCAACAAATAATTTCGATTCGGTAAACTGGATTCCTTTCGGGGCAAATCCAGTTAATTTTGCCATTACCACGCCATTTGGACAAAAATCTGTTTTTGCCCAGATACGGGATGAGGTTGAGGACAAAACGTCGAGCATTGTTAATGCTAGTTTTGAATATGTTGATCCTGTTTCGGCAATATTGACATCGATTGCCATTAATAATGGCGATCAAGCTACAGCGTCAGGAAATGTAAGTGTGAAGCTTACTTCAGTAAATACGGTTACGCATTATCGTATCGGACAACAATCTGATCTATCTTCGGTTGCTTGGATTGCGTACACTGGAGATACGGTCAATTACAATTCGGGGTTAAACAGTGGAACATTGACATTATATGCGCAGGTTAAAAATTCAACCAGCGAATCCGATGTGAAAACTTCATCGATCAATGTGGTTATACCTGTTACGGCAACGGCAATGGCACTTGCAGATGGACAGGCGTCCTTTGCTGGTTATAGTCCTAAAGTGTCATTTACAATAGGTGCAGGTACACCTAGTCATTATCGCTTAGCCGAAACATCTGCTGGAGTTTCAGCAGCGGCTTGGTTGCCTTGGTCGGAAAACATCACTTTTACATTTTCGTCAATTGGTGCAAAAACTCTTTACGGACAGGTTAAAAATGCTGTCAGCGAATCTAGCGTTGTAAACGATTCAATTACTTTGACCGCACCTCCAGTTGCTGTACTTATCGGCTTTAATGCAGCCAGCAATAATACGAACACAAAGGTGGTTACGGCAGGTTTGACAACAAATCAGGTGAAATTTGCAACGTATACTGGTTATGGCGCACTTCAATTGGTCGATACAACGGGAGCGAACGCTGCTGGAATGTACTTTAACTTAAATACATCGTTCTACGCTGCAAATGACATATTCAATGCTGGTAATACTTACGAAAACAGTAATCTTGATGCGACAGTCGCAAGTGGAAATTACAGTCTGCAAACGATGGCCAAAGTGATGACAACTGTGAGCAGCACGGCTGCTGATGTAAAGAGAAAAGCAAGATTTTCATTGACTTTGCCAGCAGGAACATACAGATTTAGATTTCTCTGGAATACTTCCAATTCGGGCTTGAGTGCTAATACAGAGAGTAAACGGATTAATTCATTTTACGGACTGTTCCAAGGTGCTACAGAATTAGGCCGTGTCGTTTGTACTCCTGACAACAGTATAACAGGGTTTAATAATCTGGATTTTAATGCTGAAATCCAAGTGACTGTTTCTGATGGGGCAGTACCAGTCGATCTTGGATTATGGTCTAGCGTTGGCGGCCAATTGCCAGGCATCAACTTAATTGAAATAACTAAACTATCTTAAAATGTACGGTATAGATATTTATAGAAATAACGTTGTAATCACCTCACTGCCGCTACTGGCCGGTACATTTACAAAGCGTTTAATGGCAGAGCATAATCTTGTCTTCAATTTTGCAACCGTAGCACCGATTGAAATTCAGATTGGTGATAAGCTGACCTACAAAAATGAGGTCATGACAATCAATAATGTTCCCGAAGTCAAGCGAGATCACAAGCTCGAATACACGTTTGTGTTTGAGGGTGTCCGACATAATCTAGAGCGTTTTCTGCTGCGCGATGAAGGCGCGTTGACCTTTGATTACCTTAACGATCTGCACGGTTTTATGTTCATGTTTCTGGAATCTTTAAACAGTGTGGACAGTGGCTGGACGCTGGGTGAAGTGGAGGACGTTGAACCTTTTGCCGTCTCTTTCGACAAGGTCGATCATTTTACGGCACTGAATATGATTTGCGAGGGAGCAAAGTGCGAGTGGCAGATGAAGGGAAAAGAAATGTCGATCAAAAAGACCGTTGGCAAATTCCGGAACTATCCCCTCAGCTATGGCAAAGACAATGGTTTATACTCCATTACACGAAAAAGAATAGAGAATGGAAGGATTGTCACGAGAGCTTATGCTGTTGGCGGTTCTAATAATCTTCCGGCATCCTATCCCTATAAAGAATTTACAATGGACGGATATAAAGAAGATCCTGTCGCCATCCAAAAATATGGGTTGCGTGAAGGCGCGTTTAAAGATGAAGAAATCTACCCTAAGCGGACGGGTGCAGTCACCGAAGTAACCAAAATTAATGACAATCAATATACGATATCGGATAGCTCGATTGATTTCGATATGAATAGCCTTCGGATCGACGGGCAGGATATTTATATCATCTTCAAATCCGGTATGCTGAACGGCCAGCAATTCAAGGTGCTTTCATACGCCCATACGAGCAAAACGATCCGTTATGAGGCCAACAAAGACAACAATGGTAATCTTGTGCCATTTGGCGCCACATTGGCCGCTGTAGGCGATAAATATACATTGATAGGACTAAGGATGCCACAAAGCTATATTAACGCAGCTAACGCCGAATTAGAGGCCAAATGCCTTGAATACCTTAATAGCAACAAAGTGCCGCGCGTGGTCTATGAAGCGCCACTCGATCCTTTGGATCTTAAGCGAAATGGCGTAGAAATCGAGGAAGGTGATATCTTGCCGTTCTCGGACACTAAAATAGGATTGAATGAGGATCTCAGAGTGACTTCTGTAAGTTACAAGGCAACCTTTCCAGATTTTTTGCCACAGGGAATGGTATTTACCGCTGAGATCGGTCAGGAGGTAACTTATACCCGAATCCAGAAGGTCGAAAATGAGATCAAGCAGACCAAGCAGGTCGTTACCCAGAGAACCACCAAGAGCATTGAGGAAGACCGAAAGCTGGCAATGCGTATGAGACAGCTTCAAGATCTGGTTTTTGATGCAGATGGTTATTTTGACGGAAGCCGGATCAAGCCAAATTCGATAGAAACGTTGATGCTTTCCATTGGTGCAAAAAGTCAAAACTTTTTGCTTAATGGCGTTACGATCGAGGTCAATAGCGGCGATGATCCCAAACATGTGATCATCTCGGCCGGTCAGCTCGTTCACCTGGAAGTCAGGATAGAGGGCATAGGTTATATCTGGAACATGTCGCAGCTTTCAAAAAGCGATCTGGTTCCGAACGTTCCTTATTATGTTTCTGCGCGGTGCAGCACAATCGACCTGGTCGGAACATGGCATCTTTCCCAGACGCCCGTGGGGACGGAAGATGAACCCAATTTTTATCATTTCAATGTTGGGGTGATCTATGCGGAATCTGAAGGCAGACGCGACTACAGTTTTACAAGCGGCATGACCTATATTCATGGAGCACAGATAAAGACCGGACAGATCGATGCTGCTCGGTTAAATGTACAAGAAATTGTTGTCAATGGCGGCGGCGCTACCGTAAGCCAGATGAACGATGCTAAACAGCAGGCGATTCAGGCAGCCAATGCTTATTCCGAGGCCAATGACGAGCTATTGCAGATCGTAGCCGAATCTTATGCAGACGGGCTGGTTTCCGCAGAGGAACAGGCACGGATTAACGATGCAACGCAGAAGCTTCTTGAAGCAAAGCAGCATGCCGATACAGCTGCAGGAAATGCTCTGCAGAGTGCAAAGGGCTATGCTGACAGTTTGATTTCCGCATTGGGTGAGCTTGCTCATGAGGATCTTATCGAAATTGCAAAGTTGGGTACTTCCATTATTCAGGGGGGCTACATTAAGACAGATATCATTGATGTAGTGGCTCTTTTCGCCCAGTACATCGAGGCCGAAAATTTTTGGTTAAAGAAGGGTAAAATTGGAATATTTGATGTAGAGAACGGTCAAATCAGAACAGAAAGCTGGTCGGATAACAGTAATAATAATGGAGTAAGATTTACTAATAACGGAATATTGTCACGTAATGCAAACGAAAAGTTATTTCCTTCATCCACAGGAATAGACTATGCTGGTTCATTGGTCGGTATGGTTGATCAAAATTTACCATCAGAACAAGATTCTTTTGGCGGATATGCTAGAGCTGGCCTAATGGGGATCAATTATAAAGATATGGATATGCAAGCGATGAATCAATTGATGTGGAGTTGGGGACAGTATGGGGTGTTAGCATCATCCTTAAAGGTAATAGGTGGGATTGAATTACCTGCCCGCATAGAAGAAGGATCAGGTCTAGTTCAGATTACACGCGGGGATTATAATGTGATCATAGGAGGTCAACATGTTGGCGCAAATTTGCCTGAAAAACCAAATCATGGGCAAGTCATTGTTATAAAAAATGCAAGATCAGTCACGATAACAATTAATGCGGGTTCTGGACATAATTTTGTATTTATTGATAATTCCCAAGCACCCTCTGCAAACATCCCCTCTGGTAAGTATAGGACATATCAATTTGTTCGTCAAATTTTTACGGCAGGTTATTGGTTTGAAATTGGGGCAATAGGCTAAAAAAAAGCCTCCAGTCTTTTAAATATATCTCACTACATCAAAAGAAAATGCACAAAGCACCATGCTGGAGGCGTAAAAGCTCTTGCTGGTAATTTGTGCATTCTATGTAGTGAGATGTAGCAAATATAATAATAAAAGACTATGAACAAAAATTTAAAAACACCTATTAGTTACTACGGAGGCAAGCAAAACCTCGTATCTACCATAATTCCCTTATTTCCAAAACATCAGACCTATATCGAGCCCTTTGTCGGTGGAGGCGCCATCTTCTGGGCAAAGCGTCCAAGTGAAGTTGAAGTGATCAACGATTACAATAGGGAGTTGATCAATTTTTATGAGGTATGCAAAAATGAGTTTATCGAACTTGAAAAAATGGTACGTATAAGCCTTCACTCAAGATCCCTTCATTCTGATGCAACGGTGATGTACAATAATCCCCATCTGTTCACCAGGATACAGCGGGCATGGGCGGTGTGGGTATTGTCAAGCCAATCATTTTCCGCAATGCTGGATGGTACCTGGGGATACGATGTCATAAAGGGGACAACCTCTAAAAAGATAGCAAATAGACGGGAATCATTTACTGAAGAATATGCTATTAGGCTCCAGAACGTTCAGATTGAAAACACTGATGCACTAAGGGTGATCAGGTCACGGGATTACGAGGGGGCTTTTCATTACTGTGATCCGCCTTATTTCAATTCGGATTGCGGCCACTATGATGGCTATACAATTGAAGATTTTGAGGCTCTTCTCAGTACGTTATCGCAGTGCAAGGGTAAATTCCTTATCAGTAGCTATCCTAGCGATATACTCTCAGATTACACGGGGTCAAACGGCTGGTTTACAAAAAAGATAGAGCAGACGGTTAGTGTCGCTAATGGAACCGGTGGATCAGGCAAACGAAAGATTGAGGTAATGACAGCAAATTACGATCTTAGTAATCCAATGCAGCGCCTGACATTATTTGATATTTAATAGGTTTTAATGGCCGTTTAAATCTAATTTAAACGGCCATTAAATTACATGTATTCCCTAAGTGCCCATCCAAGGTGAAAGATATCTGTAGGATCGTACTGAAACCCCTCCCGCGGTTCAATCTCAATGCTCATCCTATTCAACTTGACTTCATATTTTTCAAAGAATCCAGAAACAAACATATGGTCTTCTTTAGCTTCGTTTATTGCCGCAATAACGTCACTGCTGGGTAATACTATTTTTATCATAGGGCTAAGGTAATATCAAAATATTTATCTTAATTACGGGATACCGTAAGGAATTAAAAAAGGTCGATAAATCGACCTTTTTTTGATAGTTCCGCACTCCAAGAGTTTTATACAGGGCTTCTCTGTCTCGTATCTTTTCGGCCTTTGATGTTTTGGCGGGCAACCGCGGCACTCACAGATATTTATCCGGTGCTATCAACCGCGACTCTGCCCCATTGGAGAATTACTTGGGGTTAATTTTATTATTTAGATCACTGATGACAGTATCAATAAGACTCTTTATGATGATTTCCTCTTCTGTATCGGCTTCTTTAATCAACGTTAATTCGTTGTCTTTAGGGCTGTAAAGATACTTTGGAGACTTGCGCGCAGCCAATTCAGCTAGGCGATCGTAATATGGTCTAAGCATTAATTGGGTACTTTTGACCAAACTTTCAACTTCATGCCTATCGGGGATTATTTTAACGTCGCTCATTGCAGATTTGTTTTGATTCAAATATATCGAATTAATATTTTTGATCACATTTCGTTTTAAAAATTAGTACATTTCGTTTTTGCGTTTATAGTTCTATAGTAATAGGTCATTTTAACGGGAAGATGAACTAGCGCACAGCATTGTGCTCCAAAAAATGTATGTTTTTTAAGTTTTTTTATTAATTTCAACCTATTATTTAATCCCTGATGGACGACTGTTTTTCAGTTCCATCGCCAAACTAAATCTAAATGAAAACAGAAGACGAAAAGTATTGTGTAGAGTGCGGTAAGTTAATCAATATCAAGGCGGAGGTGTGCCCATTTTGTGGTGTGAGACAGCCTATTTTTTATGCTAACCAACCTTTTCAACAGCAAAACAACACCTTTCAGGATGACAGGTGGTTACCAGCACTGTTATTTTGTTTTTTTCTCGGCCCTTTTGGAGCGCATCGATTCTACTTGGGGCAAATTGGTACTGCTGTTATTCAGCTGCTTACCTTGGGGGGATGTGGTATCTGGTATCTAATCGATTTGATTATGATTATTGTCGGAAAATATAAAGATGCCAACGGTAATTATATCAAGAGTCCAATTAACAATAATTAATGATTTTGCTCGTCCTGAAATACCTTAAATGTCATTGGATATATTCGTTGGTGCTAGGGTATTTCGGGATTGCCATTGGCTTGTATCTTTTTACAGATATCCATATCCTTATTCCCTGTCTTTGGGAGAGTATCAGTGGTTCTGATTGTCCCGGTTGTGGGTTAACAAGAGCCTTTATCGCCTTGCTGCGGATGGAATGGCAAGAAGCTTGGTTAGAAAACCCGCTGATTTATATGCTTGTCCCATTATTAACTGTGCTGATTTTGAGGGACTTTATTCGGTTTCGGGAAGTCCAATCAATGGAAGGATAAAAAAATAAAAAATGTTTTCACTTTATAAGTGATATGTCGTAACTTTGTCTCCCGTGAAAATTAAAGTAGAGTCTTTACTGGTAGGTGCCTTAGGAAACGGTTTGTCAATCGTAATGATGCATTGTTAATTGATATTTAGCCCATTTGAGGGCTTTTTTTATATCCAGTCAAGAAGGCTTTAAAATTCATAAAAGTAAGGATACACATTTTTATAATATTACATCGATAATGACCAACTACAGCAAATTGCCTGCAATTTTAGTTTTAGAAGATGGTACAGTTTATCACGGTAAAGCCGCTGGTAAAATTGGTACGACTACTGGGGAGATCTGTTTTAATACAGGAACAACTGGTTATCAAGAGATTTTTACAGATCCATCTTATTTTGGACAAATCATGGTAACGACCAATGCGCATATTGGTAACTATGGTATTGATGCGGATGATACCGAATCAAATCAAATTCAGATTGCTGGATTAGTTTGTAAAAACTATAACATCAACTACAGCCGCAAAATGGCTGATGAATCGATCCAAAGCTACTTTGAGGAAGGAAATTTAGTTGGTATTTCTGATGTGGATACCCGTTCATTAGTGCGCCATATTCGTGATAAGGGGGCGATGAATGCGATTATTTCTTCAGAAACATTGGATGTTGAAGAATTAAAACGTCAATTGGCGGAGGTTCCTTCAATGGATGGTCTTGAATTGTCTTCGAAAGTAACGACAGCTGAGCCTTATTTCTTCGGTAATGAAAATGCTTCGTTGCGTGTTGCAGTTTTGGATTTGGGAATCAAGAAAAATATCTTGCGCAATTTTGAGGCTCGTGATGTATATACAAAGGTTTTTCCTGCGAAGACAACATTTGAAGAAATGGAGCAGTGGAATCCGGATGGTTATTTCATTTCCAATGGTCCTGGGGATCCAGCACCGATGGATTATGCTATCGAGACTGTAAAAGCTATTTTAAACGCAAATAAACCGATGTTTGGTATTTGCTTAGGTCACCAGATTTTAGCATTGGCAAATGGCATCCGCACAAGCAAGTTGCATAATGGACACCGTGGTATCAACCACCCCGTGAAGAACATTATCGCCAACCGTTGTGAAATTACGTCGCAGAACCACGGTTTTGGAGTTGTGGCTGAAGATATCCAAAATTCTGAGAACGTCGAAATTACACACGTCAATTTGAACGATCAGTCTATTGAAGGTATCCGTATCAAAGGACAGAAAGCATTTTCGGTGCAATATCATCCAGAATCATCACCGGGTCCACATGACTCGCGCTACTTGTTTGATGATTTTGTAGCAATGATCAAAAACTAAATTGCACAATATTCTATAAAAAACCCTTCAGATTTTGAAGGGTTTTTTATTGTTTTTAGTTGAACAGTTATGCCGATGGAGCATATTTTATTTCATAATAAATAGGGGAATAAATACATTTTTTATTATATTTGATTGTGAAAAATGTCTGTAGATAAGAGTGTGTCTTATCTACACTAAGTAATGAAAATAAATTATAGTCTAATAAAGAGATGAGTTTAATTATCGATGTTCATGCGCGTCAAATTTTGGATTCGCGCGGTAACCCTACAATTGAGGTAGATGTTACTACACAAAATGGTTTTGTTGGTCGTGCAGCTGTTCCTTCAGGTGCTTCAACTGGTATTCACGAAGCAGTAGAATTACGTGATGGTGACAAGTCAAAATATCTAGGAAAAGGTGTTTTGAAAGCTGTTGAGAATGTAAACATTAAAATTGCAAAAGCGCTAGAAGGTGTAGATGTTTTCGAGCAAAATGCCATCGATAAAATCATGATTGATTTAGACGGTAGCGAAAATAAAGGAAACTTAGGCGCAAATGCTATTTTAGGAGTTTCTTTAGCTGTAGCGAAAGCTGCTGCACAAGAGTCACGTCAACCATTATACCGTTATATCGGTGGTGTAAATGCGAACACGTTACCTATTCCTATGATGAATATCATCAATGGTGGTTCACACTCTGATGCACCTATCGCATTTCAGGAATTTATGATCATGCCTGTGGGTGCGCCTTCATTCTCTGAGGCTTTGCGTTGGGGTACTGAGGTTTTCCATACGTTGAAAAAAATCTTACATGACAGAGGTCTTTCAACTGCAGTAGGTGATGAAGGTGGTTTCGCGCCAACTTTTGAAGGTACTGAGGATGCTATCGAAACAGTTTTGAAAGCGATTGAAATTGCCGGTTACAAACCTGGTCAAGATGTTTGTTTAGCGTTGGATTGTGCTTCTTCTGAGTTCTACAAAGATGGTAAATACGATTATACTAAATTTGAAGGTGATAAAGGAGCTGTGCGTTCTAGCGAAGAGCAAGCAAGCTATTTGGCTGAATTAACAGCTAAATACCCTATTATTTCTATAGAAGATGGTATGGCTGAAGATGATTGGGCTGGTTGGAAAACATTGACTGACAAAATCGGTGACCATGTTCAATTAGTAGGTGATGATCTTTTTGTTACCAATACAAAACGTCTTCAACAAGGAATCGATACTCATACAGCAAACTCAATTTTAGTGAAAGTAAACCAAATTGGTTCATTGACTGAAACAATCAATGCGGTTACTTTAGCTCAAAATTCTGGTTACACTTCTGTGATGTCACACCGTTCGGGCGAGACTGAAGATGCGACTATCGCTGACTTAGCTGTAGCACTGAACTGCGGTCAGATTAAAACTGGTTCTGCTTCACGTTCTGATCGTATGGCTAAATACAACCAATTGTTACGTATTGAGGAGGAATTGGGTGGTAATGCACGTTTCATCGGTAAAAACTTTAAATACGCTAAAAAATAAGCGAAAGCTTATTTTTTATATAAAAAGCCGAAGTATTTTCTACTTCGGCTTTTTTTGTGGGCAAAATATGCTGAATGATTTTTTCTATAGTTGGCTTTAGCACCGGAACTGATATCCTGTCTTAGAATAATGTATTTCCTGTGTTTTTGTTGGGATAGGTTAGATCCAAGTCGAATGTTGTATTCAGTTTTTTGATAAAATGTGTTGCCAGTAATGGCGATTCTATCTCAATATTCTGGTGGATAAAGAAATACAGTTTTTGCAACCCGTTTTCGCGCCATAGTTTCAGCACATCGATCCATTGATCTAGGCGATCGTAATCTGACGCGTGGTTGGCACCTACATACCGTATAAAAGCAGTCGGTGTGGTTAAGCGCATATGGAGCATGTCCCTACGGCCTGCGGTATCGACCAGTACGTTGGTCACGTTGGTTTCCTCCAGCAGCGCATAGAGTTCTTTTGTTACTTCGGGTTTGGAAAACCAATCTTTATTTCGTACCTCTAAGGCTAGAGGGACTTCTTTTGGCCAGTCATGAAGAAATAGTTTTAGACGGGCCATATCCTTTGGACTATAATTGTCGTGCATCTGTAAAAAGGCCATTCCCAGTTTCTCATCGAAATGAACAATGGAATCCGTAAACAACTTCACTTTATCACCCGTATTTAATAATCTGCTAAAATGGCTGATGGATTGTGGGATTTTTGGGAAGAACTTGAAGTTGGAAGGTGTTTTCTTTTTCCAGGTTTCTACCTGGTCTATGCCGGGCGAATTGTAGAATGTGGCATTGAGTTCAATGCTGTTAAATTGCGTGGAGTAATAAGCAAGTTCGTCTTTTGTACCTCTGGGGTAAAAGCCTTTTAAATCTTGTTTATTCCATTTTGCACAGCCTACAAATACCTCAAAAGGTTGACCGTTTTTGAAATGCTGTAATAGGGTTAAGGTTTCCGGTGGAGTAGGAGGAAGGGTAAAATCGATTTCCTCCGGATGTTCAACTTGGCCGAATTTCATATTAGTTTTTTCTTAATTTATAATCAAATAATAGATGAGCCAACAGTGCCAATACCGTATAACATGTGCCTACGACAATAACACCGGGCCATTGGAAGTGTTGCCATGCTTGTGCAGCAAAAAAAGTGCCTGTTGATCCGCCAATAAAATAACTGACCATGTATACGGTGTTTAGTCGGTTGTTGGCCCCGAGGTTCAGCGCATAGAAATCGCTTTGATTTAGGATGTGCATCGACTGTAGACCAAGATCAATGAGAATAACACCAAGAATGAGACCCCAATAGGTATAGCCAAAGAGGGTAAATAATAACCAGCTGAATAACATCAATAAGATCGCATATAAGATGATTTTTGCTTTGCCTATATAAATGGTTAGTTTATTGACAAAAGCAGCGGCAAGCGCACCACAGGCACCTACGAGACCAAAGGCTCCTGCAGTTGCGGGGCCATCAAAAAAAGGTGGGGCCGAAAGATGGAAAACAAGCGTTGTAAAAAATGCGGAAAAAGCCCCAAATCCCATAGCTCCACGAAATGCAGCCAACTGTAATACAGGTTGTTTTCTGGCAAAGTTCCAGACTGATCGCATCAATTCCTGGTAAGAACCTTTAAAATTAGGCAGCACCTCTGGTAGCTTGATTGCTATGGCGATGGCTGTAATGACCATAATTGCTGAGGCTATCCAGTACATTTCGCGCCATCCGAAATAGGAGCCGACAAACCCGCTTACAACTCTAGATAGTAATATACCGATCAGCAGGCCCGACATGACCATTCCGATCGCTGAAGCCTGCTTTTCTTTGCTCGCAAGCTCAGCGGCCATGGGCACAAAAACCTGCGGAATAACGGAGGTGAAACCTATCAGAAAGCTGAATAGCAGGATCGATAGGATAGAAGTGGACATGGCCATACCGACTAAAGAAAAAATAATGAAAAAGAAATCGATCAAGATCATTTTTTTTCGCTTAAACATATCCCCTAAGGGGACGATCAGTAACAGGCCAAAGGCATATCCGATCTGCGTTAACATGGCCGAATTACTGACCATGGCCTCGTCAATATGTAGGTCTTTGGCAATCAGGTCCAATAGTGGTTGATTGTAATAATTATTGGCGACAACCAAGCCTGTGGCGATGGTCATCAGCCACAAGGTTGCTTTGGATATTTCGTTTTCGGAATCTATTGTTTGCGACATGAGCGACTAATGTAATTCATCCCAGAGATCCTGAAATTTCTGTTTCAATGCTGCAACTTCCTGTTCCAATTGTCCAATTCGTTCGAGTAAGGTCTGGTCGTTCGAGGAGCTGCCTGCAGGAACGCTATTTTCATACGCTTCCAGGTTGATATCTCCTAATAAATGAATATAGCGGACTTCTTTATGCCCTATTTGTTTAGGCAGGGACTTCAAGTAGCCTTCTTGTGCCAATTTTTCCAATTGTTCATTGATTTCGCCCAATGATTCAAATTCATAAAGTCTTCCAGAGTTTGAATTAATTTCCCCGGCGGTCATTGGTCCTCTGAGTAGTAATAAGCAAACAATGGTTAATTCGGAAGGAACCAGTGGAAATTGTATGGCAAAATTGTGTTTATACTTTGTTACGCGAGATCCTCCGCCAACAACTGTCGAGATTAAGCCCTTTTTCTTTAATATATCCAATGTAGCGATAATATCTTCTTCTGTATATTGTACAACCGGTTTGCGGGAAGTTTTTTGGTTGCAAGCAGCTTGTAAGCTGTTGATCGTCATCGGATAATATTCTGGGGTTACTTTTGATTTTTCGATTAGTGAGCCTAGCACACGTTGTTCCATGGCAGACAATTGGGGCAAATGAGTTGTTTCCATTTATCTTGAAGAATATAAATTTATGATTGAATACAAGTATGCTGTTATGGCAACATAACATTGGCTTGCCGGATTGTTCCTTCTCAAAGATGCCCTTTTTCTCCTATAACTCCAAAAGATCTTTTTCTTATCTTCGCATGAGTAATATTAGATTTAAGGTGCTTAAGATAGCTTTTCGTTCAGAATTTGTTCACCCTGTCAAAGAGGGGCATCGTTTTCCGATGCTGAAATACGAGTTGATTCCTTTACAGTTAAAACATGAGGGGATGGCGGACGAGTCTAATTTTTTCAGTCCTGAACTTGCGAGCTTTGAATCATGTTGCCTGGTGCATGATCCAGTCTATGTCAAACAGCTATTTGATTTGACCCTAGATACTAAAATGATCCGAAGAATAGGTTTTCCGTTGAGCCAAAGTCTTGTTGATCGGGAACGTTATATTTTGGAGGGAGCAATTCAAAGTGCTAAATATGCCCTTGAGTATGGTGTTGCTTTTAGCATCGCCGGGGGGACGCATCATGCAGGTTATGATTTTGGCGAAGGCTTCTGTTTGATGAATGATCAAGCTACTGCAGCGGGCTATTTGCTGAAGCACAGATACGCTAGCCGCATCCTCATCATAGACCTTGATGTGCATCAAGGAAATGGTACTGCCCATATTTTTGAGGGGCATAAACAGGTATTTACTTTTTCTATGCATGGCGAGAAAAATTATCCATTTGTAAAACAGCGTTCTTATCTGGATATTGGCTTAGCAGATAACATTCGGGATCAGGAATATCTGGTATTATTGGAAGATAGTTTATCCGATTTGTTTAGGCGGATTGAACCAGATTTTGTTTTTTACCAGGCCGGTGTGGATATATTGAAAACAGATAAACTGGGGAAATTAGGTTTAAGTCCCGAGACCTGCAGCCGACGGGATGAATTGGTCTTTCAGATGTGCCATGGATACAATATTCCGGTTCAGGTGAGTATGGGGGGAGGGTATTCTCCCGAAATTAAAGATATTGTCAATGCACATTGTCAGACTTTTAAAATAGCAATAGATTTATATAATTTATAAGATAAGAATATGTTTTTTCACCAAGATGCGACGTTCGAAGCATTGTCTGTTCATCGTGTGGGCAATAAGGCACAAGATGAATTTTATATTTTGTCAGATGCACCTGTTTCTCTTGAAGGAGATGAAGTGTTACCTGGATTGTTGATGCAGTATTTTATGAGTCCTTTTGCGAAGGTGAATGAGGTATACCGCCTATATCATCCTAATGAAGAGTTGGAGCTCAATGAAGTTTTTTATTTTGTAAGACAATATTTTAGAGAGCAGCTTCCATTTCACGATTTCTCACAACAGATTTCAAAACACCTTTATGAAGTATCTACCCATCCAAAAATAAAGGGGGGCGAGGTGTATATTGTTGCCTTAAAGAATGTTCAGATAGAAGGAGAGGAACATGATGCCATTGGTATATTCAAATCCGAAAATAAGGAGACCTATCTGAAAGTGTATCCGGAACAAGGAGCTTTTATGCTGGGATATGAGCAGGAGGCGATCAATATCAATAAACTGGACAAAGGCTGTATTATTATCAATGTAGAAGAAGAAGAAGGTTATAAGGTGCTGGTTCTCGATCAGACAAATCGTCAACAGGAGGCGGTGTATTGGAAGGATGAATTTTTACAACTGCGCGTCCGGAATGACAATTTCAATCAGACAGGTAATTATCTAAAAGTGTATAAAAACTTTGTTCAGGAAAAATTAGACGAGACGTTTGAATTGGAAAAAGCGGATAAGATTGATTTGATGAACAAATCAATGAATTACTTTAAGGAAAAGGAAACTTTTGTTCAAGAGGAATTTGAAGAACAGGTATTGGGTAATCCACAGGCGATAGCGTTATTCCAGGATTTTAAAGCTGGTTTTGAAGATGAATTTGACTCTCCATTTCAGGCTAGTTTTGAAATTGCAGATAAAGCCGTGAAGAAGATGGAATCTTCCTACAAATCTGTGTTAAAGCTCGATAAGAATTTCCATATCTATGTTCATGGTAAGCGTGAGTATCTTGAGAAAGGTTATGATGAGGATAAGGGCATGAATTACTATAAGGTTTATTTTGAGAACGAAAGTTAATCATTTTATATTCTATTGAATGGAAAAGCGCGATAGAATAGTTGGTTTCACCGCTGTATTACTTCTAATTGGGATTTTTCTTACTTCTTTGATCGAGAGAAATAGCCAGTGGATTGAAGTATTCTATGCGCGAGGTTTTTACCGCTTTTATAGTTATGTGCCAAGAATTATTTTTGGCAATATTCCTTTTAGCTTAGGCGATCTATTCTATGTCACAGTGGTTATATTTGTGTTCTATTTAGCGGTTAAACTGATCGGAAATTTATGGAGGGGAAGATGGAAGGCGTCTTTTCGCTCGCTTTTGTTTATCATCAATCTGATATTAGGGCTCTATTTTTTCTTTTACCTCTCATGGGGTTTGAATTATTACCGTAAACCAATTAGTACAAATGTACAATTGCAAGTTGATAGCTTAAAGCTGGCCGACTATCTTGTCGTATTGAATAGATTTCTGGATAGTACAAATAGTTTACGGGAAACTGTGGATCCATCGCAGTGGGAAGAGCATAAAGATTCAATTCAAGAGGACTTGAATAATTGGGTAGGACAGGATACGACTTTCGGAGATTTCCTGTCAAGCGGGCACATCGGAGCAAAATCTCCGCTAAATAGTAAAATAGTTTCTCTTTTTGGGGTTTCAGGCTATTTTAATCCATTTACACACGAATCACAGGTTAATACTGTAATGCCTGTAACCTTTATCCCCTTTACAACGGTACACGAACTTGCACACCAGCAAGGGATTGGTTTTGAAGATGAGGCAAATTTTATTGCTTTTGTGCGCTTAGAGCAACATCCCCAAGCTTTTTATCGATACTCAGCTTATCTACAGACGACGCTTTATATGCTACGTGAACTTCAGCACATGTATCCTGATTTAGGAAAAGATTATAAGAGAAGATTAAGTGTGAAAGTATTGAACGATATGGAAAAAGAAAGGTATTTCTGGAGTCAGTATACGGGTTGGGTTGACGATGTGATGGGAATATTTTATAATCAATACCTCAAGCACAACAATCAACAGGAAGGCATAGCACGATACGATCGGATGACACGGTTGGTGTTGGCCTATGAGCTTAAAAGAAGAGGCTGTAGATAATAATGAGCCCATTAAAAAAGGCGTATTAGAGAATAATACGCCTTTTTTATGGATTAAGGAATTTTGTTATTGTGTTGAAATTAGTTCAAATGTACCTTCAGTTCCGGCACTGCCCGAATAAATTTGCCCTTGAGGCAAGCCTCTCAATCCGGTGGGAGCGGTTTTAATCCGATCATAGATGTTTCTCAAGTCCGTGTTTGCATTGACAGCCCGCCCACCTGCTGCAACATCTCCATAAATATAATTAGGCGCTTTTTTATTTGTTGTCTGAGGTTTAAGGCTACCAGTTGTTAAATTGACTTTAATTTTTCCTCCGTTACCATTCGGAAAAGTTTTGGTGCCATTAAAAGCGTCATCTCCCTTTGCAATGATATAAAGAGAACCTAATTTTTGAAAATTAGCATTGATGTCAAAATTTGCACCATTATTCTTTCCATCTGTTCCATAGATGGTTGCTTTATTTCCAATTTCAGCATAACCAATTGTTAGCTTGACATTTTTCTTACCATAGAACGAAAGGGTAGAATTGTCTTTCATGATTAAGGTATCGATGTGCATGACAACAGTAGAGTCTCTATTATCGATATTTTTTTTCGCTTTTTTGCCAATTTCCAGTTTAGAAATATGTTGTGTTTCTTGTGCTTTCCCAGTGAAGGTCATTGCAAAGCAAAGAAAAAAGCCTAGAATAAATTTAAATTTCATAAAACTTTTAATTAATTGTAACTAACTAGTAGTTTGACAAATAAAAGGTAAAAGAGTTTAAAATTTAGCGAGATATTTTACAATTAATTTGGCAGTTTTCTCTGATGCGCCAGGAGAACCTAGCTTTTCGGCTAAAATATCATAGTTTTCCATCACACTTGCACGGTGAGCTTTGTTATTGATAAGTTCACCTACTTCATAGGAGATATCGTATGCCGTGCATTCGTCTTGAATCAATTCCCGTACTGATAAGAAATTGTTAATTAGATTGACTAGTGAGATAAATTTAACCTTGATGACTAATTTGGCAATCCATACCGATATTGGGTTAGCTTTATAAACGACAACCTGAGGTACTTTCAAGATACCTGTTTCGAGTGTAGCCGTTCCACTCGTTACGACTGCGGCTTCTGCGTTATGGAGAATGTCGTAGGTTTGATTGAAGATTACGGGAATATCAATACCTTTAAAAAATTGCTTGTAGTAGGCTTCATCAAAATTAGGCGCACCGGCAATGACAAATTGATGTCCAGGAAAGAAAAATGGAAGTTCGGCCATGATGGGAAGGAGGTTGGCAATTTCCATTTCGCGGCTTCCGGGTAAAAGGGCGATCAAGGGTTTTTCTGAAAATCCATGCTGCTCCCTGAACTTTGGGTTGAATTGATAGGCTGAAATCGCATCCAACAGCGGGTTTCCAACGTAATCAACGGGCATGCGCCACTTTTTATAAAAATCTACCTCAAAAGGCAGAATACAAAACATATGGCCGACAATCCGTTTGATTTTCTTTACGCGGCCTTGATTCCAGGCCCACACTTTAGGGGAAATATAATAACATGTTTTGATGCCATTTTTTTTTGCAAAATCAGCAATTTTCAAATTGAAGCCAGGGAAATCTATAAGAATGACGGTATCCGGTTTTTCTTTCAATAGATCATTTTTAACAAGTTTGAGATTCCTAGATATCTTGGGCAGATTTTTTAAAACCTCTATAAAGCCCATAAAGGCCATTTCTGAAGTATGTATCAGCGCTTTTTTTCCCGCCTCTGCTTGCATGAGATTGCCCCCTACGATTTGGAAAGTCGCATCGGGGTCTTCAATTTTTAATGCTTTAATAAGATTGGCACCATGTAAGTCTCCTGAAGTTTCACCTGCAATAAGATAGTATTTCATATGTCAATGATTTTATTCTTTATGATCTTATGAGATATCTTTTTTTCGTTAAAACTGCGTTTAGTCTTAACCATGGATATTTCATTCAAATGATCGTTTTTGAACTGTTAAAGATAAGATTATTCTAGGTATATGATGAATTCGAGCATATTATTCCATATCTTTAATTAAAGATGTTCAAGTTTTGAAGAAAATATCCGAAGTATAAAAGGTAAATAGTAATTTTGTCTTATGCAACGATTGTGGTCCTTAATAAGAAATAAGTATTTGTTAGCCGCTTTGGCTTTTCTCGTGTGGATGTTGTTTTTTGATCGAAATGACTTTGCCACGCAGTATAGTTATCAAAAGCAGAAAGCGAATTTGGAAAGTGAACGCTCCTTCTACCTTAAGGAAAATGCGGCTATCATTAAAACAATAAACGATATTCGATCAAATCCGCAGGAAGTACAACGTATTGCACGTGAGAAGTATAAGATGAAAAAAGATAATGAAGATATTTATGTGATTACTAAAGTAGCACCTAAAGAGAATCATTAAGATCTACGATATGATATAAAATGAGAAACAACGGCCATCATGTTTACATGACGGCCGTTGTTATATAGTATATAGATATGGGTATTTTAATTTGCGGCTTGGGCTACTAGACCAATATATAAAGGTTTCTTTTCATCATTAGCCTTGCCTATGAGTATTAATGAATAATAATAACCTTCAACCAATTTAATGTCGCTACGTGTTGCGATAGTTTTTCCGGCTTTATCACGAGCGGTGACAGTGAATGTGCCACTCTTTTGAGCAATAAATCCCTGATGGGCACTTGCTGAATTTTGTGTTTCTTGTGCTCTATTGGTCCATTCTGAGGGGGAAGCCTGATCGCCTATTTTCAGGGTAACTAAATCTGTACCTTCAGCAAGATTAAAGAAGCGTAAACCAGACTCTGTATTTTTGATGTCTTTATTGATTCGATCTGTTGTGATCACCTGTACGGGTTTGGCTTTAGTTCCAAATAAAAAGGATGTATAGATGGTGCTATCTTTGATTGTTACAGTTGTATCCGTTAATTTCGTGTTATATTCAGCGGAGACTGCAATTCTACGTGCTCCTGTAAATAGCCCAATTTGAGCATAACTCTTGAATCCCAATGGATAATTAGGGTTTTGAAGCGGGCCGCCGTCTGCAAAATATATAACTGCATTGGCATCCGTGTATCCATTAACCATGGTAAGCAATGCGGCAGGAATTGGCTGGTCATCGTTATCTTTTAGACAGCTTGTTAAAAAGAATGCCGCTAAAGCAATAGCAATAAAATTAAATAATCTATAGTTTTTCATAACCGTGTAATATTAAAATTTGTTTTTGTGACTCACATTGCGCTTGTGTTGTCTATTATACGGAGATGACTGACACTTTGCTACAGCGATTTGTAAAAATAATAAAAATCCATATTCAGACCTCGTTTTTTATTCCGATGACCGTTGTAAATGAATATATAGAGTAGTTGGTTGGACCGACAGCGGATCAATAAGGGTTTCTAGGCAAAATTTAGTCGGTGTGAGGGGAGGGATTTGGTTATGTCCGCTGCGCATTCTGATTCTGGTTCGTGTTTGGTTTAGCGCGAGGATTTGGATTGTTAAACTAGTAATCCTAATTTTGAAGTATGAACAATAGAATCAAAAGAATTGCGAAGGGAATGTTTGAGCAGTTTAGGCATCGTAAAATTACGGAATCTGAATTTGTACAGGCGGAGGCAAAAGCGAGGAATCTAGGAGGCTATATGGACGACTTCAACGTATTAATTGCGATGTGTAAGGACACCATTACGGGGAAGTATAAAATGGACAAATGGAATTTATCGATTATTATTGGAACGATACTTTATGTGGTTTCGCCAATTGATGCAATTCCCGATTTTATTCTCGTGGGCGGGTGGATCGATGATGTGGCCATTGTGGGTTATGCGATTCGCAAACTCAGCGCTGAAATGGAACAGTACAAGCGTTCAAAGTTTCCTGTCGAAACGAGATAAATAAAAAAAGCTACTTTTCTAAAGTAGCTTTTTTTATTTATTATTGATGTTCAATTAGTGCTTAAAGTGTCTAACACCTGTTGTCACCATGGAAATTCCTTTTTCATTGGCCATATCAATTGATAATTGATCTTTAATTGAACCACCAGGTTGTAACACGGTTGCTATTCCAGCTTCCGAAGCAATCTCCACACAATCAGGGAAAGGGAAGAAGGCATCAGATGCCATTGCACAGCCTTTAAGGTCAAAACCGA
The DNA here is from genome assembly GCF_002295765.1 of Sphingobacterium sp. UBA865. Classification (NCBI taxonomy): domain Bacteria; kingdom Pseudomonadati; phylum Bacteroidota; class Sphingobacteriia; order Sphingobacteriales; family Sphingobacteriaceae; genus Sphingobacterium; species Sphingobacterium sp. UBA865. The sequence continues at coordinate 330,498 of NZ_DBGB01000012.1, read as the reverse complement.
AAGAAATTGCCTTCTCAATAGCTTGTTTCAATGCATCTACTCGAGACGTTTGCCCTACGCCTGAAGCAAACAAAGTACCATTTTTAGCAAATACGATTGTATTTGACTTGGTGTGTTTTACAATTTTGTTCGCAAAATAAAGATCCTCCAGTTGTTCTGCAGTTGGCTCTACTTGTGTTACCGTAACCATTTGTTCAGGTCCTTCAATCGTATTGTCTTTATCTTGAAGAATGACGCCATTCAATAAAGTTTTGAACTGTTGGCCAGGTAATGTAACCTCTTTACGAACCAAAATAATTCTGTTTTTCTTTGCGGTAAGTATATTGATCGCTTCTTCAGAATAAGAAGGTGCAATCAACACTTCGAAGAATAATTTATTAATCTCTTCAGCTGTTGCAGCATCAACTTGACCATTCGTTATTAAGACTCCACCGAAAGCTGAAACAGGATCACATGCTAAAGCATCTAACCAAGCTTGTTTGATTGTTGACCGTGAGGCAACTCCACAAGCATTTGTGTGTTTTAAGATCGCGAATGTAGGCTCTGTGAACTCATCAATCAAAGCAACGGCAGCATCAACGTCAACCAAATTGTTGTAAGATAGCTCTTTACCGTTCAATTTGTCAAACATCTTATCTAAGTCGCCGAAGAAAATACCTTTTTGGTGCGGGTTTTCACCATAGCGCAACACCTGCGCTTTTTGCTCAGATTGTTTAAAAACCTGAAGCGGATTTTCTTGATTGAAATAGTTGAAGATTGCCGTATCGTAATGCGAGGATGTATTGAATGCACGTTTAGCAAATTCTTTACGTTGTTCCAACGACGTATTACCTTCTTGGTTTGCTAGTATTTCTTCCAATTCTTTGTAATCATTTTTGGAAGAGATAATAACCACATCGTTAAAGTTTTTAGCGGCAGCGCGTATCAATGAAATTCCACCGATATCTATTTTCTCGATAATATCTTGTTCCGATGCACCGGAAGCAACAGTTTCTTCAAAAGGATACAAATCCACAATAACCAAATCGATCTCAGGTATTTCATACTGAGCAAGCTGTTGTTGATCCGACTCAAGCGGGCGGCGCGCCAAGATACCGCCAAATACTTTTGGATGCAATGTTTTTACACGGCCTCCTAAAATAGAAGGGTAGCTGGTGAGGTCTTCAACTGGAACAACATCTATACCTAAATCTTTGATAAATGTTTCTGTTCCACCAGTGGAATAGAAGGTAACACCGTATTTGTTTAATAATTCAACTAAAGGAGCGAGGCCGTCTTTATAATAGACTGAAACCAATGCATTTTTAATCTTTACAGGATGGTTCATTATGATGGATTTGTTTCGTGGCGCAAAGATAGGTATTTAAAATCTTGATATCAATAAATCAAGTACTTTTTAAATAGAAAGGAGAATCTGTTTACGAGATTCTCCTTTCTAGATTGTTTTAATTTTATACCAAATTGAGCTTTAATTTTAGCTCTTCAGAAATTTGGTTGGTGATTTCCCAGATTGGCTCTGGTTCATCGGTATTGTTAAATATGACCTGATCGCAAGTGTCCTGATACGGCAGTAGGTACTCGTTGTAGGAGGGTAGAACATGGTTTACCCATTTGTACATGACATCATCTTCAAAGTATCCCCGTTCAACCAGATCACGGTGTAAGCGTCGTCTTAACGCGATATCCTGATCAGCGCTTAAAAATATCTTATGATTGATTAAATTATTTATCTCTGTATAATAGAAAATGAATAGACCTTCAATAATTAAAATAGGTGCCGGTTTAATCTCTAATATTTTGGGTGTTAATGAAGGGTTGTTAAATGTATACTCTTCCTTATATATTGTCTCACCGTTAAAGAGAGCCTTGATATCTTTATAAAAAGCATCTCTGTCGATTGATGTCGGAATATCGAAGTTATAGAGCCTGTTTTCCTCCTGAGTTTTAGTATTGGCAGGGATGTAATAATCATCTTGGGAAATTAAGGTCACCTCATGTGGGTTAAAATGTTTTAAAAAGCTATTTAAAAAAAAAGTCTTCCCAGAACCACTACTTCCGGCAATTCCTATGACATACGGTTTGTTATTCATTCTTACTATGCTATAAAAGCTATTTTATTCTGTTAATTTTCTAGAGGTAATCCATACGCAATTTCAACCTGGAAGCGTTTATCAAGTGCGCCTATGCTCGCGGCGGCAGATTTTGACAACACGACAATTGCATTTTGGTTTTCGGCATTATCATTAAATTTACCAACCACTTTTGCATAAGTCACACTTTTGGTCATTGGGTTAGTAATTTTTAAAATAGTACCTACTGGAGCTGACTTATGAAGAGCGAGGTTGCTTGTACCTTGAGATGATAGCCCATCAATCCAGACGCCAATACCACGTTCGGACTTTTCACGTATTCCGTAGCGGTTTGTTGAAATTTGATTTTCTTCTTTATCATCACCGTCAGTAGAATCGGGGCTTACAATTTCGATTCCTTTAGGTTCAACTAATTTTGGTCGTTCAGGAGGCAGGGGCTGATTGGGGATCATGAGTTTCATTCCACCGCCAATAACATTATTTTTTAAGTTATTTGCTTTTTTGATGTCTTCAACAGAAATACTGAACCTTTTAGATATGGCATAAAGTGTCTCTTTCTCACCAACGATATATTCCGTGAAACCTTCTTGCTGCTGCGGATTACGCGGATTTTGCACTGTCATATTTCCACGGTCATTGTTTACTGTTGATTTCGCTTTACGACCTGTTGGAATCTTAACAATTTGACCCAGGCTTAATGTTCCATTACCGTTTATTTGGGTCAATTGGCCTACCGTCGTTTTATACTTTTTACTTAACTGGTAATAATTATCTCCTTTTTCAATTTTGAACAGCACGTATTCTTCACCATTGATTGCTTCTGTTCCTACTGAATCAGGGATAAAATCAGCGCGTAAAGAAGTTGAGTTTTTTGCTTCAACTTGTTGAATAGCTAATATCGCGATGGATAGAATAGCTATCTTTTTATATGTCTTTAATTCGAATAAAACTTTCATATATTTTGCAATTATACTAAATACGAAACAAACTCCCGTTTATTATCTGTCAAAAGGAATATTTGTTCGTGAATAAGAAAATAGATGTTGAAGAACTTTAGTCCTAGTTTGGAAACTGCAAGAGTAGTTGCTGTTATTTTTTCTTTTGTGGATTGCACTAACCTGATTTGATAACAATTATCTTTGTCTTTTTCATAGAAAACCCAAATAAAGTGGTCATTTACCCTATTAATCCAGATCTCGCCATCAATTGGGAAGTCCTTCAAAAAAAGGGGTATTTCACCATTGTAGATGATAGGATAGACGAGCGCACTGGCATAAGGTTTAATGGAATTCTCATTTTTGCTTTCAATCAACATCGTTTGGAGATTCAAAAATAGTTGTAATCCCTCTGCTATTACTTTGGGTCTAATAAGTAGTCCTTGGTCAACCATATTGATAAAAGTATAGTTGAACCAGGTTTCTTGTTGTTGTGGATTGTAACAATTGATTAGTTGTATGCCTGCATCAATTGGTGAATTATGCGCAATCTTCTTTAGTATCAATTTTTTACATTGGATTCCGCCTAATACCCATTCTTTGGCAATTGCCTTGAAGTCCCGTAAAACGTAAGTTCCTTCAAAAGTAATCACATTAAAATAGGGCAGGGTATCATCTGGATTTCTTGTCTCTACCGCAATCAATTTATTCTCCGCATCGATTTCGATCCGCCAAATCGGGTATGTAAAAATGAAATTGAATGCTTTTGAAATTGTGTGATTCGCCATGTAATTTTCAACCAAGAGGGCAAATTTACTAAAAGCTTTTAAATTATGGTTGCTGGGATGGTGATTAATGAAAAACGTCCAGACAAGCTGGACGTTTTTTCTGAGAAAAGGATCTCTTAAAATTTAGAGCCAATTGTCAATACCACATTGGTTCGTTGATTTTTTATATTGGCTATTGGACTTGTATTGCCAAAGTACTGTTCATCTATAAGGTAAGGTCTTTCTTCATATTTTATGGCATTATAAGCTCCTGTCAAATCAATATACATTCCCCGACCGAGTTTCGCACCAATACCTAAAGAAGCCGTATAGTTGGTATAATCTACATCTTTATAAGGATTGCCACTATAATTGAAACCAGCTCGACCACTTAATACATTATCAAATAAAACTTCACCACCGATTCGCGCATTAAATGCACCTTGGTAAGTATCTTTAATGTTTTGGTTCATGTTCTTTTCTAAACTTTTACTGTAGTTGCCAACATCTTTAAAACGCATGGCGGCATAATCTACCCATTCAACATCTGCGGTTATTAATCCTCTTGAAAAAACTTGACTAGCACCTACAGACAATTTATAGGGTGTATTCATATTGTATTCCAGGTAACTATGTCCTGCGTCATCACTGGTTCTGTATTCCTTGAAAGATTTATCTTCATCCCGATTAAAATAGCGGAATTCCGAATTGCTATAAGTTTCATCCCGAATACTCATAAATGTTGGCGACTTGGCTGTAAAGCCCATACTGAAAGTAGGTGTGAACTTATAGATTACCCCTAGTTTGAAATCTACACCTGTACCATCAGTTACTTGTATATAGTCATCAAATAACTCATAATCCTTGCCAAGAATTTTATTTTTTTCGACGTTTTTTGGATCTAAATATTCAGAACCTGGATTACGTTTTGCCAAATTTTCGGCGTTCAATGTTCTTCCATATTCAGTATACCAACTTGAATTGTCATAACTATAGGCTGTAAATCCTAAAGCTGCCCCCAAATATAATTTGTTGCTATAGTTTGCACCAAAAGATAATACAGATTCGGATTTACTGCCTTTTTCCAAAATAGAATTTACCTGATCAAAGCCATCCTTTCCATTAAAATTATCAAAGTCAGTAATAGGGAAATATCTTCCGTTATTGCCTGTTTCTTTATCAAATAATAAAGAGTTATTATAAACTTCCTGGCCCCAGCCATTCATACCGCCAGGTGACGATAGCTGGTCAGAATAAGCGTCAGAGATCGAACTTGTGTTATTTACTCCTCGATATTCTAGCAGATTATTATAGACATAATTGCGATTATAAGCAATACCGACATTGAAATTTAACCAGCCTTTATCTAAGTTGCCTCCGTTGCGATAAGTTGGCAAGTGAAAAACAATTCCAGCATTATCCAAGTTGAAATTATTCTTACTGCTATTTGAATTTTGGCCAAAATAGTCGGTTTTATTTTTATTGTTAAGGTATCTGGCTGTTACCGATACGTCAGACTGATTGAAGTAGCCCAAGCCGGCGGGGTTACTCGTAATCGAACTAATATCTCCACCTAATGCGGTAGAAGCGTTTCCCATGGCTTTAAAACGAGCTGTTCCACCATTGTCCCCTTGGGAAAATAAAAGTACATCTTTCGTATATTGCGCTTGAGTAGTCCCTGCTGCACCTAAAACGAATGCAGTTCCAAAAAGTAATTTTTTGATTGTCATATGCTGAAATGTCGTCAATAATAATCAGTAGCATACAAAATGTTGTATGCTACTGTTCAAATGCTTTTAACTATCGAGTACGTCCTCCACTTGATCTTGAGCTACCGCCTCCGGAGAAACCTCCACCCGAAGATCTCGAGCTACCACCGCCAGAGAAACCACCACTAGAAGAGCGGGATGAACCACTATCATAGCTTCTTGTTGGAGGCGTATAGGTTGGTCTTGACGTCGAGCTTGGGTTGCTAGAACGTGTTTCCATGGAACGGCTCATCGGACGAGATACCTCCCCAGAGCTTGTGCGTGACCGCGTGCCATTATTATAGTAGCCACCTGTACTGCGTGTACTATTCGGGTAGGAACCGTTTACTCGCTCGGATGTTCTTGAACGCGTACCGTCTGAATAACCCCTGTTTGATATGCCATCGGAAGTTCTTGTTCTTCCTCCTGTTCTATCGTATGATGAACTACGCGATGAAACTGAACCATCCGTATTTCTCGATCTGCCAGTTACAGATGTGATTCTTCCTCTCGAATCACGCGCTACGCCAGTGCGATCATATCCGCCGGAATTTCGGGCAACGCCGTTACGGTCATACCCGCCTGAAGTCCGGGTTCTTGATGATGAACTTCGCGTATTATAGTTATCTCTGTATACAGATCTACTTGAAGCGTAACGAGGTCTCGAATTGCCCCAATAACCACCACCCCAGTATCCATTTCCGTACCAGCCTGATCCCCAGTAGCCACCGCCATACCAGCCACCCCAAGGTCTATAGCCTCCATACCAAGGAGATCCCCAGCCCCAGCTAGATCCCCAACCCCATCCAAGGCCGATCGACCACGATGATCCCCAACCAGAGTTCCATCCCCAGCCCATTCCAAATGATGGTCCGTATCCGTACCAACCACCGAAGCCATAGCCATACCATGGGTCAAAAAATGGGTCGAAATAGGTCATCCCTGGAGTTGCGTAATAAAAACGGTTGATACGATTAGCGTATTCGAGATCTTCATAGGAATCACTGTTGTAATCCTGATCGGAATATTCATCATCATAATAACCACCTTGTGCCTGTCCATTTGGTTGGGCCTGATCTGCATCCGTGTAATAATAATCTGGGCTTTGGTAAACCTTTTGTCTCGCTTGCCCACTATTGCCATAGACATCGTCGCCATAGATTTGCCTACTCGTACCGCAGGAACCCAGCATGAACGCTCCTGTTATGGCAAGTGCTCCGATAAATAATCTATTTTTTTTCATAATATCCTAAATCGTTATTTTCGATTATACAGCCTTATTTACTATCTTAGACGCAAATTTCTCGACGGGGTTTAATCGAAGTAATCAAAAATACAAATATTTTTTATTGAACGCTTTTCGTATTAGAATTGCAGACGAGATTTAACGTAAGAATGTTACAATAATTTATCAATTTCATATGAGTAAAGGAATAACAAGTCGTGCAGAAGATTATTCGCAATGGTATAATGAGCTTGTGATCAAAGCTGATCTCGCTGAAAATTCAGCTGTACGAGGCTGTATGGTGATTAAACCATACGGGTACGCCATCTGGGAACGGATGCAAGCGATCTTAGATAAAAGATTTAAAGAAACAGGTCATAGCAACGCTTATTTCCCTTTATTCATTCCCAAATCGTTTTTTTCAAAAGAAGCTGCGCATGTGGAAGGTTTCGCTACCGAATGCGCGGTAGTAACTCATTATAGATTAAAAAACGATGGTACAGGTAAGATCGTAGTGGATGAAGAGGCGAAATTGGAGGAAGAGCTAATTGTACGTCCGACTTCTGAGACGATTATATGGAATACCTACCGTGGTTGGATTGAATCTTATCGTGATCTTCCAATTTTGGTCAACCAATGGGCCAACGTCGTACGATGGGAAATGCGTACACGTCTTTTCTTGCGTACTGCGGAGTTTTTGTGGCAGGAGGGCCATACAGCTCACGCAACCAGAGAAGAGGCTATTGAAGAAACCGAACGTATGCTTGATGTCTATGCGGAATTTGCTGAAAAGATATTGGCTGTGCCTGTTGTACGTGGTAGAAAAACAGAAAACGAACGTTTTGCGGGTGCCTTGGATACCTATTGTATTGAAGCATTGATGCAAGATGGAAAAGCATTGCAAGCAGGAACTTCTCATTTCCTCGGCCAAAACTTTGCAAAGGCGTTTGACGTGAAATTTACGTCTAAAGAAGGAAAATTGGAGCATGTTTGGGCGACTTCTTGGGGTGTTTCTACACGTTTGATGGGTGCATTGATTATGGCTCACTCAGATGATCAAGGATTGGTATTGCCACCAAAATTGGCACCAATTCAAGTTGTCATTGTTCCGATTTTTAAAACTGATGCAGAAAAAGCACAGATCGATGAATTCGTGAATCAGTTGACAAAAGAATTACGGGTGAACGACATATCCGTAAAATACGACGATCGGGACACTCAACGTCCGGGCTTTAAATTTGCAGAATGGGAGTTAAAAGGTGTTCCTGTACGTGTCGCAGTCGGGGCAAGAGATATGCAAAATGGTACGGTAGAATTAGCGCGACGTGATACCCAAACGAAGGAAACGGTTGCTCAGGAGGGCTTGGCCGGTACTATTGTACAATTGCTAGATACTATACAAGAAAATATATACCAAAAAGCATTAAATTTCAGGACATCGCATTTCACTGAAGTGAATTCGTATGATGAGTTTAAAGAAGTGCTGGAAGGTAAGGGTGGTTTTATCTCTTGTCATTGGGACGGAACAACAGAAACAGAAAAACGCGTAAAAGAAGAAACCAAGGCAACAATTCGTTGTATTCCTTTGGATGCGAAAGAAGAGGAAGGTGTTTGTATCTTTACCGGGAAGCCTTCAAATCGTCGTGTACTCTTTGCAAAAGCCTATTAATAGTCTTATCAGAATATGAGGATACTCATTTTGGGATGTGGTTGGCTTGCAGAATCTTTTGCGCTACATATGAAGTATCAAGGCCATGAGGTTTGGGCTAGTACGACAACATCTGAAAAATACCATCGGTTGAATGCCGATGGTATTTTTTCATTTATTCTAGACTTTGATTATGAAAACTTTCCAGCAAGGATAGATTTACCTACTCAATTTGACTTCGTATTAAACAGTATTCCGGCAAGTCAGAAAAATAGTGTATCGATTCTTGAAAACAGATTTTCGAATATTAAATCATTTTACAGGCACATTACTTGGAAGAAACAAGTCTTTCTGAGCTCTATTGGAATTTATCCGGATAAAGATGCTGTATTTGATGAATTCTATGCAGATACAACCGAGCTCTCATCAAAACTCTTGCTTGCTGAAGCATGCATGTTGGGATTGGCTGATACCATAATTTATCGATTAGGAGGTTTGTTTGGTAAAAACCGTGTTTTTGCCAAATATTTTTCCGAACGTATTTGTACGACGGGTGAACAGCCAGCCAATTTTGTTCATATCGATGATGTGATCAGACTGTTAGAGGCGGCATCTTGCAATGTGCTTAAACATACTGTATACAATGTTGTTGCTCCCTTACATCCTAAAAAAAAGGACGTAATTCTAGCGTCGGCAAAAAAATATGGCTATATTTTGCCACTTGCATTCGAAGCAACTAATACGATTCAAAAAATAGTTAGGGGTGAATTACTTCAAGAGGAACTGGAATATGAATATGTCCTGCCTGATCCTTTGCAATTTTAATTCATTTTTATTTTAAAAAGAAAAATGAATTTGTGACTACCAAGGTGAAAAAATTAAATAATTTCATTATTTTAACATCAATTCTACTATGGGAAATTTAAGTAGGGGGTCATATTTGCGGGAATTTACCCATATCGAGAAATTTTTGCCAGATATTGGTGTTTTCCTTTGAACAAACCGATAATAGATTAGTATTTTAACAGCATATTATAATAGAGCCATGACAAATGTAGAGAGACATCAATATATCTTAAAACAATTAAAGGAAGTCGGCGTAGTTCAGGTAATTGATCTATGTGAGGAATTGGGCGTTTCCTCTGTGACCATTCGGAAGGATTTGACCTTGTTGGAAGATAGTGGATTGTTGTTTAGGACGCATGGCGGGGCAACACAATATAATCCTTATACGACTGATCGTACCGTATTTGAAAAAGAGAAACTTCGTTCGGATGATAAAAGCAGGATCGGGAAAAAAGCGGCTGAAATGATTGAGGAAAATGATTCCATCATTATAGCTTCAGGAACGACCATGCAGTCGCTAGCAAAGCAGATTGTTCCTAAAGGAAATATTACTGTAGTGACTTCGGCATTGAATGTTGCAATGGAATTGATCAAATATCCTTCGGTTGAAATCATGCAGATGGGGGGGACGCTTCGCAAGACCTCAACATCCGTAACGGGAAAGTATGCAGAAAATATATTACAGGATTTTTATTGCAGTAAATTGTTTTTGGGTGTAGACGGGATTGACCTGGAGTACGGGGTATCAACGTCAAGTGCGCAGGAAGCTCAATTAAATCGCATTATGATCGATACGGCTCAAAAAGTTGTCGTTCTTGCAGATTCTTCCAAATTTGGAAGAAGAAGTTTCGGACGAATTTGTGGTTTTGATAAAATTGATATATTAATTACCGATGACAAAGTAAATACAAGCTTTGTGGAATCGTTAGAAAAAGCTGGGGTAAACGTCATAGTTGTTTAACACAGTTTAACAAAAAAAACTCAAAACTATGCTCGACTTTTTATCATAAAAAATGTCCCCAAAAGAGTGTTTAACTTTTTGGGGACATTTTTTCTATGGATAGTTTTTTTAGCTCAGTGCCGGCTCCTGCTGGCTTAAACAGTGGAAACTTCCCAGCCCCCAAATAATGTCAACGGAATTTATACCGATGACTTTACGTGTAGGGAAACAGCCTTGGATAATATCCAGTGCTCTTTGGTCATTTTTATCGTTGAAGATCGGTACAACAACGATATCGTTTGCAATGTAGAAATTAGCATAAGAAGCAGGCAATCTTGTTTCGTCATAGATGACCGGTGCTGGCATTGGGAGCTCAATGATATGCAGTGGCTCGCCATTTAAGAGCCTAAATGAACGAAGTGTTGCTAGATTTTCTTGAAGTATCTCGTAGTTTTCATCCGTTGGATCTTCCTCGACAACTGTTAAAACGGTGTTTTCGTTGACGAAACGTGTGATATCGTCAATGTGTCCATCTGTATCGTCTCCAACGATACCGTCTCCAAGCCATAAAACCTGTTCCTGACCGTAAAATTCTTTTAAATAAGTTTCTATCTGCTCTTTTGTCAGGTGTGGATTTCGGTTTTTATTCAATAGACAAGCCGTTGTTGTCATGATTGTTCCTGCGCCATTAAACTCAACTGAACCGCCTTCCATGACGATATCAGGGACAAATAGAGGAAGGTTGAATGTTGTGGCAATACGTGTCGGAACAATATCGTCCAGGTCGAAAGGAGGGTATTTTCCACCCCAGGCATTATAGCCCCAGTCAACTACTGCTTTTTGATTTGTTGCTTGGTTAATAATAAAAGCGGGACCGTGGTCTCTACACCAAGCATCGTTAGTCGGATTAAAGTAGAATTCGATATTGCTAAAATCTGTTGTCACTTCTTTGAGTGCGGTAATAGCAAAATTTTGCATTTCCTCATTAGCGACGTTAATCCTTACTTTTTGCCCTGCTGCTACGGCTTTAATAAATTCGCAATAAGGTTTGTATATTGTTTCGATCTTCCCGGGCCAAGATTCCTCTTTATGTGGCCAGCTCAACCATAAGGCTTCTTGCTTTGCCCATTCTGCAGGAAAAGAGAAGCCCTGTTGTTTTGGGGAATTGTCAAAATAGTCCAGGGTGAATGTTTTTTTTTGTTCCATACTTATTTTAGCGGGATTAAAAAAGCCATTTCAGTTTGTTTCAGCACAGTGGTATGCCTTCGAAACTGAAATGGCTAGCATATCCAATATTAGTCTTCGTCAATAAAACGTTTGGTGATCGGCGCGTATGTTTCGATTCTTCGGTCTCTCAAAAATGGCCAATGTTTTCTGAAATAGTCCGATTCATTTAAATCTAGTTCGACGACCTCAATTTCTTCTTTGTCATGTGAAGCAAGGTAGAGTAATTTACCTTGTCCATTCGTCACGAAGCTTCCACCCCAGAATTTCATTGCACCATTTTGTTCAAATCCCACACGGTTAACGGATACAACAGGAACGCCGTTTGCAACGGCATGGGAGCGTTGTATTGTTTGCCATGCATTATATTGATCTTTGTTGGTTTCTTCATCTTGGTCTGTTGCCCATCCGATAGCAGTAGGATAGAATAAAATTTCGGCACCCATCAATGCGGTAATTCGAGATGCTTCCGGATACCATTGATCCCAGCAAATTAAGATGCCTATTTTTCCAAATTTTGTTTTGAATACTTTGTAGCCTAAATCGCCTGGTGTAAAATAGAATTTTTCGTAAAACGCAGGGTCATCTGGAATATGCATTTTGCGATATTTTCCTAAATAGGAACCGTCTGCATCCAATACAGCGGTTGTATTATGGTACAGTCCTTCTGCTCTTTTTTCAAATAATGAAGCGATAATGACGATACCTGCTTCTTTAGCAACAGCCGATAGGGCGTCCGTTGATGGACCCGGAATAGCTTCAGCCAGTGCGAAATTGTCATAATCTTCCACATCGCAGAAATATAAAGAGGTAAATAGTTCTTGCAGACACACAATTTGCGCACCTTTTGCAGCGGCTTCTTTTACTTTAGCGATAGCTTTTTCGAGATTCTCTTGTTTGCTTGCGGTACAGCTCATCTGTACAACTCCAACTTTTACTTTGCTCATTCTTTAATGCTTATTTTAATACAGCACAAAGATACTATTCTTAATTTGGATTTGGTCGGTAGGAAAAACAAAAAGAGCTCTTAGAGCTCTTTTCGTAATCTTGCTACCGGAATGTTCAATGCTTCCCGATATTTTGCAACCGTTCGCCGCGCAATATTGTAGCCTTTTTCTTTGAGAATCTCAGTGAGTTTCTCGTCAGCCAAGGGTTTCCGTTTATTTTCTTTTGCGATGCACTCCTCCAATATTTTCTTAACCTCTTTATTGGATACTTCTTCACCAGAATCCGTTTGAATAGCTTCAGAGAAAAACGATTTTAAGAGAAATGTTCCAAATTCTGTTTGTACGTATTTTGAATTTGCTACCCGCGACACAGTTGATATATCCATATCGATTTTGTCGGCGATGTCTTTTAATATCATTGGTTTTAGCTTACGATCATCACCTGTGAGGAAATACTCATATTGGTATTCCATGATTGCATTCATTGTTTTTAGTAGGGTTTGTTGACGCTGTTTTATTGCATCAATAAACCATTTGGCTGAGTCAAGTTTTTGTTTGACAAATTGCACAGCCTCTTTCATTTTTTTATCCTTTTGATCCGATTTCTCGTAATGTTCAAACATGTGTTGGTAATCACGACTTATGCGGAGCTCAGGTGCATTTCGGCCATTTAAAGTCAAATGCAGTGTTCCATCATTATTGCTGATATGGAAATCCGGGATAATATGTAGTTGCTTGCCTGCTACTGCGCCAGAATCTCCTGGTTTTGGATTAAGTTTTAGAATTTCGTTGACTACGTTTTTTAAATCTTCTGATGAAACGCCTAAAGATTTTTCTAATTTATCATAATGCTTTTTAGTGAATTCTTCCAGGTAATTCGCTACGACTTTAATAGCGAGTTTGATTGTGGGATTTTGTGTGTCCTTTTTTTGTAATTGGATCAATAGGCACTCTTGCAGATCTCGTGCTCCAATTCCTGCAGGCTCAAAATCTTGAATTACCTTTAGCATATCCAATACTTCCTGTTCATCGGTCATTACATTTTGGCCAAAAGCGAGGTCGTCGACAAGATTGATGATGGGCCGGCGTAAATAGCCGTCATCGTCCAGACTGCCAATAATTTGCTGGCCAATTAAAAAGTGCTTGTCATCTAAAGCTAAAAGGTCTAATTGTTGTTGTAACTGCTCATAAAAGGAGTGCTGAATTGCAACAGGCATTTCTTTTCGGTCGTCATCGTCATCTCCGTAGTCATAGCCATTGCCATAATCTTTGAAATCATCTTCCTGGATATAGTCTTCTAAACTAAAGTCTTCTGAATCGAATCCGTCTTCATTGTCAAAGTTGTCATCTGGATCTTTATCGGGGTATTCTTCTATAGGATCGGTCATATTAGTCAAGCTACCATCTTCTAACGCAGGGTTTTCTTCTAATTCTTCCTTGATTCTCGCATCTAATGAAACAGTCGGAACCTGCAACAATTTTATAAATTGTATTTGCTGCGGGGACAATTTCTGTAATAGCTTTTGTTGTAATGTTTGTTTTAACATGCTAATAGTTGACTTTTTTACATCTAAATTTAAACAAATATCATTATTATTTTAAAATAAAATCGATAATAAATAAAAAATGGGTATAATATTTGTGGAACGCGGGAAAAAGTTGCAAAGAAATTTGAGACTAGGCCTTTTTCTACCTATAGGTCTTTTGTTGTTTAATCGTGGCTGTAATTTCCAAAATCCACCCTTTCGAATTATGTCGTATTTTACAGTTGTTTGGCAGGTGTTTTTTATTGTTAAAAAATGTAAATAGTTGATTACAGCGATTTATTTAGTTGTATATTTAGCCCCTGAAAATAGATAAAAAGGCATATTGGACAGGTGTAAAACCTTTTGCTGGTCGGATGTGTTGAATATAAGATAAATTTCCATTTATGTTTAAACGTATTAAGAATAGGATTCTTCGTTATCTTGTTATAGCAGTATATTTTATCATTATATTGGTGTGTGCTATACAATTGAATTTTTTGTGGCTCTTTGGTTATTCTCCAACAAAAAAGGATATCGTTATGCCTAGTGTTAATATCTCTACGGAATTATACACGGCAGATAGTGTTTTAATTGGACGGTATTTCGACGAGGACAGAAATCCAATTCCATTTGATAGTATTCCGAAGTCTGTTACTAATGCGTTGATTGCAACTGAGGATGTTCGTTTTTATAGCCATAATGGTGTTGATTTTTTTGGTCTAGGATCAGGTATTATCTCTACATTAAAAGGGGATAAACGAGGCGCGAGTACAATTACGCAACAGTTAGCTAAAAATCTTTATCGTACTCGTTATAATAAGGCCGGTGGATTGTTGACGCGTCTTCCCGTGGCGGGTCTAGTGATCACGAAGTTTAAGGAGTGGATGACGGCTTATAAATTGGAGCAACGTTATTCCAAAAATCAGATATTGGAGATGTATTTAAATACAGTATCCTTCAGTAATAATGCCTATGGGATTGAGACTGCTGCAAAGCGCTATTTTTCGAAAGGAGCGAATCAATTGAATCAGACCGAAGCTGCTGTTTTGATTGGCATGTTAAAAGGTACGACTTTATATAATCCTATTCGTAATCCCGAAAATGCTTTTGTGCGAAAAAACACCGTTTTAAGTCAAATGTATAAAGGTGGTTTTCTGAAAAAAGAAGAGTATGATAAACTGGTTAAGGAGAAGATTGTTTTGAATACAAATAGTCAAGATCTTAATGCGGGTGGAGATTCTTACTTACGTGCTGCAGTAGCTAAATGGTTGGAAAAATGGTCTGAGGATAACAATTATGATATCTATACAGACGGTTTGAAAATTTACACGACGATAAATTCTAAACTTCAAAAGCATGCTGAAGAGGCTGTGGCGAAACAAATGATTGAATTACAGCAACGTCTAAATAACACCTGGGAGGGCCAGGAGCCTTGGCGTGATTTATCAGGTAAGGTTATACCCAACTTCTTGGATAATTTGGCAAAGAAAACTCCTTATTATGCTTTTTTGAGTAAAAAATATGCGAATACCCCTGATAGCATCAATTACTTCCTAAATAAAAAGAAGAAGATCGATGTTTATAATTGGAAGGATGGTGGTAAGATCCAAAAGGATATGTCTACAATGGATTCTTTGAAATATTATGCCATGATGTTAAATGCAGGCATGATGTCTATGGATCCGTACTCGGGTGAAATTAAAGCATGGGTGGGTGGGATCAACCACCAATATTTTAAGTATGATCACGTGATGCAGGCGAAGCGACAAGCGGGGTCTACATTTAAACCTTTTGTATACTTGGCTGCTTTGGAGTCAGGGATGTCTCCGTGTGATAAGATTACGGATAAACCTGTTACGATCAAGATTGATAAAGGAGATTCTGTTGAAGTTTGGGAGCCTAAAAATGCAGATTGGAATTTTTCCTATCGTGAAATGTCGTTGCGTCATGCGATGGCGCGTTCCATTAATTCGGTTACGGTTCAGTTAACTGATATGGTTACGCCCGCGAAAGTTGTTGATGCGGCACATCGTTGTGGTATTACAAGTAAATTAAATCCTGTTGCCTCTGTGGGGTTAGGACCTAATGATGTTTCTGTTTTTGAAATGGTGAATGGGTACTCGACGATGATGAATCACGGTGAGCGTGTCTCACCTTTATTGGTGTCTAAGATCGAGGATCATGATGGTAATGTTATTGCCACTTTTCAGGCGGAGCGTAAACAAGTGGTGGATAAACAAGATGCCTGGTTGATGACGTATATGCTGCGGGGTGGTATGGAAGAACCTGGAGGTACATCTCAGGGATTGTGGGAATGGGATTTATTTGATAAGGAAAATGAAATCGGAGGAAAGACAGGTACTTCTTCCGAATATGTAGATGGTTGGTATATGGGAGTGACTAAAGATTTGGTGACAGGTGTTTGGGTTGGCTGTGACGAACGGAGTATTCACTTTAAAAATTCTCATTCGGGAGAAGGTTCTCGTACAGCATTACCAATATTTGGGGTGTATATGGAGTCTGTTTATAAAGACAAACAATTGGGATATACGCAAGGTAAGTTTCCTAGTCCTACTGTTGAAATTACGAAATCTTACAAATGCGAAACTCCGCGTTATAGTGATCCGGAACCAGAGCAAAGTGATTCGACACAAGTAGAAGAGCCCGCTGATGAAGGATTTATCGGGCCTGAGGAAGAGGGAACGGAGCATCCTGTTGAGCGTAATCATACTGAAGGTGCTGATAGCGGAACGAGTAGCGTGGGGTCATCCTCGTTGGAGGAGCTTGGTAGTCAAAACTGATAATAGTTAAAGATATATCTAAAAAATAAAGATGGCCGCCTAGTTTAACTAAGGTGGCTTTTTTTATGCTAGGCTGCGTGGTTGGAATCTCTCTTGGTGAACGTTTGGTGTTGCTGAGGGAAAAGATTATTCCAATTAGGATTATATTTACGGATGAGCCTTTCGACTTGCATGGTTGTAAAATGTTGCAGTTCACTTATTCTCTTATTGGCGGTCTCCGAATTTGTGAAAGATTCTGTGTAGATTATTCGATTTAAGCTAGGGCCCTGGTTGAAAATAAAATTATTGGACTGCTGTAGTTCCATTACTGTACTAAAGATGTTGGAACTGAGACCGATTTTAAAGTGTTTCCGATTGTTGTCAGTTGATATATATACAATAAAATTGTTCATAATGCTAAATTATTTGGACGTTTAAAATATATTTACTAATTTTATTGGCACAATATTACTAATAAAATTAGTTTTTGCAAAATATTTTTTTGAAAAAATAATATGTCAAATATTTCGTCCAATCTGAAATTCCTTCGAAAAGGAAAAAAAATCACCCAGCAACAATTTGCTGATCTTATGGAAATTAAGCGTGCGTCTGTCGGTGCATACGAGGAAGATCGAGCAGAGCCTAAATATGAGTTATTAAAGAAGATTGCCGAATTCTATGGTTTGACTATGGATGAGTTGGCAAACGATGTTATTGATGACAAATGGAAGCCGGTTCCTAAAAGCAATGCCTCAAATTTAAGGGTGCTTAGTGTGACTGTGGATGCAGATGATCGTGAAAATATCGAACTTGTTCCGGTTAAGGCTAGTGCGGGGTATTTAAATGGATATGGTGATCCAGAATATGTTGCTGAGTTGCCAAAGTTTTCGCTACCTATGTTTGGTCAGGGGACATTTCGTGCTTTTGAAATAAAAGGGGATTCGATGTTGCCTTTACCTTCTGGTTCTATTATTGTGGCCGAATACGTAGAAAATTGGCATGATATTAAACCAGGAAGTACCTATATTGTCGTGTCGAAAGAAGATGGTGTGGTGTATAAACGCGTTGCTTTTAAATTTAAAGAGGATAAAGGTTTGAAGCTTGTTTCTGATAATAAGACCTATGAGCCTTATTGGGTAGAGACTGCTGATATTCTTGAAGTGTGGAAGGCTAAGGCTTTTATCAGTACACAGCTGCCCGAACCTACTCCGGAGCCAACCATAGAAACCCTGACAAGCATGATGGCGCAAATGCAGAAGACGATTAATGCAGTGGTGGATGGTTCTAAATAGTGGAGAATTATCTACGTATTTTTATTATTTAGTCACGCTGTGAAGATGATTGCAAGGACTGAGGAGCGATCGATAGCTTATTTTTATAGGGACTGTAGGTATATTGAATATAAAAACAATCTATCTAAGTTTGTTTTTTATTTTATAAAATGCTATATTTGCATATCTGAAAGGAAGGGGGCTCGTATTGCCCCCTTTTTTTAATTCAATTAATTTAGCATTTCTAGAAACAGAACAATGCAGCATATAGAAAAGAGAGTTATTGAACTCATCGCGGAAAAAATTGCAGATCGCGAGGATTTGTTTATCGTCAGTGTGAAGATGCGCCCAAATAAAATTCTCGAGATTCTTTTGGACGGAGATAATGGTGTGAATATTGATGATTGCGCACAGGTGAGCCGTCATGTTGGTTTCCACTTGGAGGAGGAAAATGTAGTTGATGATGCTTACCGTTTAGAGGTTTCATCTCCAGGTATTGATGCTAATTTTGTTAATATCCGACAGTATCAAAAGAATATAGGTCGTACAGTTCAGGTAAAGTTGAACGATAATACAAAAGTTGAAGGTACATTATTGACCGTAGACGAGATGAAGATCAATGTTCTTCAAAAGATAAAAGAAAAAGGTAAAAAAGCACAAGAGGTAGAAAAAGAACTTCCTTTTGATCAAATAAAAGCAACAAAAGTGGTAATTTCATTTTAATAATAATGAGTAACAGCAACATCAATCTGATAGACTCTTTTCAAGAGTTTAAGGAGTTTAAGAATATCGATAGACCTACTGTTATTACAGTATTGGAAGAGGTTTTTCGTAGTATGATCCGTCGTCGTTTTGGTACGGATGAAAATGTGGATGTTATCGTGAATCCAGATAACGGAGATTTGGAGATTTGGAGGACGCGTGTCGTTGTTGAAGATGAGTTTTCAGAAGATGATGACCTTGAAATCGAATTAGCGGAAGCTAGAAAGCATGATGAAGATTTGGAAGTAGGTGATGATTTTATTGAACAGATCACATTGGAAAGCTTTGGTCGTCGTGCAATTTTAGCGGCACGTCAGACGCTTGTATCTAAGGTTTTGGAATTGGAAAAAGACGAGGTCTTTAAGAAATATAAAGATAGAGAAGGAGAGTTGGTCATTGGTGAGGTCTATCAGATTTGGAAAAAGGAGATCTTGGTATTGGATGAGGACGGGAATGAATTAATTCTTCCTAAATCAGAGCAAATCCCAGCTGACTATTTCAAAAAGGGAGATGGCATTCGCGCAGTTGTGCATAAAGTAGATATGATGAATAATAATCCGAAGATTATTATTTCACGTACTGCACCTGCGTTCTTACAACGTTTATTTGAACTTGAGGTTCCTGAGATTTTCGATGGTTTGATTACGATCAAGAAAATCGTTCGTGAGCCAGGGGAAAGAGCAAAGGTTGCTGTTGAGTCTTATGACGATCGTATTGATCCTGTAGGAGCTTGTGTTGGTATGAAGGGGTCTCGTATTCATGGTATCGTTCGTGAGCTGCGTAATGAGAATATTGATGTAATTAATTTTACAACAAATCATTCGTTGTACATCGCTCGTGCTTTGAGCCCTGCAAGAATTAGCTCAATCAAAATCGATGAAGAAAATAAGACTGCGGCTGTATATTTAAAATCGGATCAAGTTTCTTTAGCCATTGGACGTGGGGGACATAATATTAAATTGGCTGGTAAATTGACTGGTTATGAAATAGATGTTTATCGCGAAAATGACGAGTTTGATGAAGATGTCGATATCGAAGAATTCAGCGATGAGATTGAAAGCTGGGTTATTGATGAATTGAAGCGTGTCGGCTTGGATTCAGCGAAGTCGGTGTTGTCTCTTAGCGAGGAAGAGCTGGTTAGACGTACCGATTTGGAAGAGGATACTGTTCGTGAGATTGTACGTATTTTACAAGCTGAATTTGAATAAAATTCAGCTCGTTAATTTTTTTCTATCTAACATTCGGAATAAATTGTTTATGGATGGAAAAAAACATATTTTTGTAATTATATTAAAATAGTTTATATTATAGATGACTGAAGGAAAAGGAACAAACTTGCTTAAAGCAGCAAAGGAACTCAACATCGGGATACATACCGCCGTGGAATGTTTAGTGAAAAAAGGATATGATGTAGAAGCAAAGCCTAACACTAAATTGAGCGGAGAGATGTATGGTGTGCTGTTAAAAGAGTTTCAGGGAGACAAATCACTGAAAGATGAAGCTAAACAAATTGTGATTGGCAAAATTCGTCGTGAGGAGTCGCCGTCCTCTTCTCCTAAGGAATCATCTAAGAATGAGGATTTCGAAGATCATGATGAATCCAAGGAAATCTTGGTCAAGAATACAGTAGAAATCCCTTCTGTTAAGGAAACTACTCCTGCAAAAGTGGAGGAGCCCGTTCATCAAGGTGGTATGAAGGTGGTTGGTAAGATTGATCTTGACGCATTGAATAGAGGCGGAAGTAAGGTCAAGAAGGAAGAACCTGTTAAGGAGGAACCAAAAACCATTAAAGAAACGCCTGTAGAGGCTAAAGCTGAAGCTAAGGTGGAAGAAAAGAAGGAAGCCGAAGTCAAAGCGCCTATTGTTGAAGCGAAAAAAGAAGAACCAAAGGTTATTGAAAAGAAGCCGGAAGTTGTTGTACCAAAAGCTGAAATAGAAAAACCCGAAGTAAATAAAACTGAAGTAAAAGCAACTCCGGTTGTAGAGACAAAAACTGAACCTGTGAAGGTAGAAGACAAGAAAAAAGAAGAAACAGCGCCGAAAGCTGTGCCAGTAACTCCAATAGTGGAGCCTGCGAAAAAACAAGGAGATGAAATTATTTCTGCTCGTGCGGAAAGATTGACAGGTCCTAAAGTCATTGGTAAAATTGAATTACCATCTGCTAGACCTTCCCACAAACCAGTGGCTTCATCTTCAAATGCTGGAAATAATAATGAGAAACGTAAGCGTAAGCGTACGAATCCAAATGGTCCAGTAAACCCAAATGCGGGGCAAGGTCAAGGTCATAATAATCAAAACCGTGGACCGCGCGATGGTAACAATCCCAACAACCGGGACCAACAAGGAGGTAACCGAGGTGGGAATCATGGCCCTAACAACAACCCGAACAATCGTCAAGGGCAAAACAACAACCAACACCCAGGTAGACCGGGACAAGGAGGTAACAACCAACACTCAGGTAGACCAGGACAAGGTACGAGACCGCAACACGGTAATCGTTTTGACAATAGAGGTAAGGGAAGACCTGTTGAGAATAAGGAAGAACCTACTGAAAAGGAAATCCAAGATCAAATCAAAGCAACACTTGCTCGTTTGAGTGGTGCAGGTAAATCTGGTAAATTTGCGCAACGTGCCAAATTGAGACGTCAGAAACGTGATGATGTTGCTCAACATGCGGAAGAAGCTGCAATGGAGCAAGAAATGATGGCAAAAGTATTGCGTGTTACAGAGTTCGTAACTGCAAACGAATTAGCTAATTTGATGGACGTTCAGGTAACCCAAATTATTGCAACTTGTATGAGTTTGGGTATGTTCGTGTCAATTAATCAGCGTTTAGATGCGGAAACTTTAACCATTGTAGCGGATGAATTTGGTTATCAGGTAGAGTTTATCAAACCTGAGGATGAGGAGACTGCTGAATTGGAGGAACCGGATACAGAAGAGAACTTGATTTCAAGAGCGCCTATTGTAACGGTCATGGGACACGTCGACCATGGTAAGACCTCTTTACTGGATTATATCCGTAAGGCGAACGTTACTTCTGGTGAGGCGGGTGGTATCACCCAACATATCGGTGCATACGCGGTGAAATTGGAGGATGGTCGGAAGATCACTTTCTTGGATACTCCTGGTCACGAGGCTTTTACAGCGATGCGTGCCCGTGGTGCCAAAGTAACAGATATTGTTATTATTGTTATCGCAGCTGACGACGCCGTCATGCCGCAAACAAAAGAAGCGATCAACCACGCGCAGGCAGCAGGAGTTCCAATCGTATTTGCATTTACTAAAGTAGATAAACCGGGAGCAAATCCTGATAGAATCCGTGAGCAGCTTTCTGCGATGAATATCTTAGTTGAAGACTGGGGCGGTAAGTTCCAAGCGCAAGAGATTTCAGCAAAAACGGGGGAAAATGTTGACCTATTATTAGAGAAAGTTCTATTGGAAGCTGAGATGTTAGATCTAAAAGCTGATCCGAAAAAACGTGCTGTTGGTTCAGTAATTGAAGCAGCTTTGGATAAAGGTCGTGGTATCGTGACAACGGTGTTGATACAAAGTGGTACATTACGTGTTGGAGACCCTATTTTAGCGGGATCGCATTCAGGTAAGGTGAAGGCTTTGACTAATGAAAGAGGTGAACGTGTTAAAGAGGCGGGACCTTCTGTTCCAGTGCAAATCTTGGGTATGGCCGGCGCACCAACAGCAGGGGATAAGCTTTATGTTCTTGAAAGCGAGTCTGAAGCTAGAACTGTAGCTAACAAACGTCTTCAGTTACAACGCGAGCAAGGCATGCGTGCAACTAAACATATTACCTTGGATGAAATCGGTCGTCGTTTGGCTATCGGTAACTTTAAAGAACTTAATATTATCGTTAAAGGTGATGTGGACGGTTCTATTGAAGCATTATCAGATTCATTATTGAAATTGTCTACTGACGAAATTCAGGTTAATATCATTCACAAATCAGTGGGTGCAATCTCTGAATCAGATGTATTGTTAGCTTCTGCTTCCGATGCGATTATCATAGGTTTCCAAGTACGTCCAACACAAAACGCACGTAAGTTGGCAGAGAACGAGCAAATTGATGTACGTTTATATTCGATCATCTATGATGCGATTGATGAAATCAAATCTGCGATGGAGGGTATGTTGGCGCCGAAATTTGAAGAGAAAATCGTTGCTGAGGTTGAAATCAGAGAAACCTTCAAAATTTCTAAAGTGGGTACGATTGCCGGATGTATGGTTAAAGAAGGTAAGATCAATAGAAATAATGATATCCGCATAATCAGAGATGGTGTTGTAATTCATACTGGTAAACTGGCATCGTTGAAACGTTTTAAAGACGATGTGAAAGAAGTTTCAATGGGTTATGAATGTGGTTTGAATATTGACCGTTTCAACGATATTCAAGTAGGAGATATTGTTGAAGCTTACGAACAAGTTGAAGTGAAACGTAAATTGTAATCACTTAGTGGTACACTAATAAAACAGAAAGCGGCATTGATTTTAATCAATGCCGCTTTCTGTTTTAACGTTCGTATAGTTCTATTGGAACCTGATCAGGATCAAAGAAGAATGTAAAGCGTTTATTTGTTAACTCGTCTATTCTGATCCCTTCATGTGATACACCTGCTTTTTCGAGCTTATTTAATTCGATGTCGAGATTATCGACTTCGAATGCAAGATGTCTTAAACCGGCAGCTTCTGGAAAGCTGAGCCGATTAGGCGGTGATGGGAACGAAAAAAGTTCTATAATGTAATGATCGTTGAGTTTGAGGTCCAGTTTGTAAGAATCACGTTCCGCACGATAATATTCTCTAGCAATCTCCAGGCCCAGTATGCCCGTGTAGAATTTCTTTGAACGTTCATAATTGCTACAGATAATGGCAATATGATGTATCTTGTTGAGGTTTAATTTCATCTTTAAATACTTATCTCATGGCATTTGTTATATCTTTTGTCCGTTTAGGATATGGAGCATATACAGACTATTTTACCATGTCTCTCCTATTATTTTGCTCTTTCATATTGTTTAGGCCAAGGAACTTCAGCGTCTAATTCTTTGGCAAAATGTAATGGAAGGTGTGGATCATCAAGAAATCCCCGTGCGATTAAGATTAAATCTGCTTGCTTTCGCGTAATGATCTCGGATGCTTCAATAGCAGTTTTAATTAAACCTACAGTGGCAACGTTATTCTTGGTATTCTCCTTAATAGCGGTGGCGAAAGGGAGCTGATATGCTGGTCCTACATCTATTTTTTGATAGGAGACCAATCCTCCACTTGAAACATCAATCAGGTCTACCCCCAATGCATATAGCTGTTGTGATAAGGCTATGGATTGCTTTAAGTCCCAGCCGGCTTCGGCCCAGTCAGTTGCTGAAATACGTACCCATAAACTTTGGCTTGTTATTTCTTGTTTTACTCTTTTCACAATTTCAATAAGAAAGCGTATTCTATTTTCAAAGATCCCGCCGAAAGTGTCTTTTCGTAAGTTGCTCAGTGGTGAAAGAAATTGATGGATCAGATATCCATGTGCTGCATGGAGTTCAATAATTTCATAGCCGGCTTGGATTGCTCTTTTCGTCGCTGTTCCAAATTGTTCAATCAGATTTTCAATGGCGGAAACATCAAGTTCCTGTGGTTCATAATCTCCTGCATGGAAAGCTATTGCAGATGGAGCAACTGTTTGCCAGCCCTGAGGGTCCGTTGGTGAAAATTGATTCCTGCCAAGCCAAGGTTTATTGCTGCTTGCTTTGCGGCCTGCATGGGCAAGTTGTATGCCAGGTATGGAATTATTTGCTTTAATGAACTCGGTTATTTCTTTTAATTTTTCGATATGCTGGTCGTCCCATAAACCAAGGTCTCCATCACTGATTCGACCGTCAGGGCTAACTGCTGTTGCTTCTTGTATTACTGCTGCAGCTCCGCCGATTGCAAATTGGCCCAAATGAACCAAATGCCAGTTATTTGCAAAACCATCTTTTGCCGAGTATTGACACATTGGGGATACAACCAAACGATTTTTCAATTGTAAATTTCCGATGTTTACTGATGAAAATAATTGACTCATAATTGCTTGTTTATAGAAGATAGGAGCAATGAAAGCTCCTATCTTAATCAATTTCTTTGTATCATAAAAGAAAGCTATTAAAAGGGCTGTATTTGACCCTGATGAATAGCTATTCGATTATTAGGGATTTGTAGACCATAAAGAAGCTGATTTTAACATGGCTCTTCTTGGTAGTTTTAAATTAGCAATGATCAGCTCCGCGAAATCTTCAGGCTGAAGAACTTTTTCTGGATCACCATCGGTAAGTCCAAGATCTTTGGACATATCCGAGGCAATCGTACTAGGCATAAGTGTACATACCCGAATATTGTTTTTCCGTACTTCCCGCATTAAAGAATCGGCGAAGCCGATGACGCCAAACTTCGATGCACTATAAGCGGAAGTGGTGGCTGCGCCATTTAATCCGGCAGTCGAAGATACCATTATGATATCGCCTTGATTTTTTTCAATCAGTTGCGGAAGAATAGTTTTTGTAACAAAATATGTACCCAGGAGATTCGTTTGAATGATCGATGTCCAATCGGCAACATCCATGTCGAGCACAGTGGAAAACGATGCTACTCCCGCATTGTTAACTAATATGTCAAAGCTACCGAAGGTATTTTTCAATCGCTCGATCTCCTCCTGTACTGCACTATAATTTGATACGTCAAAGACGGCATAAGTGACCTCAGTGCCCAGCTCGGCAAGTTCCGTGGCCGTATCCTTTAAAGCAGCTTCATTTCTACCGGTAATCGCGATATGAACACCTTCTTTCGCTAATGCATAGGCAATCGCTTTCCCCAATCCTCGCGCACCACCCGTAATTAAGGCTCTTTTTCCTGTTATATTTTCCATAATATAAAAATAGGCATGATCTTTTTTATTCCTGTCAGATGATCCTAAGAAAGGCAATTTATTTTGCCTTTTTTAGGATATTTTCGATAATGGGGTAAGTATTGTTGCGTATGTCTTCAAATTGGTCCACATGACGCCATTCTGCTTTTGTGATATCTTCTGCAGTTTGCGGAATCAATTTAGGGACTTTGTTGACTCCCATTTCATACCAGTTCGTTGCTTTTAAGACGAATTCTCCATTTCGCAAAAAATAGGTATGGTATGATGTGGTGATTTTTTTTCCTAAGTAGTTGATTTTGATGCCACATTCCTCTTCAACTTCGCGTACAGCTGCTTCCCGCATTTTTTCATTTTCTTCCACTTTACCTTTCGGAAGATCCCATTTTCCTAATCGGTAGATAAAAAGATAGTCTCCATCACCATTTTTCACCAGCCCACCTGCAGCTTTAATGAGCTTAATTTTATTTT
Organism: Sphingobacterium sp. UBA865; assembly: GCF_002295765.1. NCBI lineage: Bacteria > Pseudomonadati > Bacteroidota > Sphingobacteriia > Sphingobacteriales > Sphingobacteriaceae > Sphingobacterium > Sphingobacterium sp. UBA865. The sequence continues at coordinate 304,415 of NZ_DBGB01000012.1, read as the reverse complement.
TTAAGTTTTGAAATACGGTTTCAAAATCCTTGTTGATGTAGAGATATGTTTTTGGAACTTTATCAATTTCAGATTGTTTGAAAAGTTTTTGGAGGTCAATCTCTTGAAAACTAATTGTTTGTGGGTTTTTGATTTTCGATGGAACAAAATCTGCTAAAATTAGCACGGTTTCGTTCATATAAATTTTATAAATTTGCGCCATGAATAATTTAAATGAGGTTGAACAAAAAGTTGCTGAATCCTTATTGCAAATTAAAGCAATAAAATTGCAACCTAAAAGTCCTTTTACATGGGCGTCGGGTTGGAAGTCTCCAATTTACTGTGATAACCGTATCACTTTATCTCATCCTGCGATTCGTACATACATTCGTCAAAAGCTTTCTAAGCTTATTCAAGAAGAGTTTGGATCAGTGGATATGATTTCTGGAGTTGCTACGGCAGGTATTCCACAAGGCGTTTTGGTAGCACAAGATTTGGGACTACCATTTTCTTATGTCAGAAGCTCAGCTAAGGATCATGGTCGTCAGAATTTAATTGAAGGTGAAGTAGTTAGCGGTCAACGCGTAGTTGTAATTGAAGATCTAATTTCGACAGGTAAGAGTAGTTTAGTGGCTGTAAAGGCGTTACGTGAGGCTGGCTGCAATGTTGTTGGCTTGGTGTCTATTTTTACTTATGGATTGCAACAAGCTACTGATAATTTTGCTGATGCAAAATGTCCTTATTTCAGTCTATGTAATTATGATGCTTTGATTCAGGTCGCTGCTGAAAATAGTTATGTATTGGAAGAGGATATTGAGATCTTGAAAAAGTGGCGATTGAACCCGGCTACTTGGGGCGACAATTTTCAATAAAGAGGATTAATTTATCGTTATGACTACTATTCAGAATACAACAGAAATCAACAAAAATGTCGGCGAGGTGTATGCGTTTTTGGCGGATCTCAACAATCATGAGCAGTTGATGCCTGAAAATATCTACAATTGGTCTTCGACTACGGACGAGGCGCGATTTACAATACAGAATATGGCAAAATTGGCTCTTCGCGTAGAAGAGCGTGTTGAGAATCATCTTATTAAGTTGACTCCTTTAGAGAAGGCACCTTTTGACGTAACTCTTCGTTGGGAATTGCAAGTTATTGCTGATACAGTGACAAAGGCAACCTTTATCATAGATGCTGATCTCAACATGATGATGAAAATGATCGCTTCTGGGCCGCTTCAAAAATTGGTTGACTTTCAGGTCAACAAATTAAAAGAAAAGCTAGGGTAGGTTGGTTCATAGCGAATATAAAAAAAGCTCGATTAGTAATAATCGAGCTTTTTTTATGCTAGTCTTTCATTGACTTTTTTCCAATTCACAATATTCCACCAATTTTTAATATAATCAGCTCTTTTGTTTTTATAGTGCAGGTAATAAGCATGCTCCCATACATCAAGACCTAAAATGGGAATACCTTTTACCTCTGCAACATCCATTAAAGGATTGTCTTGGTTTGGAGTAGAGCTAATTTTTAAGTTACCTGAGTCATCCAAAAGCAACCAGGCCCATCCCGAACCGAATCGTGAGGTTGCTGCAGCGGCAAACTGTTCTTTGAATTTGTCTAGAGAACCAAATGTCTTATTGATCATAGTCAATAATTTTTCGGATGGCTGGCTCGGCTTATCGGACAGACTTTCCCAAAAAAAGTTATGGTTCCAGGCTCCTCCAGCATTATTCCTTGCTTTTGGAGAGTACTTAGATATGTTTGCTAGAAGTTGCTCCTCTGAGGCTTCCTTGATGTTTTCAGCAAGAATGGCTTCGTTAACGGCATTAATATAGGCCATATGGTGCTTTGTATAATGGATTTCCATCGTCAACGCATCAATATTAGGCTCCAAAGCGGCATAACTGAATGGTAATTTTACTTGGGAAAACTTTAAGGTAGCGGCATGTAATTCAGTAGCTTTCGCGGAAGCAATATCTTGTAATATTGATCCAGATACAGCGATGCCTAGCGTAGCTTTTGCTGCATTTTGAAGGAAGTTTCTGCGTGTTTGCATATAATCTTATTGTGATTAGTTTTGATATAAATATAACGTGAAATTTTGCAAATATTGTCCAAGAATTGTCTGTTAATTGTAATACAACAAAATTGTTATAAATTCATCTGTAGAGCAGCATACTTTGTTTCGAATTTTGATGTACGGTAATTTTGCTACCCCTAATTTCTATTGTTTTAAAGGCATTTCATGGCAGTTATAGGACAGGTTGGCTAAAGAATTATAATTGTTTATAAAATCAAATTTAGCTAAGTTTGATCTATGTATACATTAAGGATTTCAAAAATCATCCCCCAACCTAATAATAACCTTACTTTTCAGCTTGAGTCTATAGCAGGAGACTATCCTTCCTATAAAGCTGGGCAGTTTATTACGCTTTCTTTTGTGTTTGGTGACCGTGAGGTACGTCGTTCTTATTCTTTTAATAGTTCGCCGGATAATAATGAGCCCTTAAGCATCACTGTTAAGCGTGTCGAAAATGGGGAAATATCTCGACTGCTCCACCATACTATTGTGGAGGGGGATATCGTCAACGCGATGGAACCTCAGGGTTTGTTTGTATATGAACCTGAACCGGAAAAGATTCGGACCTTATTTTTGTTTGCTGCTGGAATTGGCATCACACCCTTGTACGCTATTCTCAAAACAGCGCTTCTTGCGGAAAGTAAGTCTAAAATAGTGTTAATTTACAGTAATAGTACGCTGGAATTAACACCGTTTCGATCCGAATTGGAGGGTTGGGCAGACCGATTTCCTGATCGTTTAACAATTGTGTGGATTTACTCCAATAGTAAAAACTTGATGAAGGCCAGGTTGAATAGAGATTATATACATGCTATTGTTAACGATCATTTGTTTGGAAATAAGGAAGATGCCTTGTTTTATACCTGCGGTCCTGTGATTTATATGGATCTATGTCGTTTTACCCTTTTGGGGATGGGATTTGATTCCAATCAGATAAAACGAGAGACATTTCTATTGCCCCAAAATGAAGAGGATGATGATGACGAGACCGAAAAGGAAGTTGATACAACGACCTATGCTATCGAATTATATTTTCAAGGTAAAACCTATAATCTTGAAGTGCCATATAACAAATCTATTTTGGACATCGGGCTGGAACATAAAATTAAGTTGCCGTATTCTTGTAAATCCGGTATGTGTAGTACCTGTATTTCACAGTGTACAAGAGGTAAAGTAAGAATGGATTATAATGAGGTTTTAACAGATCGCGAAGTTGAACAAGGAAGGATACTTTTGTGCACGGGGCATCCGGTAGAAATGAATACGGCTATTGAAGTATTATAATTTAACATCTGTATTTAATCCGAAAATACAGTGTGTTGTTATAGGGCGTTATAGCTATTTAAAATTGCATATACACGTAAATTTACCTAAGTTTGAATATAACCGTTTTATAGCTAACTATTATGGGAAAATTACTCTGGAGCCCAACAGAAGAGCAAAAATCTCTAGCTGAGATCAATAAGTTTAAACAATATGTGGAGAATGAGCATGGCTTATTCTTTCCATCCTATCAGGACCTTTGGGCATGGTCAACGACGGAACTGGCTAATTTTTGGAAGAGTATAGCCGCCTATTTTAATTTAAAATTTCATTCAGCTCCTACAAACATTGTCGAGTTACCGGCAGATTCCACAAGCTTTATTGGGACAAAGTGGTTTAGTGGGGCTACTTTGAATTATGCTGAACACGTATTTCGGAACACAACGGAAAAGCGTCCTGCATTAATCTTTCAATCTGAACAGCATGCTAAAAGAGAGGTGTCATGGACTGAGTTGGAATCCATGGTTCTCAAACTCCAAGTCTATTTGAAAGAATTAGGTGTACAAAGTGGAGATCGTGTAGCTGGTGTATTGATTAATGGCATCGAAGCAGTTGCGTTATTTTTGGCTGCTAATTCCATCGGTGCGGTTTGGTCCTGTTGTTCGCCCGACTTTGGGGAGGCAAGTATTCAGGAACGTTTTGAGCAGATTGAACCCAAAGTACTCTTCGCAAATTCCAGTTATTACTATAATGGACGTCTTTTTGAAAAGGCGGAAAGTATTCAGCAACTTTCGCAGCGGCTACCATCATTAGTGGCTTGTGTTTTGATTGATGATCCTATTTGGGAAGAGATTCTGAAAAAGGATCTTACACAAGTTAAGCTCCAATTTACGGCAATGCCTTTTGATGCTCCAATATGGATTTTGTATTCTTCGGGAACTACCGGGAAGCCTAAAGCCATTACACATGGAGTTGGTGGTATGCTGCTGGAACATATGAAAGCACTTGGACTGCATCAAAATGTGCAAGACGGCGATCGATTTATGTGGTATTCTACTACAGGATGGATGATGTGGAATTATGCGCTTTCGGCCCTTTTAATGGGAAATACATTGTGTATATATGATGGAGCTACGAATTATCCCGACAAATTGAGTTTATGGAGGTTTGCACAAGAAAGTAAGGTGGATCATTTTGGCGTTGGGGCTGCTTATCTCATCTCCTGTCAAGATCAAGATTTAAAATCCATGGCTTATCAGCCGAAAACAATAGGGTCAACAGGCTCACCACTTCCGCCAGATGTGTTTGAATGGCTAAATGTACAGTTTCCAAAAAGTCAAATTGTCTCATTAAGTGGTGGTACAGACGTTTGCAGCGCCTTTCTTTCGGGGTGCACTTTGCGTGATGTTTATGCAGGAGAGATTCAATGCCGCACCTTAGGAGCTAAGATAGAAGCATTTGATGAGAATGGTCATCCACTTTATGGGGAGGTTGGAGAACTCGTTATTTTAGCTCCCATGCCCTGCATGCCCATCTATTTTTGGAACGATGGGGCGAATAAAAAATACTTCGATAGTTATTTTGATAAATATAGCGGTGTTTGGAGTCATGGTGACTGGATTAAGATTACTGACCATGATGGAGTAATTATGTACGGGCGTTCAGATGCAACTCTGAACCGTGGCGGCGTACGTATTGGTACTGCGGAGATCTATAATGTTTTAAATAGAACCGAGGGGGTCTTGGATAGTTTGGTTATTTGCGTAGATCATGAAAATGGATCATCTGATATGTTGCTTTTTGTTCAATTGGACACTGGCTTATTGAATGACATGTTAAAAAGTGAGATTAAACGGGTGCTTCGGCTGCAATATAGTCCGCGACATGTGCCTGACGATATTTTTCAAGTAGCGGCTATTCCTTATACGTTAAGCGGCAAAAAACTGGAGCTGCCTATTAAGAAAATCTTTTCGGGGATACCCGTAGAAAAAGCGGTGTCAGTAGACATTATGCGGAATCGAGAATCTTTGTTGGACTTTGAAGCGATTAGCAAAATCTGGAGAAGATCCTAAATATAGCTATAAAATAGCTAATTTAAAAACCCCTCAGATGACGAAGTTTGCCGTTTGAGGGGTTTTCGAATTTAACTTTACTCCACTCAGACCTGTATAACACCTACATTATACCGGTCTAAGATAGGTTTTTCGTTGGCAGCTTCAATTCCCATGCTGATAACTTTTCGTGTTTCTTCAGGTGCTATAATTCCATCAACCCATAGTCTCGCAGCAGCGTAATATGGGCTCAATTGCTCGTTGTACCGGTCTTCGATGGATTTAAGGAGGTCGTTTTTCTCTTCTTCATTAATTTCTTGACCTTTGGCCTTTAAAGCTGATTCTTGGATTTGAAACAGTGTTTTGCCTGCTGCGGCACCGCTCATGACTGCCATTTGGGCGGTAGGCCAAGCGTAGATTAGTCGTGGGTCATACGCTTTTCCACACATTGCATAATTTCCTGCGCCATAACTGTTTCCGACAATAAATGTAAATTTTGGGACTACGGAGTTGGCCATTGCATTGACCATTTTTGCGCCGTCTTTGATAATCCCCCCTTGTTCAGATCGGCTCCCTACCATAAAACCAGTGACGTCCTGAAAAAAAACAAGTGGAATGCGCTGCTGGTTGCAATTCATGATGAAGCGCGCCGCCTTATCTGCTGAATCACTATAGATAACCCCGCCCATCTGCATTTCCATGGTGTTGCCAGGTTTTTTGGCTTTAATGATCTCGCGTTGATTAGCAACGATCCCGACAGCCCAGCCATCTATGCGGGCGAGGCCGCATACAATGGTTTTTCCATAATCTGGCTTGTATTCTTCTAAAGTCTCTGCGTCTACAATTGCATTCAGGATATCCTGCATGCGATAAGGTTTTGTCCTGTCTTCGGGAAGAATCTCTACTATTTTACTCGGATCAGTTTTTGGGGGTAGGCTTATCTTTCTGTCGAAATTAGCTTTTAGATTTCCACCGATTTTATCGATAACATTTTTTATAGCATCTAAACAACTTTGGTCGTCGGGAAATTTATTGTCTGTTACGCCGGATATCTCCGAATGGGTAGAAGCTCCGCCGAGTGTTTCTGCATCTACAGTTTCACCTATCGCAGATTTGACCAAGTAAGGGCCTGCTAAAAATACAGATCCCGTTCCTTCGACGATAAAGGCGTAGTCGGACATAATAGGTAAATAAGCGCCACCTGCTACGCAACTTCCCATAATTGCTGCAATTTGAGGTATTCCCATGGAGGACATTCGGGCATTGTTACGGAATATACGTCCAAAATGTTCTTTGTCCGGAAAGATTTCATCTTGTAGCGGTAAAAATACACCGGCGGAATCTACTAAATAGATAATTGGCAAGTTGTTTTCCATAGCAATTTCTTGTGCGCGTAGATTTTTCTTGGCAGAAATTGGGAACCATGCCCCAGCTTTGACAGTCGCGTCGTTGGAGACAATGACGCATAGTTTGGATTTTACATAACCCAGTACCGCTGCGCATCCTGCGTTTATGCATCCACCATGTTCTTTGTACATTCCTTCGCCGGCAAACATGCCTATTTCAAGATACTCACGGTCTGGGTCCAGTAGATATTCTATTCTTTCCCAGGCTGACATTTTGCCTTTTTCTTTCAGTTTTTTTATTTTATCGATGCCGCCACCGAATTTTAAATTTTCTCTTTTTTGGCGAAGTAATGCGAGTAGCTCCTTCATAATTTATAATCTTGGTTTTAAAAACTGTTAAATTAAGAATTTCTTATTTTTAGATAAATTTAAAATAAAATTTTAAAATATTTGCAATTTTATTCCTAAATATTTTGATATATTTGAATTGAATTACCGATTGTAAATTTAATATTCATGCTTATGTTTATTGAAAATAAACAACAAATGGATATGATCAGACAAAGTGCACGAGATTTTGCACAGTATCATATCAAACCTTATGTGATGGAATGGGACGAAGCCCAAATATTTCCAATAGAAGTTTTTAAAAAGTTAGGCGAACACGGTTTTATGGGAGTAATCGTTCCTGAAGAATATGGCGGATCAGGGCTCGGGTATCAGGAATACATTACCGTTTTGGATGAAATCTCCAAGGTATGTGGTTCAATCGGACTTTCTGTGGCGGCGCATAATTCCTTGTGCACAAATCATATATTAAGCTTTGCCAGTGAAGAACAGAAGAAACGTTATCTTCCAAAGTTGGCGACAGCTGAATGGATCGGTGCCTGGGGGCTTACAGAAACCGGTTCCGGTTCTGACGCCGGTGGAATGACGACATTTGCGGAGAGAGATGGTGATCATTACGTGTTAAATGGTTCTAAAAATTTTATCACGCATGCCATCAGTTCTAGTGTTGCTGTCGTTATTGCACGAACTGGGGCTAAGGGGGATAAAAAAGGGATGTCGGCTTTCATTGTTGAGAAAGGTACACCTGGATTTACTGCGGGAAAGAAAGAAAATAAATTGGGGATGCGTGCCTCAGAAACTGCCTGTCTTTTTTTTGATAATTGTCGGATTCATCGGGATCAACTCATCGGTGAGGAAGGACAGGGCTTTGTACAGGCTTTAAAATTATTGGATGGCGGACGTATTTCGATTGCGGCACTTTCTTTGGGTATTGCCCGCGGAGCTTACGAGTGTGCGCTGAAATATGCACACGAGCGTGAGCAATTTGGGAAAAAGATTTACGAATTTCAGGCAGTTTCTTTTGCACTTGCAGATATGGCTACACAAGTAGAGGCAAGCGAATTGTTAACGAGGCAGGCGGGCTATTTAAAGGATCATGGGGACCGTGTTTCTAAAATTGGAGCGATGGCTAAACTTTATGCGTCGGAGGCTGCTGTTAGTGTCTCGAATGAATCTGTGCAGATCTTTGGTGGTTATGGATTTACAAAGGACTATCCTGCCGAGAAGTTTTTTAGAGATGCTAAACTATGTACCATAGGTGAAGGGACTTCAAGTATTCAGAAAATGGTGATCGCCAGAGAGATTGAGAAAGATATTTTATAGCATATGATGAGGGATCAAGTTGTATTGGTTGATTGCCCAAGAGACGCTGTTCAAGGGCTTCATAACTTTATTGAGACAGATAAGAAAATTAAACATATCAATACGTTAATCGAAAGTGAGCTGTTTGATGTTATTGATTTTGGATCTTTCGTTTCGCCGAAAGCAGTTCCGCAGTTGGCGGATACAAAAGCAGTCCTGGAAGGAATCAGAAAGAATGAAAAAGTGAAGTTATTGGCGATTGTCGCCAATCTTCGGGGAGTAGAAGAAGCCGTTCTAGAGGAAAAAATCGACTTTTTAGGGTATCCATTTTCAATATCGGAAACATTTCAACGTCGAAATACCAATATGGGCTTGGCGGCTTCTTATCAGCAAGTAAAAGAAATGAAACTTTTGGCAGACGCTAATCATAAATCTTTAGTTATTTATATTAGCATGGCTTTTGGGAACCCATACAAGGATCCGTGGTCCCCACTTTTGGTAGAAGAATGGATTGGGAAATTATACGATCTGGGTATCCGGGAATTTTCTTTGGCAGACACAACTTCAGAAGCCGATGCGAATCAGATTTCAGCATTATTCACTTTTGTTAAAGCCAGTTTTCCAAAACTGGAAATAGGTGCACATTTTCATGCGAGGCAAGCGGAGAGTCTTGCTAAGATTGAAGCCGCTTATCTCGCAGGTTGCCGTAAATTTGAAGGCGCATTGCTTGGTTATGGCGGTTGTCCATTTGCAAAAGATGATTTGGTTGGCAATATACCTTCAGAACTCTTGTTGCGTTATTTTGGACGAGGAACTGATGCTGAAATACTCGGATTGGAGCATAGCTTCAGGCAAATGATTTTGTAGGGATTTTTGAGATGGAAAAACTGAATTTTATAAAGGTGCACGTTGAGCAGCATGTGTTCAATTTGACGCTAGCTCGTTCGGATAAAAGAAATGCTTTTAGTCCGACTATGGTGAACGAAATTGCCTATGCATTGAATCTGGCGAATAGCAATCCCGATATTCGTTTAGTACAAATAGAGGCTGAAGGTCCGGTGTTCTGTGCGGGTATGGATCTTAAAGCTTTTGAGGATCCTACAGTAGATATTGGTAATCCGGCAATTCCAAAGGTTGAAAAGTCTTTGGCAGAAATATTTGCCTGTTTAGATAAGCCTTCAATCTGTGTTGTTAGGGGAGATGTTATTGCAGGTGGTTTTTTGATTGCATTATCTTGCACTTATTTGTTTGCACTGCCACATGTACGTTTTTCTTTGCCAGAAGTAAAAATCGGACTCTTTCCATTTCAGGTGTTGGCCTTGCTAATGGAATATATGCCTGAAAGAAAAGCGATGGATCTTTGTATCAGGGGAGATTCTTTTTCTGCGGGAGATGCGCTGGATAAGGGTATTCTGTCCGGAATTTTGGATGTTGAAGAAACTGCCTTGGTTGAATTGAGAGAAACTATTCTTAAAAATGCTCCTTTGGCTATATCGAGAGGTTTTGTTGCACTGCGAAGGCTAAAAGAGCAAGATTATGATGATAAGTATAACTTTCTCTTAGAGAGCTTGGCAGATTTGCGTAAAACCAATGATTTCAAGGAGGGAATGGATGCCATGCGTAATAAAAGAAAAGCCAACTGGAAAAATAGCTAATTAAAATGATCGAAAACTCGGTCTGCTTGTCAAGGGAGAGAATTCCCAAGGAATAGAACTAAGGATAATCAGTAAAGCTAGTCCAAACCAGATTAATAATGTTTTAAAACGTCGATCGTTTGTATCGGCGTTTTTGCTTTTATGGGCACCCAATGTCAGGCAAATTGCAGCCATAATCATCATGCTACTGTGCTCCATACTGAAGAAGCGAATTTGCCTCAGGTGGACTGCTTCGTCGAAATGTCGTAGGAAGTACTGTGTGATGGGGCTCAGTATATAGAGATTAATACCTAAAACTAGCTGAATATAGAAAGAAATAACCGTGGTTTTTACAAGAAATTGATCGATAGGGGAGAATAGAAGCTGCTGTTTTTTCTTATAAAAAAAGGTTGAAAGACTAATTGCTAGTATAATCAGTACTTCCCATCTCCATAAAGAATGCATCGCTAGAATGAAGGGATAAATGTAATTCATCATGAAAACAAAGATGGTAATAAAATAGATTTAAAGCTATTTTAAACTATACCAGCTTATAGAATAGATGCTGGTTTTTCATTAATTGTCTACGTCTTCTGATCAAAGGACTTGTATTTATATGTATTTTTACTTTATATAAGTACTTTATTGTTTTGGTTATTAGGTTGCTTTGTGTTGTTTTTAACTCTTGGTTAATGCTGTTGTTATGTGTAATTTGCCGTTTATCTATCAGGCGGAGAATAACGATTAGCTGGACCAAATAGGCCGTCCAAATGATCGAGAACGAAGGTATTCGCTTGTGAATAACTAATGATCGTCTGTATGCTTTATTTTTAGTTGTTTTTAGCCTCTCTGAGGTGATGTTTGTCATTCCCGAAGGGTTTGTGTGGTTTTGATTTGTTTTAGCTGAGAATGCGGCTATTTCGGGTTTTTGAAGGTGGTTGCGATTTGCGTGTTGTTTTTAAGGATAATGCACATCGATAAAAATGATGTTTTATTCGATTACGAATTTCATAATTTATTATAATAACAATTTGTTTATCATTGCATTATGTTTATTACATAAATTGAGTGTTTATGTTGTCCTATGCCCGATTGGCGCTATTAAAATAAAGTAATGCCTGAGCGTAAGCAAAGCCCTGCCTGTATTTTTTTAAAATATTTTTGGAATTATATAAAATTCGTTTCTATATTAGTGTATTAATTAAATAATACAGTAGTATGGTTACTATCCAAAATCTAAATTTCAGCTATAGTAAATCAAGGCCACTCTTTCTTCATATGGATCTTGAATTGAAGCAGGGGCATATCTATGGCTTGTTGGGGAAGAATGGTGCTGGTAAATCAACTTTGCTTAAGAATATTGCCGGTTTGGTATATCCTGTTTCGGGGCGAGTTGATGTGCTGGGGCATAACCCTAATCGAAGGGAACCTTCCTTGTTAAGAGAGATTAGTTTTATTCCGGAAGAGTTTTATCTCCCTGCCGTAAAATCGGAACAGTTTCTGAAGGCTAATGCAGGGTTCTACCCCAACTTCGATCAGGTATATTTCGATCAGCTTATTCGTGAGTTCGATATTCCTATTGAGCAAAAATTAGCAAACATGAGTTATGGACAGAAAAAGAAATATATTATTTCTTTCGGTTTAGCGTCTAACACGAAAGTGATCATCATGGATGAGCCAACGAATGGTTTGGATATTCCTTCTAAGGTTCAGTTTCGAAAGATCATGGCTTCTGCCATTACTGACGATCGATGTGTAATTATCTCCACACATCAGGTGCGTGATCTGGATAATCTTATTGATGCTGTTATTCTGCTTGATGATCATAAGGTTGCACTCAATGCTCCGATGCATGTGATTACTGATCGTTTATGCTTTAAAAAAGTAAGAGAATTGCCTTTGGATACACTCTATTCCGAAGAAGGAGTAGGCGGTTTTAATGTTATTCTCCCAAACTCGGTGGTAGAAGATTCGAAACTGGATTTGGAGTTGTTATTTAATGCTGTGTTACAGTGCAAGGAAAAAATTACGGACCTTATTAAACTTGATGAATATGTCAAATCTATTTAATGCTACGCGTTTTTTTGGACTGATTCGAAGACAATGGATTGGTTTTGGACGAATTTATCTGATGTCAATAGGGATTATTGCCGGGGTAATTTTTGGTTTTTATGCGGTTAATTTGGGGTCAAATTATGATGACATCAAAAAGAATACTGTTTATTCGTTGCTAAATTTCAGAGCACCGTTGTTTTGTATCTTGGGACTCTTTTTTGTAACGGTTATCTCGAGCAGTTATTTTGCTGATTTAGGGAAAAAGACCCGGGCGATTTTTGAGCTGATGATTCCGGCGTCACAATTGGAAAAGTTTCTGGTCAGCTTATTCTATACGGTTGTCGTGAGTATTGGTTCATACTTATTGGTCTTTTATTTGATCGATCTGGCATTTGTTTCTTATTTGAGGAGCGTTGGTTCTGTGGTTGTAAATGAAGTGCAGCCATCAGGGGAGACGGTCAGTGTGGATCTATGGCAGTACTTTTTCAAGATTCAATACCCTGAACCGGCTTATTATTTTTGTTTTATACCAATTCTTCTAAATGCAATTTTCTTACTTGGTGGGATCGTCTACCAAAACTATCAATATGTAAAGACGGCTATTTTTCTTGTGCTTTACTGTGTTGTTTGGATGTGTCTTTTTGTTTACTTAATGAAGACTCAGACCCAGGATACCGTAGGTACAATGGATAATAACTATTGGTCTGATTCAAATCATATTTTTGCATTGATCGGCGCTGTAGGAGTGTTACTTACCATAATGATTTGGGCGGTTGCTTTTTTAAGGTTAAAAGAAAAGGAGATTTAATATGGAGTTCAATGCAAATAAAGCCATTTACCTTCAGATTGCTGAGTATGTATGTGATCATATTTTGCTAGCGACCTGGAAAGTGGATGAAAAACTCCCCTCAGTAAGGGAATTGGCAGTTCAGATGGAGGTTAACCCCAATACTGTTATGCGGACCTACGATATGTTGCAGCAGAAAGAAATTATAGCCAATAAGCGCGGGATCGGTTTTTTTCTGACACAAGAATCGGTGAAGAATGTGAAGTTATATAGAAAGGCAATTTTTCTAGAAGAAGATCTTCCCTTGTTTTTTCGTAATATTTATTTATTGGAAATCGGTCTGGATGAGTTAGAGCAACGTTATAGACGGTTTGTAAGTCAGAATTTTAATCAAAATGAGTCATGAAATTAAGTACAAAAATAATAATGGGATTAGCAATAGGCTTATTCGCGGTTCCGATGCTTGTCGCGTCCTACCTTGTTCGTATAAATCGAGTGGATGCGAAAAAATATAATGCTGATGTTGAGCAGGAGGTATCTAAGCCAGGTGCGAAGGATGTTTATTACCGGTCGTTCCCCTTGGCAGCTTTCGATAAGCTTTATATTGTAGGTGCCAATGCAAGCGGTGTAGGGTTGTACTGGGTGAAAAGCGATAAGTTTATGGTTAAAGTTAATAAAAGTCAAGCCGACTTTGTGAAAGCGAATGTTGATCAATCTGGCAATCTTACCTTAGATCTTTTATCAGGAGGAGAGGGGTTTTATAAGTCAATCTATATTTTTTCACCTGATCTTAAGGTTTTAAAATTAAAAAATGCGGGTATTAACGAGTTGTCGGCCAAGTTGAACGAGTTGACTGTTGTAGGTGATAGCGTTGAGGTATTTTCCCTTGCGGAGAAATCCGTTATAAATACGTTGAACCTGAACCTGACAAATTCCACTATTGATGATCTTGGCGGGACGGACAGTAAGGGGAATTCTCTTGTTGGTCGTTTATTTGTTAACACGACGAATAGTGTTTTGGGACTTCCGCGTACGAATTATCAAAGTGCAGATATTGTGGCAAACAATTCAGAAGTTTATTTCAATAGGAAAGGACCTGAAGCCAAAGTTGGTCTTCTGAATATCAAAACTGAAGGGAAATCATCTGTCCGTTTAGATAGTTTGCAATGGGGAACATTGAACGGGAATCTATCCAATGATACTAAAATAGATTTGCCTGTCCATGCATTGCGATCATTGATTAAGTAAGGTTTAATTGGTGGATGTTGCGGTCGATCGTTAATAGTAGAGATCGGTATTTTCTGAAAAGGTCAAAATTCCGCTATGGAATTTTGACCTTTTCTTTAAAGGGATGATGTGGATTTTCGGTGTTCGATACTGCAGTCCAAAAAATACGTCTCGAATTCGAAATAATTCTTTTTGTTCTTTTTCTTTAACATCTGCAAGAGGAGTTCTACCGATTTTTCTGCCATAAGCTGTGTTGGTTGGGTGATTGTTGTTAGAGATGGATTGAGACTGTTGGCAAAAGGGGTGTTGCTAAAGCCAATTAAGTTCATGTCATCAGGAATTTTCACCTTCAATTTATTTAATATGTGCAAAACTTTTAGTGACAAGGTGTCTGTCGTTGAGAGGAGCGCATTTGGTGCTAGTGGCCCGTTTATTAGTGTGCTTATTTTGCTTTCCAGTTCATCATCGATATTGTCCTTGGGACTGGAATAAGAAATTTCTATAATATTTTCTTCTTTAAAGGGTACGCCGGCGTTGAAGAGTGCATCTTTATATCCTTTTATTCGGCTTACATTGCCACCGATATCTTTACATAGTAGAAGGATGATATTTTCTCTTCGGTTTCTGATCATTTCTTCTGTTGCCTGGTAGATGACCTTATTGTTTTGGATTCCGATTTTGAATGTGTCGAGCTGATGGTTTATTCGGTCGAAGATAATAACAGGACAAATCTGTTCCATCATATAAAACAAGAGTGATAAACTTGAATCATTTTTTACAGGAGAAATGATTACACCTTCGATATTGCTTTGTATACAAAGTTCTAGGGCTTCTTTTTCTTTTTTCTCATCGTTAAAAGTCTGTAATAGGATCAGTTTATAATTCGTCTGCGACAGGATGTGGGAAATCTCTTCATAGAAATCAAAGAAAAATGAGCTTGAGATAAACGGAACAATGATCGCTAATGTGTTTGAGCGCCCCGTCTTTAGGCTTTTTGCAGAGAAATTTGGTATATAATTGATTTTTTTTGTAAAATCTAAAATTAGTTTTTTTGTTTCTGCACTTATTTCATGGCTGTCGTTTAATGCTTTGGAAATGGTTCCTGGAGATAGGTTTAGCTGTTGGCCAATCTCTTTTAACGTAAATCTCTTCATGTGCTCGATCCTCTTTCATTGATTTCAAATGTTCTAGCGTTACTTTGATGGTGAAATAGCGCCAGAATTATTTTTGAATTATCGGTTGCTTTTTTGCTGTACTTAGTCCGTAAATTCTTGAAATTATAAAGATAAGATAAAAAACATGTTTTCAAATGGAGATCAAGAAAAGCGTTGTTGATGAAAAAGAAGTTTTCCGCAAGTGTTAAACAAAAAAAAGCTAATCCTGCGATTAGCTTTTCTTTAGTGATCCCGCTGGGATTCGAACCCAGGACCCATACATTAAAAGTGTATTGCTCTACCAGCTGAGCTACGGAATCCTTTCTGTTTTTGAAAGTGATGCAAAGGTAGAATTTCTTTTGATATATGCCAAATTATAGCATGCAAATTTTGACGAAAAGGCCTTAACTGTTAATAAATAAACGGATTATTTTTTTATCGCGCTTTTTTTGCATGGATTATTCGGTCTGCTCCATTGATATCTTTTATGAGTTTGACCTGTTCAAATCCTTTTTTGACCATAAGTTCCTTCATTTCTGGACCGAGATATTGATTGATTTCAAAATATAGATCTCCATCTGGGGTTAAATGTTTCAAAGCAAAGGATGAAATAACATCATAAAAAATCAATGGAGCGCTTTCTTCAATGAATAATGCGAGCTCAGGTTCATAAGCCAATACGTTTTGATTCATGTGCTGCTTTTCTCCCGGGGTTATATAGGGCGGATTGGATACAATGATATTATAGTGTTGGTCGGAGAAAATGTATTCCCATTCAAATATATCCGCATTGATAAATTGAACCTGAGTTTTTAAATTCTTAGCATTTTCTTGTGCTGTTTTTATCGCCTCTTTTGAGATGTCTATCGTTGTTACTAGGGCATTATTGAGATGCTTTGATAAGGTGATCGGGATGCAGCCAGAGCCAGTTCCGATATCTATAATTTTTAGGTTTTGAGAAGATTTGTGGTTTTTGATGATCAGATCGACAAGTTCTTCAGTTTCCTGGCGTGGAATGAGGACCGATTCATTGACCTGGAAAACTTCACCATAAAAATCTGCTTTATTGAGTATGTACTGTATAGGTCTGTGCTTTTTTAGATTCTGAAGGATGCTAAGTACTTCAGCCTTATCCGCCTCCTTGACGATATCTGTTTTTCTCAATTGATAATTGGTTCTATTTAACCCAAACTTTTCGGCAACAACCACTAAGAATATTGCTTTTATTTCATCCTCATCATATAACCCCTGAAGCTCATGTTGAAATAATAATTCGAAATCTTGAAGTATTTTCATGTGTCAAAGGTACGATTTTCATAGATTTGTATCCATGGATATGCACAAGCAATATATGCATCGTTGTTTGGAACTGGCCCAAATGGGCGCGGGTTCAGTGAGTCCCAATCCAATGGTTGGGGCTGTCATTGTTTTGGACGGTAAAATTATCGGTGAAGGATATACTTCTCCATATGGTGGACCACACGCTGAGGTCAATGCGGTACAGCAGGTTGTACAAAAGTATGGGGAAGAAGCAAAACGGCTTATCGAGGGAAGTATTTTTTATGTTAGCCTTGAACCTTGCGCGCATTATGGAAAGACACCGCCATGTGCCAATATGATTGCAGAGCTAAAACCCTTAAAAGTCTATATCGCTTGTTTGGACCCTTTCGCCAAGGTGAATGGCAAGGGAGTTGAGATACTGCGCGAAGCAGGTATTGAAGTTGAAATTGGTTTACTGGAAAAAGAGGCTGTATGGCTCAACCGTCGGTTTTTTACACGTATTGGTCAATTCCGCCCCTATGTTATTCTAAAATGGGCGCAGTCGAAGGACGGTTTTATGGGGATGCAAAATAAACAAATTTGGTTAAGCAATGCTGCTAGCCGACAGTTGGTTCACCGCTGGAGATCAGAGGAAGATGCTATTTTGGTCGGTACAAATACCGCAGTTGTAGATAATCCCAGTCTGACCGTAAGAGAATGGCAGGGTAACAACCCATTGCGTATTCTTTTAGATAGAGATCTTGCCATTCCACTAGATGCCAATATTCTAGATGATCAAGCTGATACAATCGTCTTCAATGCTAAAAAGACAGATTGGACATCAAATGTTAAGTATATTGAGCTTGAAAATTACGGGTTGTATCTGCCGCAGAATATTCTTTATCAACTATATTTAATGGATGTTCAGTCAATCATCATTGAAGGAGGGCGTGCTACGCTGCACATGTTTATCGATGCGGATCTCTGGGATGAGGCGAGGGTGTTTGAAACCGAAACAAAGCTATTTAATGGAATTACGGCTCCACAATTTAGTGGACAATTGCTTGAAAGTAAATTGGTTTCCAATGATCTTTTAAAGATCTATAAGAAACAGTGATTATTAAATTGTATATTTAGGGAATTAAGCCATAGCCGGTTAATTTAATTCTTAAATTACAATTATGTTAGTTACAGAAAACTTAATGCAGTTTATCTGGAAACTTCGGCTATTCCGTGCAAATGGGTTGCATTCTACGGATGGTGAACCCTTGGCCGTTGTTCATGTGGGGCAATACAATACAGATTCAGGCCCCGATTTCCTCATGTCACATATTAGGTGTAAAGATAATGATTGGTTTGGTCATGTCGAGATGCATATCCAATCTTCGGATTGGGATCGACATTGTCATCAAGAAGATACCGTTTATAATAACGTTATCTTACATGTGGTTTGGAGAAACGATAAAGTTATTTACCGAAATGACGGTACATCAATACCGACATTGGTGCTTTCGGAATATGTCGAACAGCATCTGTTGGAACGGTATTCAACGATGATGAACGCAAAAAGTTCGATACCTTGTGAGTTTCAGCTTGGTTCAATTGATCTTTTTAAAAAATCCATGTGGCTGAGTACTTTAGCTGTTGAACGCCTAGAAATGAAGGTTCAACAAGTTTTGTTGATTTTAGATCAATTTAATACGGATTGGGAAAAAACGTTATGGGTATGGATTTGCAGATGTATAGGATTAAAAGTTAATGCCGATACATTTCAGGAGCTTGGGGAGAAATTACCTTGGAACATTTTACAAAAATATCGTTCAAACCTATTTAAAATAGAAGCTCTTTTCTTTGGGGTTAGTGGGTTGTTAATTCAGGAGTCAGGAAGCGAGTATATGAAGCAGTTAGCCGGTGAATTTGAGTATCAAAAGCATATACACGGTATAGAGGTTGTTTATGGGGTTTGGAAGAGGATGAGAATGAGACCATATAATTTTCCCGAACGGCGAATTGCTCAATTAGCTGTCTTGTTTAGCAAGAACGAGTTGGGCGTTGCCAAGATTTTGGCTGTCGATGATTTGGAAAGAGCTCGAAAATTATTTAAGATAGCGTCTCTAAGTGATTATTTTGACGGACATTTTTCCTTTGGTACAAAAACGAAGATAAAAGAAACACTTCGGTTGGGTAATGAAACTATTGACACGCTTGTTATTAATGTGATTATTGTTTTTCTTTTTTCATACGGTAAATATTTCAGTATTCAGACCTATATTGATAGGGCCCTAACTCTTTTGGAGCAGCTTCCTTCAGAAAAAAATATGGTTGTGAGACAGTTTGCCCAATATGATTGGCAAGTTCAAAGCGCATTGCAAAGTCAGGGGATTTTACAATTAAAGAGATTTTACTGTGATCGGAAACGCTGCCTTCATTGCAGAATCGGATGCGAAATTTTAAAAAGAAATTAATTTTTTAAGATCTCTGCGATCTCTTTATGGCCTTTTTCAAAGGCCAGGTCCATTGGAGCTAACCCTGAAATATTGATGATTCTGGTGTCGGCTCCATTTTCGAGTAAGGCAACAATAAAATCGATATTACCATATTGGGCAGCGAAATGAAGTGGAGTTTCGCCAGTCGCTTGAATGGCATTGACATTAGCATTGGCCTCGATTAGCAACTTACCGATCTCTTCATTGTTGTTTGCAGCGGCAATATGTAGCGCAGTGGTGAGTTGTTCATTTTTGGTTACGACATTCGGATTGACTTTTTTGGACAGTAAAAGACGTACAATGTCTGTTTTGTTGAAATATGTTGCTAAAGTTAATGGCGTAAAGCCCTGTGACGACCATTCATTGACAACAGATGGTGCTTGCGAAATAATGGCCTCCAAGTATGAAGTTAACCCAGCCGCGCAAGCCTCATGGATAGTCATGGATTTGGTGTGTTGTAAAAGTATCCGTATGATCTGGGGTTTGTTGTAATAGCAAGCCAATAGTAGGGGAGAAATTCCATGACTCGTTGTTTCTTGTAAAAGTTCGGGATTCCCAATCAATAATAAGTCGATATCATGGCTTTTGCCTTCTTCAATATATTGTTCTAAAACGGAAAGGTTCATGTCTTAACAAATTGTCTAACGTTGTTACTAAAATAGACTTTATTGATGAGAATAAGCGTTTGATTTGCGAAAATATTTGTATTTAATTTTCCTTTGGATTGAACTGAAATTTGGAAGAAGTTTTTTTTTGCGGGGTGAATTGGATCTTAAAATCTGGGAAAAAGGAATTTTTAGGGTATTTTATATACACAAATGTGTAGTAATGCGCATAATGTTTTTGTAAATTAAAAAGTAGATGTACTTTTGTTAAGCCCCTCCCAAGGGCATGTTTTTCATAGGTAGATGTAGGGTCGGGTGTTTCTCACTACGACCCTTTTTTTATAGCTTTGTTTTTATTATTTTAAAAGAGATGTCTAAGAGAAAAATTGTTGTTGCCATTACTGGAGCTAGCGGCTCAATCTATGCTAAAGTTTTACTTAAAAAACTATTGGTATTAAAAACACAGATCGCAGAGGTTGGGATTGTGATGTCGAATAATGCGAAGGATGTATGGCGTGCGGAGTTGGGCGATGAGAGTTATCAGGATGTGCCGTTCAAGTTTTATGACAAGGGTGATTTCTTTGCTCCTTTTGCATCAGGATCGGCTCGCTATGATACGATGATTGTCTGTCCGTGTTCAATGGGGACATTATCAAGGATAGCCCACGGTGTGTCTTCTGATTTGACAACCCGAGCGGCCGATGTCGTGCTAAAAGAACGACGAAGATTGATTTTGGTTACCCGTGAGACACCACTAAGTATTATACATATCCAGAACATGAAATTGGTGACAGAGGCCGGAGGTATCATTTGTCCGGCATCACCTTCATTCTATAGCTTACCAAAGACTTTGGACGAAGTCGCAGAAACCGTGGTTGATCGGATTTTGAGTCTTGCTGGGTTTGAATTTAAACATTATCAGTGGGGAGAAAATGCCTAGTTATTCCTCGTTGAAATCTATTTTTAATGTTCTATAATAAATTTGTATTTTGTAACTTTGTTTCTCGAAATGAAGCAATCACGAGCATCACGCGAAAAAGTTATTTATAGCTATATGATTTATAGTGATAAAGCCACTGTCTGTCCATTCTTACTGCGCACGCTACCCGCTTCGATAAATAAGTTGTATCCTTTTAATTTCAATCACATTCATATATGAAAAGCTTATTGATTACTTCTGTTAAAGTAATTTTACCTGGTAACGAATTTCATCAGCAGCAAGTTGATGTATTTATCGAAAAGGGAAAGATTGCACAGATTGGAAAATCTGTCAAAGTAGCTGATAAAAACATAGAAACCTTAGATGGTGCCGGAAAAGTTTTAGCGCCAGGTTTTTTTGACCTACATGCCAATTTTGGAGAACCTGGATTAGAAACCAAAGAAGACATCGTTAGTGGAAGCGCAGCAGCTGCTGCTGGAGGATTTACTGGAGTAGCCGTAATGCCTAATACCGAACCGGCGATTCAAAGCCGTTCCGAGGTTGCACTTATTGTCAATACAGCGAAAGGAAATATTGTTGATGTACATCCAATTGGAGCGATCAGTAAAAAGAGAGAAGGGAAAGAACTGGCCGAGCTATTTGATATGAAGCAAACGGGTGCTGTCGCTTTTAGTGATGGAAACAGGAGTGTACAGCAGGCGGGATTAATGAGCAGAGCGTTGTTATACGCTAAGGGATTCGATGGATTGATTTTTTCACATGCTGAAGATGAGTCTATGGCAGGTGGAAACAAAATGAATGAAGGTGCGATGAGTACTTATTTGGGAATGAAAGGTATTCCTAACCTGGCCGAATCGTTAATGGTTTCTCGTGATCTGTATTTAGCGGAATATACTGGAGCTCCAATTCATTTTGCATCCATCAGCACTCCAGAAGCTGTCGATCTGATAAAAAAAGCGAAAGCAAAAGGTCTTCCAGTAACATGTGATGTTGCTGCACATCAATTGGTGTTTACTGACGATGATATTGTCGGTTTTGATAGTAATTATAAGGTAAGCCCCCCATTACGCACAAAGGCAGATCTGAAGGTATTACTTAAAGGCGTTAAGGACGGTACTATCGATGCTGTCGTTTCGCAACACACACCGCATGAAATAGAATTTAAGAATGTTGAATTCCATATTGCAAAAAATGGAATTATTGGACTGCAGACCGTATTACCACTCTTGGTTCGTGCTGGATTAAATGAAGAACAAATTGTCAATAGTCTTTCAGTTAGACCCCGGCAGATTCTAGGACTTGAAGTTCCTCTTATTGAGGAGGGAGCAATAGCCAATCTTGTCGTATTTGACCCTGTGAAGACTTGGAACTTCGATGAAACAACAAATAGATCTAAATCTAAAAATTCTCCATTATTTGGACAGACTTTAAAAGGTGCTGTCGAATTGATCATCAATAATAATCAAATCATAAAAAACGATTAAAACCATGGAAGCAAATATTAAAGCAGCCGTTGAGGCAGGTATATTAAATTATGGCAAGGTTGATGGGATCTCGACTGCCCCGGAATTTCTTGAAAAGATTATTGCCGTATTCAATACGGAAGCAAGTTATTTAGAGAAATTAGAACTGTTGGATCAATCTTTTGATGATTATCCACTTTTTGATGAGTTGCGTGAGGTTTATGTAGACCTTTTACTCATGAACTTTTTCTCCAATGATGTTTTAAAGCTTGAAGATGACTATTTGGATTCCGAGGAATGGGAGGCTATAGAAGATGAAACTATAGATAGGGGAACAGAATTGTTGAATATTTTTCTTTATTTAGGGGAATGCAAGGACGATGAGATTGAACCTGAATTGGATGATTTCTTAAAGGAATTTTTATTAGTTGATGAAGATGAATTTCAGGATGAGCATGAAATTTATGAAGATATCATTGCCAATCAAATTGTAGTAGATAGCCCGTATGCTGAAATTGCAAAAGTAGGAAAAGGATTAAATCCGAGAAGTGAAGTCTACGAACTTTTTTATCCTATCATGAGCTTCTTTAGTGAGTTGAAACCATCTGAAAAACAATTTGAAGAGTATGCAGAAGCGTCTTCCAATAAGGCATTTGATATTGCACTTTACCAAATAATTAGTACTTACTATAACAAATAATTTTTATGGCAGATTCAATCAACCAAAGTAATGTAGGATTTGATGCGGTAATTGACAAAAAGAAAAGTATTATTTACGGTGTTATCCTGGGAATAATTTCTTTCATTCTCGGATTAGTCGTCTTGTTTGTTGTCAAAGACTTAAATTCCTTTTGGGGGGTAATGTCGATGTCATTTATTGTTAATACTGGTCTTTTTGTTATTATTTCTGCGCTTTTCGCTTTCTCTCTTAGGAAAGCAAATGGTGGATACTGGAATTTTTCTATAGCATTAAAATCCATATTTATGATGCTTGCTATTTCCACTATTATTTCAACAATTGGGACACAGGCGTATGTTAATTTCATTAATCCAACTTTACAAGAAAAGGTGGAGACACATACAATTAATGTTACAATTGAGTATATGGAAAAGAACAATGTGCCGGATGAGGTTATCGATTCAAAAATCGCGGAACTTGAAAAGCAAGTTGATGCTATTGGAAAGATAACGTTAGGGCAGGTGCTCAAAGGGTTGGCTATCACGCTGATGTTTCAATTTGTTTTTGCATTACTATTATCAGCCTTGACAAAACGAGAAAAATTGGTGATCAAACAAGAGACCAATTAGTGTTTAATAAAATAAAATTGACCCTATAAGGTATTACTGAAAAAGTAATACCTTTGTTGGTATTATAATACTACATTTTTAGCATGATTAACATTCACATGGATATTTCTGTTGTTGTTCCTTTATTTAATGAAGAAGAATCCTTACCCGAATTGACAGCTTGGATCGACCGCGTTATGGCGGCCAATCATTTTTCCTATGAAATTATTTTAGTTGATGATGGGAGTAAAGATAATTCTTGGAAAGTTATCGAAGAGTTGAAGTTAAAGAACACGAATATTTCTGCGATAAAGTTCCGACGCAATTACGGAAAATCTGCGGCTTTAAATGTAGGCTTTGCTGCTGCACAGGGCGATGTGGTTATTACAATGGATGCAGATCTACAGGATAGTCCAGATGAGATTCCTGAACTGTATGATCGGATCGTGAATAAGGGAGCGGATTTAGTATCGGGTTGGAAGCAAAAACGCTATGACCCATTGACCAAAACAATCCCAACCAAATTATTCAATGGGGTGACAAGATCGATGTCTGGAATTTATAACCTGCATGATTTTAATTGTGGTCTTAAAGCTTATAAGAAAGATGTTGTCAAAAACATCGAAGTTTATGGCGAGATGCATCGTTACATCCCTGTTATTGCAAAATGGGCAGGATTTACCAATATACAGGAACAGGTAGTACAGCATTACCCACGTAAATATGGTACCACCAAATTTGGCCCGGGTCGTTTTGTGAAAGGTTTCTTAGATTTATTATCCATATTTTTTGTCGGGAAATTTTCGAAAAGACCGATGCACTTTTTTGGTGTTATGGGCGTGATTAGTTTTCTTGCAGGTTTATTTATCTCCATTTATTTAATTTGCCACAAATTGATGAGTATCGCCAGCGGCACACCATTTAGAGATATAACAGATCAACCTTTATTTTTCTTTGCGCTGACAGCGATTATTTTGGGAACACAATTATTTCTGACTGGTTTTTTGGCTGAATTAGTGTCTAGAAGCAGCTCCGATCGGAATGATTATCAAATTGAGAAAGTCATTTAATTAATTATGCGAATTGTGATTTTAGGGTCCGCTTATCCGTTAAGGGGCGGTGGGATAGCATCTTTTAATGAACGATTGGCATTTCACTTTCAGGAAGCAGGGCATGAAGTGGACATCTATTCTTTCAGCTTACAGTATCCTAATTTCCTTTTTCCCGGAAAGTCTCAATATTCGGATGAGCCAGCACCAACTGGCCTTCATATTAAGACCACGGTCAATTCCATTAATCCATTTAATTGGATTAAGGTAGGTAAAGAACTAAAAAAGGCAAATTATGATTTGCTTATTGTACGATTTTGGATGCCGTTTTTTGGACCTTGTTTGGGAACAATTCAACGACAAGTTCGAAAAAATAAACATACTAAGATTGTATGCATCGCTGATAATATCATTCCTCATGAACAACGGATAGGGGATAGCTTATTGATTCGTTATTTTTTAAAGTCTGTTGATGCTTGTCTCACCATGAGTAAAAGTGTGCTGGCAGATCTGAAAATGTTAAGCCCGAAAATGCCAGCGGTATATACGCCGCATCCACTCTATGATAACTATGGTGTACATCAGAGTAAAAAGGAAGCACGTCGATTACTTAAGATTGCCGAGGGGGATAAAGTCGTATTGTTTTTTGGTTTTATTCGTCAATACAAGGGTTTGGATATCCTCCTGGAGGCATTGGCTGATCCCAGAATACGTACCCTTGGGGTGAAATTGCTGCTCGCAGGCGAATTTTATGGTGACCCTGCTCCTTATTTGAACCTTATAAAAAAGTATAAACTGGAAGAGTTTATTTTTATGCATACTGATTTTATTCCTAATCAGGAGGTCGGAAGGTATTTTTCAGCGGCAGATTGTGTGGTCTTGCCCTATCGGAGTGCTACACAGAGTGGAATTACGCAGGTTGCTTATCATTTTGATTTACCGATGATTGTCAGTAACGTTGGGGGATTGCCTGAATTAGTTCAGCATGAGTATGTTGGTTATGTCGTGGAACCTGATGCCCGTCAAATGGCCGACGGTATTTTTTCATTTTACCACTACAATAAAGAAGAGCAATTTAGAACAAATATTATTGACGAGAAAAAGAAATATAGCTGGGATACTTTTGGCAATGAACTCCTTAAGTTGGTCGATTGATTGACATTCGTGATTTTATTTGTATATAAAATCAAATTTATCTAAGTTTGGGAGACTGAGGTAGAAATTTAAAAGGAGGAGAGATTTTGTTACCGTTTACACAAAGCAGTTTAACGAAAATAGAGGAGTTTTTCAAAGAGCAGGGGTATAAAGTGAGGTACGAGAAAGGTTCCTTTCGTACCGGTGCCTGTATGTTGCAGACGACAAAAGTGGTCGTAGTCAATAAGTTTTCGAATCTTGAAATAAAAATCCAGTCACTGTGGAATATATTACTGGATATTGATATTGATTCGGAGGTTATTTCTGAAAAATTTCTTCCACTATATGAAGATGTGTTGAAATCAAAAATTGTAGCTTGAGAATAACATTTTTAGGAACCGGAACATCACAAGGGGTGCCAGTAATAGCATGCCAATGTCAGGTCTGTCAATCTGAAGACAAACGTGATAAGAGATTACGTTCTTCTATTCTTATTGAATACAATCAGCATACATTGGTTGTCGATACCGGTCCTGATTTTAGATACCAGATGCTGCGCGAGAAAGTTAGGCATTTGGACGCCGTATTAATGACGCACTCACATAAAGATCATATTGCGGGACTGGACGATGTTAGAGCGTTTAATTATCAGCAGCATAGTTCTATTTCAATTTACGGCACCGAAGCACTTCATGAAGCACTAAAGCGTGAATTTTATTATGCATTTACGGAAATTAAATACCCAGGAGCGCCTAGACTGGATTTGGAAGAGATAAAGGCTGGTGTGCCATTGTCTTTATTCGGAAAGGAAATTATGCCTATCGAAGTCCTGCATTATAAAATGCCTGTGTTGGGCTTTAGAATTGGAGATTTCGCCTATATTACTGATGCGAAGTTCATTTCTGACGAATCAAGAAAATTATTGGAAGGAGTAAAGATTCTTGTCGTAAATGCTTTACAGAAGGAATCTCATATTTCACATTTAACGTTGGAAGAGGCGATTGAATTTGCCGATGATATTCATGCCGACAAAACCTATTTTACACATATTGGGCATCGAATGGGATTGCATGAAGTTGTTTCAGGAGAATTGCCCGAAAATATGTTTCTAGCCTATGACAGATTACAGTTGGATATAACCTAATCTATTTAATATAAAACTATAGTCCTTTTTTCGTTGTTATACCTATAAAAAATAAATTAGGTATTAAATTATAAGGAAATGGGAAATTTACTGTACATCATCGCCGTTATTTTAGTTATCATTTGGGCGATAAGCTTTTTTGGAGGTTATGCGGCTGGAAATAATATCATCCACATTCTTTTGGTGATTGCAATTATCGTTGTATTACTACGTGTTATTCGTGGCAATGCTTAACCATTTAAATTAGTTTTAAATAAAGTTGGGCAATTTGTAAGTCTTGGGGATAGGTGATTTTTATATTCTTAGAATCACCTTCAACAATATAAATACTTTTGCCCGTTTTTTCGACCACTGAAGCATCATCTGTAAAAAGTGGATCTTCATCTTGTTGGTAGGATTTTAACAACAATGCTCCGAGGAAGACTTGTGGAGTTTGTATCAGCCAAATCTGATTTCTATCTGTGGCGGTATTTGTGGATATATTTCCTAAACGCACCGATTCAACACTCTTTTGTGCCAATACAATTGCTTGGTGTTCGTAAGCTCCCTGAAAAGCCTTTCTAATTAAATGGTCCGAAATAATCGGACGAGCTCCATCGTGTACGGCGATGTAATCTTTAGGACCAATGTCGAAGTTTTGTTTAATGTAGTCTATACCGTTCTTTACGCTTTCGAAACGAGTTTTTCCGCCAAATGCAATATGTATTGGTCTGTCAAACTGATACTTTACACATAACTGGTTCCAATAGCTTTCCATTGCTTCACTGATTACCAAGATAACTTCTGAAATGGTGTTGGATTGATAGAAGCGATCAATAGTATGCATCACGATCGGCAGCCCATCCAAGTTAAGAAACTGCTTTGGAAGATCGCTTTTCATCCTGTTTCCGATTCCTGCAGCAACGATTATGGCAAAATTCATGGTATTATTGAAGGGTTTTTATTTAAAAAAAACGTGGATAGTTATGAAGCCATCCACGTTTTCTGTTTTTGTTATATCAAATCATTAGATAATTAACATGGCATCACCATAGCTATAGAATCTGTATTTTTCTTTTACTGCAACTTCGTATGCATTCATGACGTTTTCGTAACCAGCGAAAGCAGCAATCATCACCAAAAGTGTAGATTCTGGCGTGTGGAAGTTTGTAATCATCGAGTTTGCAATACTGAAATCGTAAGGAGGGTAGATGAACTTACTGGTCCAGTCAGAAGCCGCTTTTAAGTGATGGTCTGCAGAAACAGAAGATTCTATTGCACGCATAGAAGTCGTTCCTACAGCACACACACGACGTTTGTTATCGATAGCTTTATTAACAACGCGCGCAGCCTCATCAGTGATGATAAACTGTTCGGAATCCATCTTATGTTTGGTTAAATCTTCGACTTCAACGGTACGGAAAGTTCCAAGCCCAACGTGAAGAGTAACTTCTGCAAAATCAACGCCTTTTAGTTCCAAGCGTTTCATTAACTCTCTGGAGAAGTGAAGTCCCGCTGTAGGTGCAGCGACAGCCCCTTCATTTTTTGCATAGATTGTTTGATAACGGAATTTATCTTCCGGTGTAGCTTTACGCTTGATATATTTAGGAAGCGGAGTTTCACCTAAGATTTCGATATTACGGCGGAACTCTTCATCGGTACCGTCAAATAAAAATCTAATTGTACGACCACGAGAAGTTGTATTGTCAACCACTTCGGCAACCAATAAATCATCATCACCGAAATATAATTTGTTGCCTACACGGATTTTACGCGCAGGGTCTACCAATACATCCCAAAGACGAAGTTCATTGTTCAATTCACGCAACAAGAAAACTTCAATCGTCGCTCCAGTTTTTTCTTTATTACCGTAAAGGCGCGCTGGAAAAACTTTAGTATTGTTTAAGATCATGACATCCTTGTCATCGAAATAATCCAATACATCTTTGAAAATTTTGTGTTCAATTTTACCAGTATCTCTATGTAGGACCATCAAGCGTGATTCGTCACGATTTTCAGAAGGTTCAGAAGCAAGTAATGATTCTGGTAAGTTGAATTTAAATTGAGATAACTTCATCTTTAATAATAGTATATATTAATATCTGCCTTTCAGTGCATTACAGTGCACCAAATACCAGGCTGCCAAAAGCATACAAAGTTATAACTTTTTCGGGTATGGAAGAGCCATATTTCTAATTAATGTATATATTTTTGGGGATTTTGACATTAAATCAAAACTATATTGTATTTTAGAATACAATTATGCTATTTTTTAGATTGATATTGGAGAGTTGTCAGTTTGCTTTTTCGGCATTGAAAGACAATCGTACTCGCACCTTACTTTCGCTGCTGGGTGTGACCATCGGTATTTTTACGATTATTGGTGTATTTTCTGCAGTAGATACCCTACGGAATAATATAGAGGAATCAGTCAAGAAGATTGGCAGCAAAACACTGTATATCGAAAAATGGCCCTGGGATGGCGGCCCAAATTTCCCTTGGTGGAAATACTTGAATAGACCCGAACCCACATACAATAATTACCTGGATTTAAAAAGCCGGATGACGACGGCTGAGTATATGGCGTATATGATCAATATCGGCAATACGACTATTAAATATAAAAATAATTCGGCCCAAGGCTCATCGGTTAATGCTGCGACTTACGAAAATCTTTACATTC
Source organism: Sphingobacterium sp. UBA865 (assembly GCF_002295765.1). Classification (NCBI taxonomy): domain Bacteria; kingdom Pseudomonadati; phylum Bacteroidota; class Sphingobacteriia; order Sphingobacteriales; family Sphingobacteriaceae; genus Sphingobacterium; species Sphingobacterium sp. UBA865. The sequence goes on along the minus strand of NZ_DBGB01000012.1, from coordinate 275,155 downwards.
AAAATTTGAATATTATAGATGGTCGTTACTTTGCTGAAAGTGAGTCGAGGGGTGGAGCTCTTGTAACTGTGTTGGGCGCAAATATTGCAGAGGGGCTTTTTCCTAATGAGGAACCAGTTGGCAAATATATCAATATGTTAGGCCGAAAAATTCAGGTTATTGGTGTATTAAAGAAAGAAGGAAATGGTGTATTGATTAATACCTCTCCGGATGATACAGCCTTTATTCCGTTTGAGCTGGCTAGAAATTTGGTCAACTATGATAATTTCTCACCGAGTATAGCGATGGTTATTAAATCGAACTACACGCTTGGCGAGGCTGAGAGCGAAGCGAAAACACTTATGCGGTCGATTCGTCGTATATCACCACAACGGGAGGAGAATTTTTCCATTAACCAGACAACAATGATCACAGGTGCATTGGATCAGCTTTTTGGTATCATTAATCTGGCGGGTTTTTCAATTGGTATTTTTTCAATTTTAGTCGGCGGTTTTGGCATTGCCAATATTATGTTTGTAAGTGTCAAAGAACGTACACATATCATCGGAATTCAGAAAGCGCTAGGAGCTAAAAATTTCTTTATTCTTTCACAATTTTTAGTAGAGTCTATTGTACTTTGTTTGTTGGGTGGAGGGATTGGTCTCGTTGTCGTCTATTTTTTGGCTTTTGTGGTACAAGCTGCGACTGGCGTTGCTATTGTGGTCAGTTTGAAAATGGTAATGCTTACTGTTTCACTTTCTACTTTTATTGGGTTAATATCGGGCATTGTTCCAGCTTTAATGGCTTCTCGACTGGATCCGGTAGAAGCGATTCGGAGTAAATAAAAAAGGTATGTTTAAAAGGGCTCAATTTTCGATATTACATGGATTTTGGCTTTTAATCTTTGCTTACAGCTGCCTGTTGATGGCTGAAATTACTTTTCGCTATCGCGGCTTCTCTCTCGATGCTAATTTCTTGATGATTAAGCAGACCGAAATAGAATCACTTTGGTGGTATCGCTACGTTTTTTATATCCATGTTTGCACGGCTATCTTTGCCTTGCCTGCCGGCTTTACGCAGTTTAATACTTATCTATTGAATAAATATCCGCGAGTCCATCGAAGTATCGGGTATTTATATGTATTCGCCATTTTGGTTTTTGCCGCTCCTTCAGGTTTGCTTATTGGATCCGTGGCGAATGGCGGGTTAACCGCTATTATTGCCTTTGAATTATTGGGGCTTGGATGGTGCTATTTTACATGGCGGGCAGTTCGTTTGGCGAGTCAGCGAAAATTTGATAAACACCGTGATTTTATGATCCGTAGTTTTGCATTAACCTGCTCGGCATTGACCCTACGTTTTTGGAAGGTTGCTTTAGTATACTTCTTTCAGCCCAATCCCATGGATGTTTATCAAATTATTACATGGCTGGGATGGATACCTAATTTGTTGCTGGCGGAATTTATTATTTATCAAAAAAATCATAAATTATGAAGAAAAACCTTTGTTTACTGTTATTGCTTGGAGCAGTCCTTGGTTGTAAGGATGGGAAAAGTAAAAAGAATGAAACTGCCGAAATAAAAGATACTGTTGCCGTCGAGCGTGAGGCCCATCAGGAACTTTACGGTAATTGGGTTGGCGACTTTGTCGTTGATGAAAGAACACTTGGAGAAGATGAGGGTTTGCCAACAACGGATTACGCTCCGAAGATAAATCTGACGATAAAGAAAATTACCGATAAAGGAGGTGTTTATGGACAGAATGTTGTAAAGGGGAATCTGCGCTCTTTTGTGGGGAAGTTGGAAGAAAACGGTGCTGATATTCGCTTATTATTGGATGAACCTGGAGACAGAAAATCCGACGGGCGTTTTGAAATTAAGCTTAATCATGACACGCTAATTGGTAACTGGTCTGCGTATGACCAGGGTGTAAAGATCAAAAAGCGAAACTTTAAATTGTTGAAAAAACAATTTGCCTATAATCCAAATCTGATGCTTAAAAATCAGGATGGAGAGGAGGGGACGTTGGTTGACTGGATTAATGAAAAAAGAAAAGAGGAAACTGACGTGGATGGTGACTCAACGTATACATACATTATACAATATTATAGATCTGCATCTCCCGCAGTCTTTACTGTAAATGCGTCTAAGCAAAAGTTGACAGAGAAAGATCTGAAAAACCTCAAGAAATTAGATTTGGAAATTATTCGGAATACCATTTTCGCCCGACATGGCTATGCGTTTACTAAACCCAGCATTCGCCAATTTTTTGAGCCTGTAGATTGGTATGTACCTATTTCAAAAGATGTGAGTGCAGACTTAAGTCAACTGGAAAAAGATAATATAGCCTTGCTGACTAGGTTTGAAAGATATGCAACAGATAATTATGACACCTTTGGAAGATAATTCAGTTGGCATTACGAGACAATATTTATGCGATCAATCACACAAAAAAGGCTTTACATTGTAAAGCCTTTTTTGTGTTTTCAATAGGGATTTTTATCCATTCTTCCGAATGGAAATCGCATTTTTATGCGCCTGTAGTCCCTCGAGTTCAGCGAGTATTTCAACCACTGATCCGATTTGTTGAAGCCCGGTTTCGTTTATATGTTGAAAGGTAACTTTTTTAACAAAAGAATCTACCGATACGCCTGAATAGGAGCGTGCATAACCTGATGTCGGTAGTGTGTGATTTGTACCTGAGGCATAATCTCCTGCGCTTTCAGGTGTTAAGTGTCCTAAAAAAACAGAACCAGCATTGCTGATATAGCGTGTTAAGGATTCCCATTGGTCCGTCTCCAAAATAAGGTGTTCTGGTGCATAATCGTTTGAAAACTGTATGGCCTCCTGAAGCGTCTCAACAGTTACTGCATAGGAATTTTCAATCGCTTTTGAAGCGAGTTCCTTGCGTGGCAAAACCGCTAACTGGGCTACAAGGGCTGTGTTGACTGCATCAACTAGCGCATTGGATGTTGCAACCAGGACTGCTTGACTGTCGGCTCCATGTTCAGCCTGTGCCAAAAGATCTGCTGCCACAAATGCTGGGCTTGCCGATTCATCCGCGACGACCAGCACTTCGGATGGTCCTGCAGGCATATCAATACTGACATTTGCTAGCCCCTGTATGATGGATTTTGCTTTTGTGACAAACTGATTGCCCGGGCCAAAGATCTTATCCACTTTTGGTATGGTCTCCGTTCCAAAACCCATCGCTGCAACAGCCTGAGCACCTCCAACTAAGTATATTCTGTTTATCTTAAGTAATTTTAAACAAAAAGCGATAAAGCCATTGATTTTTCCATTGGATTGAGGTGGAGAACAAACGACGATCTCTTTGCATCCAGCTATCCTTGCCGGGACACCAAGCATTAAAAGCGTGCTTGGTAAAACTGCTGACCCGCCAGGGATGTAAAGTCCAACTTTTTCAATCGGACGGACTTCTCGCCAGCATTTTACACCGGGCATTGTTTCAACCGTACGCTCTCTTTTTAGCTGTGTACTATGGAATTTATGGATATTTTGAAAAGCGATTTCAAGTGCTCTCTGTTGATCACGGCCTATGGTAGACGCCAAAGCGTCGATATCTTCCTCGTCTAAATATAATCTGTCAAGTTCAACTTTATCAAATTTGGCGGCATATTCGCGCAGAACCACATCACCTTGTTGACGTACTTGTTGAATAATCTCCTGAACAACATCCTGAATTGCATTGTTGGGGTCCATATTTCGGGCAACTAATTGTTGTATTTCCTCTTTCCCTAGGGTCTTGTAATCATATTTTTTTAACATAGTCGTACCTCGCGTGTCAAGTTTAAAGGATGATTTTTTCAATTGGCATTACAACGATACCTTGGGCACCTTCAGCTTTTAACTTATTGATCTTATCCCAAAAGTCATCTTCCGTGATAACAGTGTGTACAGCAACCCAACCTTCTTCTGCCAGTGGAACAACCGTAGGACTCTTAACACCGTGTAATAAAGAAGTAATAGCCGGCAAATTTTTCTTTTCGACATTCAATACCACATATTTAGTTTCTTTTGCTAAAAGAACAGATTCGATACGTTGCACTAATTCCGCCAAAACTTCATTGCCTTCCAATCCCTTTCTTCCGACCAATATGGCTTCTGAATTTTTAACATCAGCAAAAGGCTTCAAACCATTACTTTTTAGTGTTCCACCGGTCGATACGATATCACAGATCGCATCACTAAGACCCAAACCGGGAGAAATTTCAACTGAGCCAGATATCAAACGGATATCTGCATTGATCTTATACTCGTCTAGAAAATTCTTTAGGATATTTGGATAAGAGGTTGCGATTGCTTTGCCGTTAAGGTCTTTAACGTCTTGGATGGTGCTATCTTTGGGAATAGCCAGTTTCAACGTACATTTTCCAAAACCAAGCCTCTTGATGTATTCTACTTTGGATTCGGTCTCATCAATGATGTTTTCACCGACGATGCCCAGGTCGGCTATACCTTGTTCCACATATCCCGGAATATCATCATCTCTCAGAAATAATATTTCGAGTGGGAAATTCCCAACCGTGGTGATTAAAGAACTTTTGTAGTTCTCGAAGTCTAAACCACAATTTTTCAGTAATTGAACAGATTTTTCGTTTAACCTACCCGATTTTTGGATAGCAATTTTAAGATTTTTCAACGCTTTATAAATGTTAGCAGTAAATTATTAATAATAAGAAATCAAACAAGAGGGAAGGTATTCTACGTAAGAACACATTAAATTAACATATCGCCACAATGGCGATGATGAAAATGAAAATGATGTACGCAAGTATAGACCATGTTTGTATTAATAACTGCAAGCAAATGTATAGTAAATTAATGGGAAATGCAAGACTATCATTTTAAAATTCTTATCCTAATGGACTTGTTGTTGAAATGAATTCAATTTTCTTGAAAAAATTGTAAAAACTAGGTCATTGATTGGGGAATACACTATAATTTAGACAAAAGACAATGCTGATTTCCTATCCTATAGTAAGCTGTTTGAATTACGCCAATAGTGAGCTGTGAAATTTTGTCCAATCGAAATGTTTCTTGATAGGGTGACAACTCTCATAAATTTCCTTATTTTTAAGGATTGGGGAGTGACTTATTAAGTTAATAACGGATAAAAGTGACAATAGTGGGGGGAGAAGTTGTTGTTTAATAAATTGGAGTAGTGTGTTTAGTGGTACCTAATTCAAGGGAATGGTAAATTAGATCAATTATTTGTTAGATGAAAAGATTAGCTTTTATTTTTATTTGTTGGGTTAACTGTCTTTATGGCCCTGTTCTAGGACAAGAAAGTCCAGCGTCTACGTTAGATATCCGGATATTGGAGTCCATAGCTGAGACTCGGACAGCGCCACAAACACAAACATTTAAAGTGCTTTCTGATATCAATAACTATGTTCAGATAGCCGTTCCTGTTGGTTTACTGGTGGCAGGTGCGGTCAACGATGATAAGGCAATGCGTCAGAATGCCCTGTATGTCGCCAGTAGTACGGCTGTAACAGCGCTAGTGAATGTTGGTTTAAAACATATCTTTAAGCGAAGTAGGCCATTTAAAAAATATCCTAATTTCATATCGGTTCGTACAGCCGGTGGGTATTCCTTTCCCTCTGGTCATACGTCATCTGCTTTTGCTACGGCTTCTGCTTTGTCTCGAGCCTACTCGAAGTGGTACGTCGTTGCGCCATCCCTTTTATGGGCGAGTAGCGTGGGATATTCAAGGATGTATTTGGGCGTACATTTTCCCTCCGATGTATTAGCAGGAGCTGTACTAGGAACGGGAGCGGCCTTTGCTTTGGATGGATTAAAGAAATAATATAGCAATAGAAAAAAAATGATACAAGAGGTTATTAAAATATTGGTTGTTGGATGTGGAAATATGGGCGCATCTCATGCGAAGGCATATCACGATTTAGATGGCTTTCAAATTGTGGGTCTAGTAGCTCGCGGGGAGAGCAAAAGTAAACTGAATGAGCAATTGGGAGGTAACTATAAACTGTTTGAATCTTATGAGGATGCACTTCAGGAAACGAAACCGGATGCCGTTTGTATTGCGACCTATCCAGATACACATAAAGCGTATGCTATAAAAGCCTTTCAGGCTGGCGCTCATGTTTTTATTGAAAAGCCTTTAGCTGAAGACGTGATTTCGGCGCAGGAAGTCGTCGATGCAGCGCTGCAATACGATAAAAAATTGGTTGTTGGATATATTTTGAGGTATCATCCCTCCTGGATCAAATTTATTGAAATATCCAAAACAATGGGAAAGCCACTTGTTATGCGTATGAACCTGAATCAGCAGAGCCATGGGTATATGTGGGATGTGCATAAAAATCTGATGTCTAGTTTAAGTCCCATTGTTGACTGCGGAGTTCATTATATTGATGTCATGTGTCAAATGGTGGGGGCGAAGCCATTGTATGTATCTGCAATAGGTGCACGGTTAACCGATGAGATTCCTGCCTGGAACTACAACTACGGACAATTGCAGCTGCATTTTGAAGATGGGTCCGTAGGATGGTATGAAGCCGGATGGGGACCAATGGTCAGTCAAAACGCTTTTTTTGTAAAGGACGTTTTTGGACCTAAGGGCGCCGTTTCCATTATCGCAAACAAAGCAAGCGATGAAGGTAAATCGGATTCGGTAGCATCCCATACACAAACAGAAAGCCTTCGCGTACATTACGCCGATTTAGATTCGGCAAACGAATTTACGAAGGTCGATGAGTGGGTCAACTTATCTGATGAGCCTGATCATCAAGAATTATGTAATCGGGAGCAATTATTCTTTCTGCAGGCGATTGTAGATAATTTGGACCTTTCTGATTCGATGGAAGATGCTGTTAATAGTCTACGGATTGCTTTGGCATGTGACGAAGCGGTGAAAACAAAACAGATGATAAAATTGTAGTTCATTTTGCTTAGCGATCACGTTTTTACATTTTATGGAAATATGAAGAGAAAAAAGTAAATAAATAAAAAAATAGAGCAAAAGATAGGCTTTTTGGTCTGTCTTTTGTTATTTAGCTACATATTTATCATTCTTATGAATAATTTACTCAGCGTTGCACTATTATTTGGATTATCAATTTCGACAACTTATGCGCAAGATAAGCAATGGCAGATGGAGTTGGTGTTTAAAGGCGAAGTTTCACCTGAAAAATTTGAAAATGAAGTTCCGGAATTTGCAAAAGAGTTTTATGAGCCATTTTTGAAAGGAAAAATGGCTTATCGGAATGTGGAAATTTTAACAGATGCCGATTATTCTTCCACTGTCGTGAATCAAAAAGCACATGCTATTTTAAATCGAAAATTAGCAAAAACATATTCGTATTCGGTCGGTGATGATATTGTTACTGCCGAAGCATACAATCCAGCCTATAAGATTGTCAGTGCGAAGTTAGGGGAGTCGGAAGGTCCCTATGTGCAGCTGCAAGATATGGGCGAGATCGAATCGATAGCGGGAATTACCTGTAAGAAAGCAAAGTTATTTATAAAAAACAATGCCGATTCTGCAGTAGCAACGGTATGGTATTCGGAAGCGGTGCCTACTTATTATTTGACGGCATTTTCATTTATCAATGATTTGCCTGGAGGTGTGCTCAAATTGTCTTTGGGTGAGAACAATGATCTTGGTTTTGAAACAACGAAAGTCACCAATGTATCTTCTGCGGCAGATTTCGAGCTTCCCAAAAATGCAAAGGTGATTGATATCTCGGGGGGAGGTAATACGAGTGAGGGGGAAGATGTGAGTTTATTTGAAGATACTTTCCCATTGGATAAGTCACTTAAATGGACCATGGTCAAGGATAAAGATACCAATGATGAATATTATGGTATAAAAAACATGGCGGGAGAAGATGTGCTGCCTTGCTCTCTTTTCTCTTTAGCGTATTTTAATGAGCAGACTGCTATTGTTTCAGATAAGGATAATTATTTTTGGTTGTTGGATAAGAAGGGGGGGAAGGTAAATAAGGAAGGGTTTGACTGGCTTACGCCAGCAAATCAAAAACTTGCTATTTTTCAGAAGGATGGTAATTTTGGATTGGTTACACAGGAAGGGAAAGTTCTGCTTGACAAGAAGGAAAATATCAGTAAATTTTTAGACAATTATTTGATGTTCTCTGAAAATGGTAAAGTTGGATTGTTGGATGAAAATGGAAAGATTTTATTAAAGGCGACCTTATTATTTCTAGATGCTGATAATGCTGGAAATGTGCTGGTCCGGGAGAAGGAAGGTGAAGAAACGAAGACGCTAGACCTGGACACTTTTTTAAAAACCTATGTGAAGTGATTTAAATGACATGCATTAATATAGATTGATAAAAAAAGGCTTTCGATACTGTCGAAAGCCTTTTTTGTGTCTATTTAATCGTGCATTTCACTATTAAGGAATGTTTAAAAACTTATGTGTTTGTAGTGAAATATCCCATTTAGGGTTTTCTTTTACGTAATCAATAATAGAAGGCGTCATTTCTTTAGATTTCGACCATTCAGGTTGAAGGTATAATCTGCAGTTTGGCCCTACAAGTTGTGCATATTCTTCTCCCCAAGCGAAATCGCTTTTATTGAAAACGATAACTTTAAGTTCACCAGCAGCTTCTAACACATCTTTGCGTGGTGCTTTGAATTTTTTTGGAGATAAACATATCCAGTCCCATTCACCACTCAGAGGATATGCACCAGAGGTTTCAATAAACGTTTTAATCCCTGCCTCATGAAGCCCTTTTGTTAGGTAATCCAAATTATAAATAAGCGGTTCGCCACCCGTAATGACAACAGTTTTTGCCGGATATTTCTTTGCATTTTCGATAATCGAATCTGCGGCTGTAAGGGGGTGGATAGATGCATCCCAGCTTTCCTTTACATCGCACCAATGGCAGCCAACATCGCAACCACCCAATCGTATGAAATAAGCAGCAGTCCCGGTATGGTAGCCTTCTCCCTGAATCGTGTAAAATTCTTCCATTAGGGGTAATAGTGTTCCGTCTTCTGGTACTTGATTTGACATAGTTAAAATTTCAGTCTGCAAAGGTAGCAAATATTAATGAGATGCTCAATTTGTTCTGTTGCTTTTAAGTAGCTGCCCTGTCATTTTTTTATATATAGTAGCTGGTATAATCTGCTTTTATCCCTTTGTTTTTAGGTTCATGTTTAAACAAAGCACATAGTTTACTGCTACCATGCTATCAGCCTATACTATGTTTTCTATTAACAGTGAAACAACACTCTTTTTGTAGAGGTATAACAGGGGGTTAATAGGGATTTACCCCTGTTAACCCCCTGCAATTACCCTGTTAATATATAACCTGATTTTCATTAATTGTTGGGATGTACCTCGGTACCATAGAGCGATATTGTTGGTCAATAAGATCAGATTATCAATCCGTTTTAAACTGCAACGATGAGGATGTAAAGTGTGTAAAGCCAATGAAGTCGGCGTATTTGAACAGTGGAGAGGTGGGGAGCCTGTAAATGCCCTGAATAATGCGTTGAATAGCGCAAAAAACCTGTTATTTTATCAGAATTTTTACTAAATTTGTGTCACAATTTATTTATTGAAAACGTAAGTGTAATAACATAATTGTACATGTTGTTTTATGTTTTCTATTTTTTAACAATTTAAAGATCATAGTTGTAAATGATTAAAATTACACTACCGGATGGTTCCGTAAGAGAGTATCAAAAAGGAATCACTGCTGCAGAGATTGCGTTATCCATCTCAGAGGGGCTTGCAAGAAACGTTCTTGCTGCCGAAGTAAATGGCGAAGTGTGGGATTCTGCCCGTGCTATTGAAAATGATGCTACTGTTAAGTTATTAACCTGGAATGATACCAAAGGTAAATCCACTTTTTGGCATTCTTCAGCCCACTTACTGGCTGAGGCTTTGGAGGCATTGTATCCAGGGATTAAATTTGGTATTGGTCCCGCGATTGAAACCGGATTTTACTACGATGTTGATTTTGGTGATCGTGAATTCTCGTCTGATGACTTTAAAGCCATCGAAGACAAGATGCTGGAGCTGGCTAAACGGAAAGAAACATTTGAACGTAAAGCTGTTTCGAAATCGGATGCATTGGCTTACTTTACTGAAAAAGGAGATGAGTATAAGCTAGATTTAATCAAAGACTTGGAAGATGGAAAGATTACTTTCTACACGCAAGGGGAATTTACAGATTTATGTCGTGGCCCTCATATTCCAAATACTGGGTTTATTAAAGCGATTAAATTGACTAATGTTGCCGGTGCTTACTGGAGGGGTGATGAGTCTCGCAAACAGTTGACACGTATTTATGGTGTTACGTTCCCTAAGGCATCGGAGCTTACAGAGTATTTGAAATTTATAGAAGAGGCGAAAAAACGCGATCACCGTAAACTTGGGAAAGAGTTGGAACTTTTTGCTTTTTCTGAAAATGTTGGTGCAGGTTTGCCACTTTGGTTGCCTAAAGGAGCTGCATTACGTCAAAAGCTGATAGACTTTTTGCAGAAAGCACAGTTAAACTCTGGGTATGAGCCTGTTGTTACGCCGCATATCGGGCATAAGCAGTTATATGTGACTTCTGGACACTATGAGAAATATGGCGCGGATTCATTTCAACCAATAAAGACTCCGATCGAAGGAGAAGAGTTTTTGTTAAAACCAATGAACTGTCCGCATCATTGTGAAATTTATAAAGTAAAACCACGCTCGTATAAGGACTTACCGGTTCGCTTTGCTGAGTTTGGTACTGTATATCGTTACGAGCAATCTGGTGAGCTTCACGGTTTGACAAGGGTTCGTGGGTTTACGCAAGATGATGCACATTTGTTTTGCCGTCCTGATCAGGTTAAAGATGAATTCAAAAAGGTAATAGACTTGGTTCTTTATGTATTTGGAGCGTTAGGCTTTAATGATTATACAGCACAAGTGTCATTACGTGATCCTGAAAACCGTACAAAATATATTGGTACTGACGAAAATTGGGCTTTGGCTGAGTCTGCGATTATTGAGGCTGCTGAAGAGAAAGGTTTACCGACAGTCGTGGAATATGGAGAGGCGGCTTTCTATGGTCCTAAGTTAGACTTTATGGTGAAGGATGCTTTAGGACGGAAGTGGCAATTGGGTACAATACAGGTCGATTATAATTTACCTGAGCGTTTTGAATTGGAATATACTGGAAGTGATAATATGAAACATCGTCCAGTAATGATTCACCGTGCACCTTTTGGATCTTTGGAGCGTTTTGTAGCTGTACTGATCGAACATTGTGCGGGACAATTCCCGTTATGGCTTGCACCTGAGCAATTTATCGTCTTGCCAGTGTCAGAAAAATACGAAGAATATGCGCAAAATGTTTTGAATTCGCTAAATAATTCCGATATTCGCGGACTGATAGACTTACGTGACGAGAAAGTGGGCAGAAAAATCAGAGACGCCGAAGTGAAAAAGCTTCCTTATATGTTGATTGTAGGGGAAAAAGAGGTGGAAAATGGCACAGTTTCTGTACGTAAACATGGCTCAGTGGAATTGGGAACAATGACTGCTGAGGCATTTAGAGATATATTAATTAAGGAAATAACCGTTTAATTTTTAAACATTTGGCATTAAAAAGACCCGGTGGTCCAAGACCACCAATGAGAAAGAAAGAACCAGATCACCGCATTAATGAGTTAATCAAGGTACCGGAGGTGCGCTTGGTAGGAGATAATGTGGAACAAGGAGTTTACCCTACGCGCAAAGCGTTAGAGTTGGCTGATGAGTTGGAACTTGATTTAGTGGAGATTTCGCCAAATGCTGTACCGCCGGTTTGTAAGATTATCGACTACAGTAAGTTTGTTTACGAACAGAAGAAGAAACAAAAGGAAATCAAAGCTAATGCAAAACAGACTGTTATTAAAGAAATCCGTTTCGGACCTAACTCTGGTGAGCATGATTTTGAGTTCAAATTGAAACATGCTATTAAGTTTCTAGAAAGTGGAGAGAAAGTTCGTGCTTATGTACACTTCAAAGGTCGTGCTATTGTACACAAGGATCAAGGTGAGATCTTGTTGTTACGCTTTGCTCAGGCTTTAGAGGATTACGGTAAGGTAGAGCTTTTACCGAAATTAGAAGGTAAACGCATGTTTTTAACAGTAGCTCCAAAGGCTCCTAAAAAATAATAAGAATTCTAACAGATTGATATAAAATTTATAAGTATTATGCCAAAAGTTAAAACCAATTCCAGCGCAAAGAAACGTTTCAAATTGACTGGAACAGGTAAAATTGCAAGAAAAAACGCTTTCAAAAGCCACATCTTGACAAAAAAGAGCACAAAACGTAAACGTAACTTAACACAAACAAGTTATGTATCTGATGGCGATATGGGCAACGTAAAACGTATGCTTGCTATCGGTAAATAAGTTTTATTCGATTTTATTAATAATAATTTTTTAACCGGGTACAAGGTTGTAAGTTCATTGAAATACATGACACCTTCTACCAAACTAATTTTAAAAATATGCCACGTTCGGTTAACGCAGTAGCTTCTAGAAGAAGACGCAAAAAAATCCTAGGCCTTGCAAAAGGTTACTTTGGATCACGTAGCAAAGTTTATACTATTGCTAAAAATACAGTAGAAAAAGGTTTACAATACGCTTACCGCGATCGTAAAACCAAAAAACGCGAGTTTAGAGCTTTATGGATTCAACGTATCAACGCTGGAGCTCGTCAACACGGAATTTCTTATTCCCAATTGATCGGTAAATTAAACGCTAAGAATATTGGTTTGAACCGTAAGGTTTTAGCTGACTTAGCTTTAAATAACCCAGAAGCTTTCAAAGCAGTTGTAGACGCAGTAAAATAGAGTTTTTAATCCGCTGTCAATTTGTTAGAGATATTAAAGGAGCCTGTTAGGCTCCTTTTTTTGTTGTAACGGATGCTGTATCTTTTTTGGGACGTTATGTTCCAAGTAAAACCAATACATGCTGTATTTCATTTTATTTCTTATTCCCCAATTATACTTTTGAGGCATTGACGTAGTATATTACAGCTCATATCCCTTTTAAATCTGAAATTAGGTTTGATTTTTGTTGAACTGTAGAAAATAGAGCATTATGAAACTAAGAACAATTACATTTGGATTTTCGCTTCTTTTGATCGGAAGCTTGGTTATAGCGGCCAAAGAGCCATTTTCCAAGGCTCTAACGAACGATGTGGTTAATCAACAGGGAAAAGTTATCTCGATTGAAGGGGTAAACAATAACCGTACAATAGAGGCCAAAGGAGGAGAGATCGTACAAATAGAAGGAGCTGACAATAAAGTTGTGATTCGTGGCAATGTGAGCAAATTGATTATTGAGGGGAAGGGGAATACAGTAACAGGCAATGACATCGCAACGGTAACGATAGAGGGAGCAGACAATAGGGTCAATATTGGTTCAGTAGAGACCGTTCAGATTGAGGGAGTCAAAAACCATGTCCATTATAAGTCTACGAAGAACAAATCTGGTCAGGTAAAAGTGTCTACTGAAGGCGCGGATAATATGGTGATGAAGATGAAATAATGTAAATCATATTTTCATAAAAAATGGTTTCGTATATTATTTACGAAACCATTTTTACGCGAGGTGGCAACTATGGTTTATCTGGATGATCCTCGGGATGACTGCTATTGGCTCTATCACCCTGGGATTGAAATTCCGCCTCAGCTTCGTTTTCTCTTTGTTTTGTAATTGAATAAGGCTTTAGAAAATCTTGATCAAAAGGATGAACTGTCGCAGCCTTCTGAATAATCTCATCGTTCTGATACGTCCGAATACAGGTGCCTTTTACACGTTCCGATTTATAGACGTAAGTTCCCCAAATACAGAAGAAAAAAATTGATTTTATAGTATCTTTATAATGTGTGAACAAGTCTTCTGTTTTATCAAAATAACTTTTGAACATAAGATGGGATACAATTCTATCAATAGTACAGAATACGGCCATAAATAGTGCAACCATAAAGAAGGTCTGAGCGAAAATATCGCGTTTCTTGACCAGCAAGATGCAGCTATAAATCAAACCCGCTAGTACCAATATATTACCGATTATTTCTAATAATAGTAAAGTTCTGTATAAAAAGGGGGAAACACCTTCCAGCTGATCTGCCGCCTGCCAAGTATTTAAATTAAAGAAGGACTGCTGGAAGAAAAATATACCGGATAGGGTCACTATATTTATAAATAGTACAATAAGCAGCACGATCATCCATCCGCCGATCTGATCGTGATAGATCTCGTCATAAGGTTTGATGATAAAAGCTCTGGTTTTATTATACTTTTTAACAATATACCAGATGATGGCTGGCACCAGAAGAACGAATAGGATTAATGAAAACCAATTAATTTCATTGACTGAAGAAGGGGTTCCTAAGCGAGGTATCCCATCTGTTACATATCCGTCATTGTCAAGATAAAAGCCATTATAAAAGATATCATCACGATCTGCAAAATCTGTATAATACTGTTTCAGGTCTTTTTGTTCGACAAAGGGTTCGTGGAAACTTAACGTGTATGAGAGCTTAATACTATCTTGATTTACTTCCAGTGTTTTACCGAAGACATACGCAGTCCTGTCAAAATAACTATTGTCCCTGTAATTACCAAATTCCTTTTTGCCTTTGTTGACAATATACATTTCGTAGGTTAGATCTGTTGGAAAAGAAAGGCTTAGGGGAGCAATACGATCCTCCATAATCTCTGGAAGCTTTTCATTGATATTTGTTCCCAACAAAGGAATATATTTTTTTGTAGATCCGCTTTCCTTCTTTCCAATGTTCTTTATTTTATACTTTTCGATGACCTCCACAATATTGTTCTCCATATCATCTTTGTATTGTATATGACCAGTTTTATTGATCTTGGGGTAGATCTTTGTATAATACTCTAAGTATTGCTTCTGTATGTCATTTTTGGCGCTACTTTGAAAATAACTGCGCATATCGTCCGCCTCATTTCCAACATAAGTTGTGTGGACATCCAGGGTAGCCTCAAATTTGCCTTCCAGTGTCAAGGTTTCCTTGACTTTAATATTGCCGGTAACATGCTGCGGTACGTCTGTAAGCTTTCCACTACCCATGGTGGAGAGTACTTTCCCATAAGCTGGGAAATACCTGTTTTTGATATCTCCACCCTGCTGAGTTATGGTGGGGTCAATATATTGGGAACGTCCACCAATATTAACTTCAATAACCATATGGTTGAAAGCATAGGGCGAGGGGAGCTCTTCCTGCAGGCCTCTATTCTTATAGGTATTGGCTAATACGAGTCCTACATCAATATTCTTGTTTTTGAGCATTGTAGCCAGCAGCATTGATTTATCCTTGCAATCGCCGTAGCGCTGGGAAAATACTTTTTCTGGAACATTTGCCCGGTGCGAATATTCTCCCATCTCAATACCCATATAACGTATCTCATTTTGTACAAAGTCGCAGGCTTTTTTCAGGTATGTATAGGGCTGTCCTTTGGACTCTTTCCAAAGTTGGTTGACGAAGGTTTGCAGTGTACTTGTCGTTGCTATTTGCGGGATGGGATTAATTTTACGGTTCCATTGATCAACTTCCTGCCAGGTATTGAATTCCGTGCATTGGATATATTTTAAAGGGCTGTACCATGACGGGCTATAATCTTCGTATTGAACCGTTTTGTCAGCCGTCAGCTCCCAGAAGAAATTTGTTGTATTTCCTGTTGACTGTTGCTGCACCTCAGGAGCGCCATTGAAACTCTTAAACTGAAGTTTGCGACCATTGGGTACAATATAGTTGAGATGGACCAGACCTGTAGGTTCATATCCCTGTAAGTAGTAGCTGTCGAAAAATTTCTGTTCAAATACTGGGTTTACACCTATTATTGAATAAGCAAATACAATCTTGTCGTCTTTACGTAAATCCTCCAAAACATAATGGGCCATTTGACTTCCGTTGTAGATAGATCTCGAAAGCTCTGTTTCGGAGGCAAGGAGCTTAAATTTTGCTTGCGGTAGTAGATTAATATCCTTGCCGTTGCGAATAACCTTTAGCTCATGTAGTTGAAGTTTTTGAAAATGCGGGTCAAAGGTTACCTGAATTTGCCCCAGATTTTCGATTCCAGTCTGATCAAATAGAACTTTTATGTCCTTATAATATTTTGTTTGGGTAGCCAAGTTTATTTGATGTTCGATTAGCTCATAGTAATATCCATCACTAATATCATCCAAATTTGGCTTTATGGCCTTTTTTGTAGTGGGCCGGAGCCAAGTTGGCGATGCCGTCTTTTGGATAGTTGTTTGGCTAAAAGACCAGGAAAATGCAGCTAGTACGAGTACAAAGGCAAATAGAAGATGGCTAAATCTTTTCATTAATTCATAATTTAGCCTAAGATAAGTAAAAATTGGAAGCAACGGTAGGCGAATTTAAGGAGTATTGGAAATTCGGCTTTAGTTGAGTCTAGGTTATCTAGCAACTAAAAAGGGTTGTCCGTATATACGAACAACCCTTTTAGTTGCTAATCCGGTAATTTTATAATTTACTTTCTCTTTTTTTCTTTTTCTTAACGACTTTAGGCATTTGAGCTTGCTTTGCTTCATATTGTCTCTCAATATATTGTATAATTTCTGAGGCAATATCTTTTTTTGTCGCTTTCTCGATGCCTTCCAAACCAGGAGATGAGTTTACTTCCAGTACTAAAGGGCCTCTGTCAGAAGGAATCATATCTACACCACAAACCGTAAGTCCTAGCTGTGCCGCAGCCGCAATTGCTGTTTCTCTTTCAGCTTTACTTAACCGGATAATCTGAGCGGTGCCACCCCGATGGATATTTGATCTAAACTCACCCTCTTTCGCCGTGCGTTTCATCGCTCCAACAACTTTGCCGTCAACCACGAATGCACGAATATCAGAGCCTTTAGACTCTTTGATGAACTCTTGGATCAGGATGTTATTGCCCAGGCCGTAGAACGCTTCTATAACAGAAGAGGCCGCTTTTTTGGTTTCGGCAAGTACAACACCGATACCTTGGGTTCCCTCGAGTAGTTTAATGACTAAAGGAGCTCCACCTACCATACTGATGAGATCGTCCACATCGGAGGCTGTGCGTGCAAATCCTGTAATCGGGAGTCCGATACCTGCCCCGGATAAAATCTGTAGGCATCTCAATTTGTCTCGGGAACGCGTAATGGCTTGACTGGGATTCGCGGAAATGACATCCATCACCTCAAATTGTCTAACGATAGCAGATCCATAGAATGTTACTGATGCTCCTATCCGGGGAATAATGGCATCAATATCACTGAGATCCTGTCCTTTATAATGAATACTGGGTTTACCTTGTTGAATGCCTACATAACATTTGCTGTGATCGATGACAACACATTCGTGTCCTCTTTGTTGTGCGGCTTCTACGAGACGACGAGTTGAGTATAAACTCTTTACTGTCGATAATACGGCAATTTTCACGATTTGTATATTGAATATATTTTGTGCTAAGATAACAAAATAGCTTGGCTAATTGTTTTATTTTACCAGGGTCTTCGTCGACAGATTTTCTTTGGAAACATCGACCAAAAATCTTTTGTTTAAGAAATTTTTACCCAACAGCATAGGATAGGTCATTTGTGATCTATTTCTAAAGGAGATCTTAATGCTAAATACCTGGTTATATAATGTTGCTGTTGTGCGGATATAGTAACGCTTTTCTTCTTGGCCAAAAGAACTTTTCACGAGTTTTGTCCTATAGAGTTTTAACTTCAGTGTTTTTGTTTCTTTTGTCCCAAAATTTGTTATAAGTTCACAGATAATCCAATCCTGACCATCTTCCTTAACGATCTCGTACGAATTGCAATGTAGTACCGATGAAGCAGCACCGGTATCGACTTTTGCTTCTATACCATATATTCCCAATTCAGGTAAATCAAGGGTCTCTTTCCAGCCCACAAGAAGTTTCTCTTTCATTTATACCAAATTGAAAAAATAGCCCTGTCGCCTGTATAAGCAGGGGACAGGGATGAAAATCTTTTATTCGTAGATAAATTCTCCGTAAGGAGAGGTTATAGTAACTTTTTTAGCAGTAGATTCTTCCACGCGACCTATGATTTGAGCCGGAATGCCAAACGACTCTGAAATAGCAATGATATCCGATGCAATTGACTCCGGTACATATAATTCCATACGATGTCCCATATTAAATACTTTGTACATTTCTTTCCAGTCTGTATTGGATTCTTTCTGTATTAATTCAAAAAGAGGTGGGATCGGGAAAAGATTATCTTTGATGACATGCACATTATCAACGAAGTGTAAAACCTTTGTTTGCGCTCCACCTGAGCAATGCACCATTCCGTCGATTTGTGAACGATACTTGTCCAGTATTTGTTTGATAACAGGCGCATAAGTACGCGTCGCCGAAAGAACAAGCTTACCCGCAGTTATTTTTTCTCCTGTTTCAACTTCGATTTCATTGGTGAGGTCCTGGCTTCCAGCGAAAACTAGTTCGTAAGGAACAGCTGGATCATACGCTTCAGGATATTTTTCAGCTACTTTTTTGTTAAATACATCATGACGTGCAGAAGTTAGTCCATTGGAACCCATTCCGCCATTGTACGTCTGTTCATAGGTTGCTTTTCCATTCGATGCCAATCCAACAATTACATTGCCACCTTTGATGCGATGATTTGAAATGACGTCTTCACGTTTCATACGACAGGTCACCGTACTATCAACAATGATGGTGCGAACAAGGTCGCCAACGTCGGCCGTTTCACCTCCTGTAGAATAGATGCCAATTCCCAAATCCCGAAGTTCAGATAGAATCTCTTCTGTGCCATTGATGATTTCTGCGATCACCTCTCCAGGAATAAGATTTTTATTTCTGCCAATCGTTGAGGATAAAAGAATGTTATCGATGGCTCCCACGCAAAGCAAGTCGTCAATATTCATGATAATTGAATCCTGTGCTATACCTTTCCACACTGAAATATCACCGGTTTCCTTCCAGTATACATAAGCCAATGAAGATTTGGTACCAGCACCATCCGCATGCATAATATTACACCAGTCTGGATCTCCACCCAAAATATCTGGAATTATTTTGCAAAATGCTTTGGGAAACAGACCCTTATCTATATTTTTTATCGCATTGTGCACATCCTCTTTCCCTGCGGATACGCCTCGTTGATTGTATTTTAAATCTGACATCTTAGGGCAAAAATAAGCAATAGGACTGAATTAAAGAACCTAATTCGTGTAATTTAATCACTTATTATTATGCGCCAATGTTGAATTAGATTTTCGAGATTACTTTTCGCATTGGCCGGACTTGTGCTGGGTAAGCATCTGTACATAATGTCTTCTCGTTTGTTGAAATGCTTTAAATACAAACTGTACGCTTTTTGTCCGTTAAAAATAATTTGTGTGATTGTGGGAAAGGTTTGCAGCAGCTCGTCAATCGGATTCGGAACTTCATTTTGTATGGCTAAATCCATACTGCCGGGACGAGAGGCTTCTGCACAAACATCCCAAAGACCAATGTTGTTTTTGAGTAATAAATCTATCTTCTCCGTATAATTTGTTTGTTCCGGTGCATTGAACAAATTGGTGATTACTTTCCAAAAGCGATTTTGTGGATGTGCATAATATTCATTTTCTGCCAGAGATTTATCTCCGGGCAACGAGCCAAGGATGAGTATTTCTGTCGTCGAATTGACTAAGGGTAGAAAGGATTTTTTGCGCATGATCAAAAATAGCAATTTTAAATTTTCCTTTGAAATATGAAAATTATTGTAGTATATTTATGATATTAAAATGATATCAAATATATATTAACAATTATGGAAAAACTAATTAAACCAATGTCAGGCTATTTAGCTTTATTGATAGCTGTTTTCTCGTTTGTGGCAGCTATATTTTCATTTGCGAGCGTAGAAGAAAGTTCGCTGTATGTTGTATTGGGAGTGGTATTAATGATTGCTACTTTTTTTATTTTAAAGGGATTGATGATTATTAATCCAAATCATTCACGTGTGCTGAATTTCTTCGGAAAATATGTAGGTACCGTTAAGGAAAATGGATTGTTTTTTGTCAATCCGTTGTATTCAACGATTAAAGTAAGTCTTCGTTCGGATAACTTACAGGGACAGACACTGAAAGTAAATGACAAGATGGGAAACCCAATTGAGATTGGGGCAGTGATCGTGTGGCAAGTGGGTGACACGTATAAAGCTGCTTATGATGTCAGTAACTACACATCTTATGTACGCACGCAGAGTGAAGCAGCAGTAAGACATTTGGCCGGAAGCTTTCCTTACGATAACTTGGAAGATGAAGGAGCGGAGATCACCTTGCGTGAAGGTGGGGATACCGTAAATCATATTCTTGAACAAGAATTGTCGGATCGTTTGGCGCCAGCTGGCGTTATTATTAAGGAAGCAAGAATCAGCCATTTGGCCTACGCGTCAGAAATCGCGGGTGCGATGCTTCAAAGACAGCAAGCCGCTGCAATTGTCGCTGCGCGCTCAAAGATTGTAGATGGAGCTGTAGGTATGGTTGAAATGGCACTAAAAAAGCTGTCTGAAAAAGATATTGTAGAGCTGGATAACGAGAAAAAAGCAGCAATGGTCAGCAATTTAATGGTTGTACTCTGTGGAGAGAAAGCAGCGACACCAATTGTAAATACAGGTACGTTGTACCAATAAACGAAATGAAATGGCGGATAAGAAAAACTTTATGCTACGCTTAGACGACCAAATGTACAAAGCATTGGAAAAATGGGCTGCAGATGAGTTTAGAAGTGTTAATGGGCAGATAGAATATCTTTTACATAAGGCACTGCAAGAAAATAAAAGATTGGGTGCAGAAAAAAAGACTGCTGATAAGAAATAGCCTATAGTAAGGAACGAAAACTGTACCTTTGGCCTCGCAATTAATAAAGCCAAAGGTACTTTTTATTTAATGTTTTAACGATAGAAGATGAAGATTAATCCAGCGTACAAGTTATTGGTCGTAAGTACAAGCACGATCCATGGGAGTGAGTTTTTAGCTTATATTAAGCACGATTTTGTCGAATTTATTCAGTCAGACGAATTGCTGTTTGTCCCTTTTGCGAGACCTTCAGGAATTTCCTTTGATGCTTATACCGCTAAGGTACAAGATGCCCTGAAAGATGAGGGCGTGACGGTTAGGGGGCTCCATGAGTTTGACAATATGAAGAAGGCTATTCAGGATGCTAAAGCTATTTTTATTGGTGGAGGAAATACATTTTTACTCTTAAAAACGCTGTATGATCTGGATTTGGTTCCGCAACTGCGCGTACAAGTAGCAAAGGGGATTCCATATGTGGGCACATC
Organism: Sphingobacterium sp. UBA865; assembly: GCF_002295765.1. Taxonomy (NCBI): domain Bacteria; kingdom Pseudomonadati; phylum Bacteroidota; class Sphingobacteriia; order Sphingobacteriales; family Sphingobacteriaceae; genus Sphingobacterium; species Sphingobacterium sp. UBA865. Next base: position 253,846 of record NZ_DBGB01000012.1, on the reverse strand, counting down.
CGCGGGGTCCAATTTGACCGGATTAACAATTGGAACCACGAATGATATGCCTATTGTTTATCCGCCTAGTTTTAAAGCACTTGGTTTCTTACCTTTTAATATCAATCCACATTATTTGGATCCAGATCCAAATTCTACACATAAAGGAGAGACGAGGGAAACGCGAATTCAGGAATTTCATCAATTGAACAGCCAACCTGTTATAGGCTTGCGCGAAGGTAGCTGGCTGCACGTAAATGACGGGAACATTCTGTTGCAAGGTGATTTAAAAGCACGGTTGTTTAAGGCGGGGCTTGAACCTGTAGAGCTAGCACCTGGATTAATTAATTTTTAAGCTATTGTAAAGTTAATGGTCAAGGAACGTCAAATGGACCGTTCAGCGCAGTGGTAGACGATTTTATGAAAAGCTGGCCCTAATTCCCATTGGAAAAAATAGTTTTTCAGATTGTTGAAAATAATACAAAATAAGCTACTTTTGCGCTAAATCCATTAAAATTTTCTTCCAATGGAACAAAATTCAGCATTACACCCGGCCGATATCGCGGAAGAAATATCGCGTTTAAGTAAAGGGGAGCAACATCAAGAGTTTATGGACTATCCTTTGGAGGATAGATTGGAGATCTTTTCTTTTTTTGAAATGGATGTTCAATATACGTTGATCAAATCCATGACGGAGCATGAGCTGTCCGAATTGCTGAATAATTTGAAGCCGGATACCCGGAATGAATTATTGTCGGAATTGCCGGATGATCTGATTAAATATCTGATCAATCTATTGAATGAGCGCGAGAAGCAAATGGCTTTGGAGCTGATCGGATATAAAGAGGATAGTATAGCCCGACTTATGACACCAATGTATGTGCAAGTTCGTCCTTATTATACTGTTGATGATGTCTTTCGGCATATTAAAGTTTTTGGAAGGAAAGCTGAAACGCTCAATTTTATTTATGTAGTTGATGAGAAAAACGTATTGATCGATGACTTGAAAATTGGTCAATTACTACTATCGGATTCTTCTACTAAGATTTCCGACTTAATTGACTACAATTTTGCCGCGATTAAAGCCTCTACACCCATGGAAGAGGCCTTCGAGATTTTTCAAAAATATGACCGCAGTGCTTTGCCTATCGTTACAGAAGCAGGGGTGTTGGTTGGAATTGTGACATTTGATGATGTGTTGGACCGAATTGAAGATCGCGATACAGAAGATATCCAGCGATTTGGAGGGATGGAAGAATTGGATCTGGCTTATACCAAAACCCCCTTGTTGCAATTGATTCAAAAAAGAGCTGGCTGGTTAATCATCCTGTTTTTTAGCGAAATGCTTACCGCCTCAGCAATGGGCTTTTTTGAAGGGGAATTAGAAAAAGCGGTTGTGCTTGCTTTATTTGTTCCTTTAATTATATCCAGTGGAGGTAATTCGGGGTCACAGGCGGCATCTTTAATTATTCGTGCCATGGCGTTAGGTGAGTTAAAGCTTAAAGATTGGTGGTACGTGATGAAGCGCGAAGTTTCTTCTGGTTTGATCCTAGGTGGGATATTAGGTTCGATCGGATTTCTACGGATATTGGCCTGGCATTTTCTTGGTCTATATGACTATGGTCCTTATTGGATTTCAATTGGCTTTACGGTTGCGGTTTCCTTATTGTTTATTGTTTTATGGGGAACTTTGTCGGGATCGTTTATTCCATTTATCCTACGTCGGTTTGGATTGGATCCAGCGACAGCATCAGCGCCGTTTGTAGCAACGCTGGTGGATGTTTCCGGATTGATTATCTATTTTACTGTTGCAGCATTCTTTCTGCACGGAAAACTGCTGTAGTTCAGATATCATCTATCCATTCATTGCGGTCTGCACTCTTCTTTTTTGCATGTTTTTTTGTCCGATCTTGTGTTTATTTGAAGTAGTCCATAATGGAATACAAGGAGATAGACAAAGAAGCTGAAAGCGCATTGTCTTGTTTATAAATTGAGCCTGCGGTATAATTTTTCCTTTAAACCGCCTTTTTGCGCAATATAAATTCCTTTTTTTCCGGAAAATAAAAAAGCGACTATACACGCTATTGCTATAAATAAAATAGGTTGAATCCCAAATAATTCATAACCCATTACAATACAGGCGAGCGGGGTGTTTGTAGCGCCTGAAAATACGGCTACAAAGCCCATGGCAGCCAGCAGGCTGACGGGAAGTGGAATAATGGTGCTTAATGCACTACCTAAGGTTGCCCCGATAAAAAATAAGGGGGTGACTTCTCCGCCTTTAAACCCGGCCGAAAGGGTGAAAGTCGTTAAAAGCAATTTGATGATAAAGTCATAATAATTCGACTGATCGACAAATGCGTTCTGAATCATGGGGATACCAAGTCCAATATAGTTACTGCTATGGAATAACGTAATGATAAGTACCAAAATAATACCGCCAATCACTGGTCTAAGCAGAGGATATTTAATTCGTTTGAATTGAAGGCTAAAGAAATCGCTGGCAGATGTAAAAAGCCATGCTGTAATACCGAATAGAATACCTGCGGCGAGGCTAAATCCAATATTGGTCAAGGACAGCATTGGAATAACATCATGAATTGGATAATGGCTGTGTGATATATTCCATAATTGACAGCTGAAGTTCGCAAAATAGGCGGTAAATAAACAGGGTAGGGTGCCGAAATATCTTTTTTTGCCAATCAGTAGGACTTCCAGGCCGAATATCGTTCCGGCGAGCGGGGTGCCAAACACAGCGGCAAATCCTGCAGTGATGCCGATCGAAATTAAGATGCGACGTTCAGTTTTATCGAAGTCAAACCAGCGATTAAGCTGATCGGAAACTGCTCCACCTATCTGTACAGCAGTTCCTTCACGGCCTGCTGAACCCCCAAACAGATGTGTAAGTAAAGTTCCGAATAAGACAAGCGGCGCCATGATAAGCGGAATACGGCGTTGGGGATGAAGGTATTCTTCAATCAGCAGGTTATTTCCTTTGCTTGATGGATCGCCCCAATACTTATAGGACAATGCTATGGCAAATCCTGCTAGGGGAAGTCCATAAATTATCCAAGGATGAGCCTCGCGGTACTGCGTTACCCAATTGAGGGAAAAGAGAAAAAACGCACAAACAGATCCGACAATGAAACCTATCGCACTACAGGAGATAAGCCATTTAAGAAAAAAATGAAGATTGCTTTGATTTGAATGTGTTATAGCCATAAGTCTACACTTTATATAAAATTGTTGTTTTATACTAAAATAGTAGACGTCATCAGCTTATTAGGGCGGTTCAGGGCAGACATCATTGCCATATTTATTTCAAATCTACAAAAAACGAATGATAATAGCAACCCAGCCTGCGATCATAAGCAATCCGCCGAGCGGGGTAATTGGGCCAAGAAACTTTAGATTCTTTTTCCAGTATTCAGCAAACGATAGAAAATATATACTTACAGAGAATAAAATAGTTCCCAGTGTGATCAGATAAAATGCCACTCGTTCAGACTGAAGCTCAAACCGAAAATTGAATCCTAGAATCAATAGGGTTAGTGCAGCATACATTTGATATCGCACGCCGACCTCAAAGGATTCCAGTTTTTCAGCGGATAGGATTTTTTTGAATGCATGGGCTCCAAATGCACCTAGGATAATAGCGAGGCCGCCAAATAGAGCGGCTGTGATGATGACAACGTTTTGCATGCCTAAATTTACTAAATTGTGGGTTTAATCATATCAATATGAAGGATTCCATAATCAGGGTAGGGCTCGGAGATTTGTTTAAACCCTAATTTTTCATAAAAGGATTTTAAATGAAATTGCGCACCTATCTGTATCTCGCCTTCACCAAATTCTTTATAGAGAGATTCGATGGAATGAATCATTAATTGTTGACTCAAACCGGTTCCGCGAGCTTGCTCAGCGACAATGACCCGACCGATGGAAGCCTGCGAATAGGAGAGACCAGGGGGAACTAATCTCGTGTATGCAATGATATCATCATTGTGTTCTGCCCAAAGATGGAGACAAGCAAAGTCCTTATCGTCCAATTCAGGATATAAGCATTCTTGTTCCAAAACAAAAACTTCCATTCGAAGCTTTAAGATACGATAAAGTTCTTTATTGTTGAGTTCGTCAAACTTCTTGAGGTTCCACTGAAAATCCATCATTAAAATAAAAAAAAGAGTCAAATTAAATCGATATATCAGGGAAGACATACCCGATTTAATTTGACTCGAATGATTTGAAAACTTTTATGCGAGAAGACTTTTAACGACTTCAGAAATTGTTTTGCCATCAGCTTGTCCTGCAAGCTTTTGATTTGTCGCGCCCATTACTTTACCCATATCTTTAATGGAAGAAGCTCCTGTTTCTACGATAATTGCTTTGACAATGGTTTCAACTTCTTCTTTGCTTAACTGTTTGGGTAGGTAAGCCTCGATTACTTTTTCTTCCTCAACTTCAATTTCATACAGATCTTCACGGTTTTGCGTCTTATAAATTTCAGCAGATTCGCGACGTTGTTTGACAAGTTTTTGTAACACTTTAATCTCCGCCTCCTGGCTAAGATCTTCTGCATGACCTTTTTCTGTTTTCGCTAAGAGGATAGCTGCTTTAATCGCACGTAAACCACGTAATTTTGCCGTGTCTTTTGCGATCATTGCCGCTTTAATGTCTTGATTTATTTGTATTTCTAATGACATGATATTTAAATTATTTTCGATTGACAAGTGTGCCTGTAGCCTGTGCTGTAGGCATGATTAAGAGATCGTTTATATTGACGTGTGCAGGTCTGGTAATGACGAAAAGAATCGTTTCGGCAATATCTTTCCCTGTTAGAGGTTGTACACCATTGTAAACATTTTTAGCTCTTTCTCGATCTCCATGAAAACGAACTTCCGAAAACTCAGTCTCTACCATTCCGGGGTCAATAGAGGTTACTTTAATGCCTTGCGTTAGCAAATCAATACGCATCGCTTTAGTCAATGCGTCGACAGCATGTTTGGTCGCACAGTATACATTTCCATTCGGATACACCTCTTTCCCTGCAATAGATCCTAAATTAACGATATGAGCGCCGTTGTCGGTATCCATAAGCGGTATCACAGCTTTACTTACATACAATAAGCCTTTGATATTGGTATCAATCATTCTGTCCCAATCGCCGATATCACCATCTTGAATAGGATCTAATCCCTGACTCAACCCGGCATTGTTGATGAGAATATTTATTTTTTTCCATTCGGGGGGCAAACCTTCAATTTGGTTTGCAACTTGCTCAGCATCTCGGACATCGAGCTCAAATATATGGATCTGAATAGTCGGGTAGGCCGCAAGTAGTGTATCTCTTAATGTTTCTAAACGGTTTAACCTGCGCGCGCAAAGTAAAAGATTATACCCCTCTTTCGCTAAAACTTCGGCACAAGCCTGACCGATGCCGGAACTTGCTCCTGTAATAAAAACTGTTTTAGTCATATATTGTAACTAGTTGGTATTTAAAATTTAATCAGATTTTCCCTAAAAAACAGTGCCTCGGTCACCCTATTTTGTAGCAATATAGATGGTACAGATGCCAAACGTCTGTGGTCTAACAATAGTTTCATTAAAACCAGCTTTTTTGTTTATGGCCACGAACTTTTGGCCGTCCGGAAATTGAGCAACGGATTCCGGTAAATATTCATATGCACTGGAATCTTTTGAAAAGAATTTTCCAATGGTTGGTGTGATAAACTTGAAATAAAAATTATACAATTGTTTAATGGGGAACTTTTTCGGATTAGAAAATTCTAAAATAACAGCTTTCCCACCAGGCTTTAATACGCGGTATATATCCGATAAGCCCTTTTCCAGATTTTCAAAATTGCGGACACCAAATGCTACAGTAACTGCGTCGAAGGTATTATCTTCGAATTGAAGCCGCTCAGAATCTCCTAACTGAACTTCAAATTGATTCGCTAATCCCTTGCTTGCAATCTTTTTCTTGGCGACTTCAAGCATGCCTTGGGAGATATCGACACCAATAATCTTTTTTGGATTCAAGATTTTAATTGATTCCAGTGCAAAATCACCAGTTCCTGTCGCTACATCCAACATCAGTTGCGGTTTTATGGACTTTAAGGAATTGATGGCTTTTTTACGCCATATAATGTCAATACCCAAAGACATGAAATGGTTCAAAAAATCATAGGAATGCGAGATATTGTTAAACATATCTGCTACCTGTTTCTTCTTCCCATCGTTGGTGTCTTTGTAGGGCTTTAGTGTTGAGGAATCGTGCGTCATTTTACAAAGATACAATATATGAATATTTTTCGGCTAAAAAAGGGATTTGTTTTCATATCAAAGTCAGTTTATTTTGATGGTAGTGGAGGATATTGATTTGTTTTTGACTATTTTGCTTATTCACAATAGTTTAAGTTATTAACATTTTTTAAAGTATTGATTTTGAGTGGTGAATTTTTATTTTCAACATCTTTTCAACAGTAGGTGTTGAAAACTAATCCTGTAAATCTGTGTCCATCAAAGCTTTTTGGGGTTCGGATCTGATCGTCGAATTTCCCTGTTTGTAAATCCTCATGGTGGTGAATTTTATTTTTTATACATTTGTTATCCTATCTAAAATTTATAAGGATAGCAAAGCTATATTTCTGATATAATATCATGATGAACGACAGTAATTTTGAAGCGAATAACACGGATAATAACAAACGGGGTAATTATGGCGAACGTCGTACCAAATTAAATAATTTGGTGAGCGGTTTGGGTAAGCTTCCGCCGCAGGCAGTGGACCTTGAAGAAGCTGTTTTGGGGGCTTTGATGCTGGAGAAAAATGCACTGAGTGAAATTATTGATATTCTAAAACCGGAATCGTTTTACAAAGAATCACATCAAAAGATCTTTGAAGCGATTTTTGGCCTCTTTCAAAAGACTTCTCCAATTGATATATTGACAGTTACCTCGGAACTTAGACGGATGGGGGCTCTTGAAATGGTCGGCGGTGCCTACTATATTACGCAATTGACAGATCGCGTGGTTTCTGCAGCTAATATTGAGTATCATGCCCGTATTATTTCTCAAAAATATATTCAGCGTGAGCTTATTAAGGTTTCTACCGAAATTATCAATAGTTCATATGATGAAACATCAGATATCTTCGATCTTTTGGATCATGCCGAAAAAAGCTTGTTTGATATCGCGCAAAATAACTTGCGACGAGATTCAAGAAAGATGGATGATATTATGCGTGAGGCGATTTCTAATCTTGAAATGCTCCGGGATCGCACAGATGGTCTAACAGGTGTGCCTTCGGGTTTAACAGCCTTGGATCGTATGACTTCAGGTTGGCAGCCTTCTGATCTTGTTATTATTGCAGCACGTCCAGCGATGGGAAAAACTGCATTTGTACTTTCTGTCGCGCGTAATGCCGCTGTGGAACACGGTAAAGCAGTCGCCGTATTCTCGCTGGAGATGTCATCTGTTCAGCTCGTCAATCGTCTAATCGCTGGTGAAACCGAAATTGAGCAAGAGAAATTGAAAAAAGGAAATCTTGCTGATCATGAATGGCAGCAATTACATTCGAGAATTGGTCGATTAACTGATGCGCCTATTATTATTGATGATACGCCGGCGTTGAACGTGTTCGAATTTAGAGCAAAATGTAGGCGTCTAAAAGCACAATACGATATCCAAATGGTGATCGTCGATTACTTGCAGTTAATGCACGGTAAAGCAGACGGTAAAGGCGGGGGTAACCGGGAACAAGAGATTGGTAGTATTTCGCGTGCGTTGAAGTCTGTAGCTAAGGAACTAAATATCCCCGTGCTTGCATTGTCGCAATTGAGCCGTGCAGTAGAGTCAAGACCGGGCAATAGTAAGCGTCCTATGTTGTCCGATTTGCGGGAGTCTGGTTCTATTGAACAGGATGCTGATATGGTTCTTTTCTTATATCGACCTGAATATTATGGTTTGACAGAAGATGAAGAGGGACGTCCTACTGCCGGTGTCGGTGAAGTTATTATTGCAAAACACCGTAATGGTGAGACCGGAATTGTTCCACTTCGCTTTGTGGGTAAATTTGTGAAGTTTGTGGATTTAGAAGATGAGTTTTCGGGTATGGGTGGTGGAGATGGATTCGGTGATGCGCCGGCTACATTTTCTGCTTCGGCCTTGAATCCGTCGCCAAACTTTGCAGATGATTTTAGTGCTGGAGGTTTTAGTGGAGGTATTACTATGCCCTCCCGAATGAACGATATGCCTGATGATGCGCCATTTTAGTGGTTAATTTTACATAAGTATTCCTAAATAACAGAAAAAAACCGAATGATTTAAATTCGGTTTTTTCGTTTACCGCGTCCGGCTTGTTTTCGCTAGTAAAACAAGGTTATTATCCATTTTCAACGTGATGTATTAAGGGTGTACGCAAAAATAAATGTTTTAAAACTAAATGAACAAATGGGGTTAATGTTTTTTTGTCGTTTTGATTGTTTTTATTTTAAATAAAATCGGAACTTTGCGCGCCTTTGGGTTTATTAGAATGGTAGCTTTTAGACTTAGTATAACAGGTCTTAGACAAAAGTTGGTGAACAGTTTTTCGACAATGACAGGAAGCTAATGGATATTCATTATTTTGGATCGAGCAAGTTAGCTTTTATTTGGCTATTGATGGCAAAAACAAATAATATATTTCGATGAAAATAACATTACTTTGTATAGGTAAGACGGATGACAAATACCTAATTGAAGGTATTGAAAAGTACATTAAGCGATTAAAGTTTTATGTGAACTTCAGTATTGTCGTTATTCCCGATATCAAGAATGTCAAGAATCTTTCTGCTGAACAGCAAAAAGATAAAGAGGCTTTGCTGATTTTGAAACAGCTACAACCACAAGATCTAGTAGTTCTGCTAGACGAACATGGAAAAGAATTTCGCTCCATGGAGTTTTCAGCTTATTTGGAAAAAATGATGGTACAAAGTGTTCAGCATTTGGTATTTATTATAGGAGGCCCCTATGGGTTTGACCAAAAGATTTACGATCGGGCAAAATCAAAAATCGCTTTATCGAAGATGACGTTTTCGCACCAAATGATTCGTTTGTTTTTTACAGAGCAGCTTTATCGTGCTTTTTCCATCATGAAGGGGGAGCCTTATCATCACGAATAATATGGAAAAAAGTCCGTAACTTCATCATGAATAAAAACAAGCTTATGAATTTGCCCAACAAACGAGATTATCACTATAAAAGTGACGAAGGAGAGAAAAATAGCCAATTGAATAAATACATTATGATTGCTTGTATTATTATCGTGATCTTATTGGCCTATTTTTTCGCATAGCTTAATGTCTTTCCATACGGATTTAGTAAAAGAAATAAATCTCTTACTTAATATCCGTATGGAGGATATCAGCAGATGATTTTAATAAATTTTAATTGAATTGTTTAAGCAAGAACGCTTAATTTTTGGGAGAAGATTGGCAGGTTTTGCGCGTTCTTTTTGGGGCGGTGTTGTTTACGAATCCCCAGTTGGTCATATAGAATGACAAGGGATTAATTTCTAATAATTTTTTCATTTTTTCTTTTTTTACCATATAATAATTTATTGATTCGCTAATAGATGATCAATAATCGAGCCAAACTATGATATTTGTCATGTTCGAAAAGAAATATAGAAAATAAGGTCAATAAAAGTAGTTGAAAGTGTGTTTTTGAGGGCCAAGTCAAAATAAAACGCAGCCCATTTGAGAGGGGCTGCGTCGAATCAAGGAATTTATTTTTTATCAATTTTATATAATTTTCCGATATCTGTGATAGCGTACAGCGCGCCATCTTTTCCCTGCGTGATATCTCTAAATCGTTGTCCTTCACTACCTAATAGACGCTCTTCTCCAACCACCTTGTTATCCTTCAGTATAATTCTGGCAATGTGCATGCTGCTCAAACCGCAAATAAAGAGATTATTCTTCCATTCTGGAATATTCTGTCCGGTATAGAATGTAATTCCACTAGGAGAGAGGACCGGATCCCAATAATAGACAGGTTGTTCCAGACCGTCTTTTTGTTGTATACCCGCACCAACTTTATCGCCTTTATACTCTATACCATACGTAATCGTTGGCCATCCATAATTCTTGCCAGCTTCAATTCTGTTCAGCTCGTCGCCGCCCCGTGGACCAAATTCGGTTTCCCAAAGATCGCCGGTTTCCGGATTTAAGGCAAGCCCTTGAGGATTGCGGTGTCCATAACTGTAAATTTCCGGACGGACATTTGGCTTGCCTATAAATGGATTTCCTGGAGCAGGCTGTCCCTCAGTGGTGATGCGTAAGATCTTGCCCAATGCTGCATTCAGATCTTGTGCCAATGGTCTTGTAACCAAATCAGATCTTTCACCCGTACTCAAAATAATATTTCCTTCTTTATCAAAGATAATACGACCACCATAATGCAGATTCCCTTTATGAGCCGGAGTAGCTTGATAGATCACCTTAGCACTTTCTATCGATTTCTCGTCTGCAGACAGTTTTCCTTTTGCAACAGCCGTCAACGTCCCAGCAGCGGTATTATCAGAGAAAACCCAATAAATCATACGGTTTGATTCGAATTTTGGATCAAGACGTAACCCCAGAAGTCCACCTTGCCCACTGCTATTGACTTGAGGTAAACCTTTTATTGGGTCACTTAATTTACCGTCCGCCGTTGCAATGCGAAAATTCCCCTCTTTTTCTGAGATTAATAATCGGCCATCAGGCAGCGCAGTTATGCCCCACGGAGATTTTAATCCCTCAGCAATTACTTTACCTTCGAACGGCGTGCTTGTCTTTGCACCCTGAATTCTCGTTTGTCCGGCAAATGCTGGTTTATAACTTGTGTTTGCCTTCTGTGTTTCTACCGGAGGGTAACTTGTTGTATCAGTTGCAGTATTTGAACTGCTATCCGAACTCGAATTTGAATTTGCATGGTTGGAATTACATGCGGTTAATCCTAAAGATACTGTTAAGAGGCTTATTGTCAGTTTGGTTTTCATTATCTGTGACTTGTTTTTTGGTCTGATTATCTGCTTGAAGATATTAAAAATTAATGAAATATTATTTTACAGAATGTAATAATATAAATATATAACTCTATTAATGAGAAAGGGAGGATGCTAGCCAGCCAATAGATTTTAAATATTAAAAGAGTTATTTTTCCGCCAGGCAGTGTTTTACGATTCGGTGGAGTTCAGTTTCCTTGTTTACATAATAATCACTTATATCTAGAATCGTATTTGTGTTTAAATTGTAGATACACACCGGTACATAGTTAGGCTGGGCAGATGTCTCGAAAGTTTTAAAATAATCTGCACTTTCCTGAATACTTGAAAATCCTTTGGATTCACAATGTTGTGTATCCTGATTGTAAGCAATGGTTATAAAGTTCTTTTTCATTGTACTAGCCTTTTTATCAACATAACGAAGACCAGGAAGTAAAAGTTTTAAAAATCATTGCCTTTTATTTGTTAAACACTGATGTGGCTTGCGGCTATTGGCTTTCCAAAAAATATTTTTGCTTTACTTTCAAAGTCTCTTGGATCATCTGTCGTATAGAAGGCCAATTGTCCATTTTGGGAACAAATAGTTTCAATCTCCTGATGACGATGGAGATAGTCCCTTAAGCTATTTGCAACAATTGGACCCTGAGAAATGATATTGATATTGCTTGGTGTATATTTTTTGATTACGGGCAGCAATAATGGATAGTGGGTACAGGCAAGCACAATAGCGTCGATCTGATCGGACTGTTGTAAAAGTTCCCGTATATCTTTTTCTACAAAGTAATGAGCGCCTTCTGTATTGATTTCGTTATTTTCTACTAAAGGGACCCAAAAAGGACAGTCATGTTGAAAAACTTCTATTTCTGGATTAAATTTATGTATTTCTATTTTATAGGATTCAGATTTTACCGTTCCCGTAGTAGCTAAAATCCCGATCTTATTAGTTTTCGTAAAATTGTGTACAATTTCGGTAGTGGGTCTGATGACGCCGAGGACTCTCTTTCCCGGCGGTAGATCATGTTGTTGTATGGTTCTTAATGCTTTTGCTGAAGCTGTATTACATGCCAGAATAACAAGGTTACAGCCTAGATCAAAAAGTTTAAAAACACATTGTTTGGTATAGTTATAAACGGTTTCAAAAGAACGTGTCCCATAAGGGACCCGAGCATTGTCCCCTAAATAGATATAATCGTACTGAGGTAAAAGATGTTGAATTTCCTTAAATACGGAGAGTCCTCCGTAACCGGAATCAAAAATGCCAATCGGACCTGGTTTTGATAAATTATCCATAACACAATGTTATAAGTTCTTCCACTTATAACATTGTGTTACAAGTTTCAGCTTTATTGAAGCAAAGATGGTTTCTCTTTGTATATTTTCCAAATTAATTCGCCAAATAATGTATTTGTCCAAGCAAACCAATGTCTTGTGAATTTTTTAGGATCGTTTTTATGAAAAGACTCATGCATAAATCCAGTTCCGCCATGCGTATTGACCAGCGTTTTGATGCAATTGCGAATCTCATCATCATTTGTCGAAGTTTGTGCTCGCATAATAATGGACATCGGCCAGATCATATCTCTTCCTATGTGAGGTCCGCCAATGCCTTCCGCTGCTGTTCCCTTAAAAAAGAATGGATTTTTATCAGACAAAACAAAGTTACGTGTACGTTGATAAACTTCGTTATTTAGATCGACAGCCCCTAAATAAGGTAGAGCCAATAAGCTCGGAATATTTGCATCATCCATCATAAGATGGCTCGAAAAACCGTCTACTTCAAAGGCATATATCCGGCCTATTGTCGGATGGTCGATGATACCATATGTATTGACTGCTGTTTCGACCTCATTCGCAAGAGCTTCCATTTTGACAGCTAGTTCATGTTCATTTTTAACCTTTTTCAAAATTTCGGCAGATTGTCTAAGGCTAACGATCGCAAATAAATTGGATGGAATAAGAAAGGAGAAAATGGTAGAATCGTCTGACGGTCGAAAACTGGAGCAGATCAAACCAACTGGATTTACAGGATATCCGTAGCCATCTACTTGTAATGTATCGGAGCCTCTGGAGGTTGTACGTTCAAATTTGTACGGGCCTAGACTATCTTTACGCTGTTGCTCAACAAAAGTCTGATATATTTTATGTTGCGCTTCTAACCATTCTTCATTAAACGGGCTATTGTCATTCGTTTCTTTCCAATAATGATAAGCTAATCGAATTGGATAACACAATGAATCGATTTCCCATTTTCGTTCATGGATTCCAGGTTTCATATTTGTGTGATCACTGAACCATTCGCCTTTTTTGGTCGGATCGTTATAAAATGCATTGGCATAGGGATCAATATTGATGCATTTACTCTGCTTTTGGATTAAGCCAACAATAAGATCCTGTAGTTTTTTGTCCTTTTTCATAAAAGGAAGGTATGGCCATACCTGTGCACTGCTGTCACGCAACCACATGGCATCAATATCCCCTGTAATTACATAGGTATAATTTCTTCCGTTTTGAACATAGGGAAATACCGTAGTATCTAAGGTATTAGGAAAGCAGTTGTTAAATAACCAAGCCAGTTCCTTATTTTTAACATTTTTCTGAAATTCTACAATTGCATCTTCGATGACCTTGCTCGAGAAAAGTCTTTTCTCTTTACTTGTTCGTACAGTGGGAAAAGAATGTTCTTGAGCAAATGAAAATTTGCTTGTAAGTGCACCCGCGGTTAACAGGCTTGCGTTTTGGATAAATGTTCTGCGTTTCATGCTTGCTAGGACTGATTTTTATGTTATAAGGTTATTTACTAAAATGCAAGATATAAATATTTTTGAATAAAAGGAATAGCAAATACGATTTAGCATTATAAAATTGACTGAACATAGGAATAAAGTCATTTTTATTCGGTTAATTTGCGTTTAGGAATGCATTTTGCTAGAAAAAATAATCTTTGAAATAATTTTATGAGGCTTAATATAACAAAAAATAATAATTTACTCCGAATTGTGCTGGCAAGCATGGGGGTAGGTATTTCCTTCGGCGGTTTTGCCCAGATCAAGAGTCAGCCTTATTCGTATCATTTTTATCAAAAAATGAACGATGCGGTTTATTCTACTGAGACGAGGATGCACACTGCTGCTAAACCATTCGTCATCAAAGACTCTTTATTGTTAGCCAAGTTTGATTCAATCCAATCCAATAGGCCTGTTTCTTCGTCCAATTGGTTTATGCGTAAGATTTTTAATGAACATCTGGTGCAGGTTGAGAAAGAAGATTATACATTCTATGCTGATTTTTTACCGGATCTTTATATTGGAAAGGATATGTTAGGCGACAAGCGTCGGACATGGATGAATAGCAGAGGATTTCAGGTGGGATTGAACGTGGGTAATAAATTTACATTCAATACTTCCGCATTTGAGAGTCAGGCGGTATTTCCCAAATATTTGGATGACTATATCGTTGCCAATAAAGTTATCCCTGGTCAAGGGAATACAAAATTTCAGTCCAAAAATAAAATGGACTGGATGTATGCGACAGCCAGTATGACCTATGACGCACATAAGTATATTCAAGCGACGTTGGCCTATGACAAGAACTTTATTGGCGATGGGTATAGATCCATGCTGTTATCGGATTTTTCTTCAAACTATGCACATTTGAAATTGACGGGCACGATAGGAAACGTTCAATATACGTCGATCTGGGCCTACATGAATGATCCGACGCATCCGAGACAGGATTTGACTGGTACAACTCCTATGGAAGGGCAGAATAATACACGTTTGGGGGATGGTAAAAAATGGGGGGCTTTTCAATATTTGGATTGGAATGTGACCAATAAATTATCGATAGGATTTTTTCAGTCTGTTGTTTGGGCTGCGCAGGATGAAGCTGGAAAAAGAGGTTTTGATTTCAGTTATATTAGTCCTATTATCTTTATCCGACCTGTTGAAAATAATAATCGTACTTCGCCGGACAAAATGTTTTTGGGGTTAACTTCCAAATATAAACTACCCTATAATTTGACGGCATATGGTCAGTTCTTATTGGGGGAGTTTACCGCGAAAGAGTTTTTTGCTGGGAATGGATATGCGCATAACAAATGGGGAGCACAACTTGGTGTCAGGGGATATGATATGTTTGGTGTGAAAAACCTGAACTTTTTAGCCGAGTATAATACAGCCAGACCATATACTTACGCACACTTTAAGTCGTATTCAAACTATAGTAACAATGCCGAGCCATTGGCTCATCCGAAAGGGGCAAACTTTAGAGAGCTTGTTGGCCTTGTGAATTATGCATGGGATAGATGGGACTTTTCGTTACAGGGTATGTTTACCCAAAATGGACTTGATCTGCCTGATGGAAGTAATATGGGCGGTAACATCTTCCAATCCTATAATACAATACCAAATCTATATGGAAATCATATTGCACAAGGTATAAAGAATAATATCTATTATGCGGATGCTAAGGCTGCCTACGTGCTTAATCCCAAGTATAACCTTCGTTTGGAACTTGGTTATACCCAACGTTACGCAAAAGCACAATATGAAACACCTGTAGTCAATAAATCTGGCGTAGTGTCATTTGGACTTCGTTCAAGTTTCCGGGCAATTTATAACGATTTATAGAAATTTTTATAAACCGATCTATAATTAAAATAAACTATATTGATTTGGCGAAAAATGCTGTAAAACCAATATAGTTTATTTTTAAATTTAGTTTTAGCACAAATTGACAATTTGGGGAGACGCTTGGATACAATTAGAATAAATATCCGATCGTGGACGATCCCTTCTTATGATGTGTTAGGGCTTAAAAACGATTTGCTTAAACAGAAAATGGCATGGGTTCGCTTAGTTAGCCAATGGACCAGCACAAAACTAATGTTATTCCAATGAAAAAAATCCTCGTACTGAATGGCCCAAATTTAAATTTGTTGGGTGTAAGGGAGAAATCAATTTATGGTAGCCAGGACTTCCTGAGCTATTTTGAAGAACTAAAACAACAATTTGAAACAGTGGAATTAGCCTATTTTCAAAGCAATTCTGAAGGAGGATTAATCGATAAGATACACGAAGTCGGTTTTGAATTTGATGGAATTGTGTTGAATGCCGGAGCGTATACTCACACTTCAGTTGCGATTGGGGATGCAATCGCAGCAATCACAACACCTGTTATTGAAGTTCACATAAGCAATGTCCATCAAAGAGAGGAATTTCGTCATCATTCGTTCCTCGCAAAGAATTGTAGAGGGGTGATATGTGGTTTTGGCCTGGATAGCTACAGATTGGGTATAGAGGCGTTTATTAAATAATATCTTCTTTTGCAAGGAAGAGAAAAAATAGCTATAAAACAAAAAAGCGGGAATTCCCGCTTTTTTGTTTTATAGCTAACAGACTTGTTCTAACCAATAAGACTTCTGATTTCGACTTCGTCTGCTTTGATCTGAGCTTTCATTTCTTCAAGTGAGTCAAATCGTTCATCGTGTCGGATAAAATGAAGGAACTTTACGCGGAGTGTCTTGCCATAAATATCCTGATCGAAATCGAATAGGCTGATTTCAATAGCCCGATTCATGCCATCGACAGTGGGCCTGGTTCCTATATAGCCCATGCCTTTCGCGATGGATACTGGACTTTCCTCTTTATACTCTCCCGTAGTGATGTTTTGGATATGATTATAGATGTATACCTCAACAGCATAAATACCATAGGCTGGTATTAGTTTATGAGGTTCGTGAACCTGAAGGTTGGCTGTTGGAAATCCGATGGTACGACCAATTTGGTCGCCTCTAATCACCGTTCCCGTTAATTCAAAAGGATAACCTAAATAGAGATTAGCCGTTCTTATATCGCCTTTTATAAGCGCTTCACGTACGCGCGTGGAGGACACTGCAATATCATTGATGTCTTGCTCCGGAATTTCGTCAACGCTATAGTCAAATATAGATGCAAACTGCTCCAAATCGCCCATCGAACCCTTTCGATCTTTGCCAAAATGGTGATCATAGCCTATCACAATCTTTTTTGTGCCCAATTTGCCAACAAGAACATTGCTAATATATTCTTCCGGAGTCTGATTGGAAAAATCACGGGAAAAAGGAATGATAATTAAGTGGTCAATTCCCACTTTGCTTAATTGACTGACCTTTTCTTCGATATCGTTGATCAGGCGTAAACTATCATCGTCTGGATTGATAATCAATCGTGGATGTGGAAAAAAAGTAAGCAAAATTGTCTCACCATTAATTTTATGAGCTGCTTCCTTTAGGTGAGCCAATATTTTTTGATGGCCAATATGAACTCCATCGAAAGTACCGATGGTTACAACTGCATTTTCAACTGGTGAGAAATCATCTAAACTTCTGTAGATTTTCATTTATAGGAGTTTTTGCAAAAATAAGATAAAGAATCAATAAAATGGGACGGTAAAGTTATTTAATGATTTCTTTATGACGTTTTATTTCAGCGATAAGTTGTTCAAGGTTCCAAGCATTTTCTACGCGATAATCTCCACTTTTGGTGCGTCGCAAGGAACTCAGATGTGATCCACTCTGTAAGAATTTTCCAAAATCGTAGGCCAACGATCTGATGTAAGTTCCTTTTGAACAGGATATACGAAAATATACGTTGGGGAGCTCGATTCTTTCAATGATAAAGCTATTGATACGTACCTGGCGGGACTTTATTTCAACCTCCTCGCCACGACGGGCCTTTTCATAGACACGTTCGCCATTAATTTTTATGGCTGAATGGGCAGGGGGAAATTGCTGAATATCGCCTTCAAAGGATTTTGCTGCTTCGAAGATCATGTCCTCCGTGATGTGATCGATTGAAAAGGTTTGGTCAATTTCTGTTTCCAGATCGTAAGAAGGCGTCGTCGCTCCTAAGGTGATCGAACCCGTGTATTCTTTGTCCTCAGCTTGGTAGCTGTCTATTTTTTTTGTTAGTTTTCCAGTGCATACAATGAGTAGCCCCGTTGCCAGTGGATCTAAAGTCCCTGCATGACCGACTTTTAATTTTAATGGCTTGATTGAGTTTCTAACTTTACCAACAACGTCAAAACTTGTCCATGTTAAAGGTTTATCGATCAACAACATTTCTCCTTCAGCAAAGTTGAACTTTGCTGAGTTTTCACTAACCTCTATATTTTCCATCCAAAGATTTTAGATAATTTGTAAACTATGACCCGAAAGTAGGAGGGCAAGAATAATTACACCAACGATGATTCGGTACCAACCAAATGCTTTAAAACCATATTTGGTTAAAAAGCCGATAAAAGACTTAATGGCGACGATTGCAACAACGAAACCAATTAGATTTCCGATAATAAGCAAATTAAGTTCTTCTCCCGTGAAGGTGTTACCTTCTTTAAAGAACTTTAAAAGCTTTACGGCAGAAGCGCCAAACATCATAGGCAAAGCAAGGAAAAAGGAGAATTCCGCAGCAGCTTTACGTGTTAGTTTCTCGGCCATACCACCAATAATTGTGCTTGCAGATCTTGAGGTACCCGGAATTAATGCAAGACATTGGTATACCCCGATCATAAAAGCTTGTTTGTAGGAAACCTTGTCCGAATCTTCAACAGTTGGTTTGTTGAACCACTTGTCAACAAAAAGTAAAACGAGACCGCCGACGACCAACATCACGGCGACCATTAATGGACTCTCCAGTAATGCATCAATATAATCGTTGAATAACAAGCCCAACACAGAGGCGGGGATAGCTGCAATGATCAATTTGTAGTAAAATGATAGTGTTTTAAAGAAACGCTTGTAGTATAACACCAATACGGATAATATCGTTCCTAACTGGATGACAATTGTAAATAATTTGACAAAAGCCGATGGTTGAATACCCATTAGGGCAGTAGCAATGATCATATGACCTGTCGAAGACACAGGCAAAAACTCCGTTAATCCTTCAATGATAGCAAGGATGATAGCTTCAATAATAGACATCTGTTTGAGGTAAGATTACGCTTTAATTTGATTTGTTTTTGGGACGATATAGGATTGCCGCGAATCCGATCGCAAATCCAAGAACAACAACAATAGGGGCCAAGGTGATCTTGGTAAAGCTATAAATGTCAGTTTCACCAGACATCAATGTAAAGCCAATGACTACAATAGCTAAGCTCGCTATAAACAGTTGGTAATTTACTTTGGAGAATACAAATGAACCTTTATTGACTGATTCAGTAGATTTCTTTATTTGAGCCATTTTTATCTGTATAAATCGTTAGATTGTGCCTTTAAATATTTTGTTACTGCGAAATAGGTGCTAAGTCCCGAAATGAGAATTCCAATCAGGATTACGCCTAAAAAGATCACTGCAAATTCAAACCAGTTGCGTAAAAAAACCAGTTCCGGTATTTGCTGTTGTGCAAATTTCAGCGTTAGAATGAGCAGTAAAATCGCGATCAAAGATCCCAATAAACCATGAATGATGCCATATGTTATAAATGGTTTACGAATAAAGTTTTTAGTCGCCCCAATCAATTGCATACTTTTAATTAAGAAACGCTGCGAATAGATCGCAAGACGTATCGTATTATTGATTAAAGCTACGGCGATAATCAGTAAGATAACCGCAAAAGCAAGAACAATCATTCCGATGATGCGTACGTTTTTGTTGACCATGTCAATTAATGACTCTTGGTATACAACTTCTTTAATTTTATTGTTTTTGGAAATCTTTTCAATAAAAGTTTTAATGCTATCTGTATTGGCATAATTCTCTTTCATGTAAACATCTAAAGAAGGCAATAGTGGGTTATGCCCCAGATATTGTACGAAATCTTCACCAAGATCTTCTTTCAAGTTTTTTGCAGCCAATTCTTTACTGATATATTCGGTGCGAAGTACGTAAGGATCTTTTTCAAGGTCTTTTTGTAGTGAAAGGACATCACCTTCACTTGTGCCATCATTTACGATGACATTTAAGACGATATTTTCCTTAACGTATTTCGAAAGATTTTTAGCGTGCACCAAGAGTAACCCTAACATACCTGTTACCAGCAACACGAGAGCGATACTGATAACCGTAGATACATATACAGATTTTGTTTTTCTTTTTTGTGTGCTTAATTCGTATTCTGACATAATAAGCAAAAATTTATTTGCGAAAGTAACTATTTGAGTGGAAGATTTCGAATTAATCTTGTAATTACTTTGATAAAATCTATTCGAACGCTGTTTTCTTCCTATGTTTAATTAACTTTTCAATACTATAATTTATTGTTCAAACTACAAAACTTTTATCACATTTTAGTATTAAAATCGTAATTTCGCAAGTCATAAAAATTCCTTACGAATAAAAATGGAGTATAATCACAAATCATTAGAGAAAAAGTGGCAAAAATTTTGGGCGGATCATCAAACGTATAAAACGTCCGATACGCATCAAAAGCCAAAATACTATGTATTGGATATGTTTCCTTATCCTTCCGGAGCGGGGCTGCACGTTGGTCACCCGCTGGGATATATTGCTTCGGACATCTTTTCAAGATATAAACGTTTGAAAGGTTTCAATGTATTGCATCCGATGGGATATGATTCTTTTGGACTTCCTGCAGAGCAATATGCCATTCAAACTGGTCAGCATCCTGCTGTTACGACTGAGGTAAATATCAATCGTTATCGTGAGCAAATGGATAACATTGGGTTCTCTTATGACTGGAGTAGAGAAGTACGTACTTCTGATCCGTCATACTACAAATGGACACAGTGGATTTTTATGAGATTGTTTGATTCTTGGTATAATAAAGAGTCAGATAAAGCTGAACCGATCGAAACATTAATCGCTAGGTTTGTTGCAAGTGGCTCTGCTGGCATTTTAGCAGTTTCCGATGAAGATGTCTTGGAATTCAGCGCTGATGAATGGAAATCTTTTGACGAAGAAAAACAACAACGGGAATTGTTGAAATATCGGATTGCTTATTTGCGTGAAAGTACAGTAAACTGGTGTGCCGCTTTAGGTACAGTGTTAGCGAACGACGAGGTAATCAACGGTGTCTCTGAACGTGGCGGTTATCCTGTGGAGCAAAAGAAGATGATGCAGTGGTCTATGCGTATTACGGCCTATGCGGATCGTTTGTTGAAAGGTTTAGATACAATTGATTGGCCAGAGCCTTTGGTTGAAATGCAACGGAACTGGATCGGGAAATCTGTAGGTGCCTCCGTGAAATTTCCCGTGCCACAATTAAATACAAACATAGAGGTATTCACTACACGTGTAGATACCCTATTTGGCGTTTCGTTTATCGTATTGGCTCCAGAGCATGAATTGGTGGCTGCATTGACTACTCCTGAGCAGCAAGCTGAAGTGGATGCCTATATCGAGAAAACGGCGAAAAAATCTGAATTGGATCGTATGGCCGATACGAAAACAGTTTCTGGTGCTTTTACAGGTTCTTATGCTAAACATCCTGTTTCAGGACAAGATGTACAAATTTGGATTGCAGATTATGTACTTGCCGGTTATGGTACAGGTGCTGTAATGGCTGTTCCGAGTGGCGATCAACGTGACTATGTGTTTGCTAAACATTTTGCTCTTCCTATTATTCCTATTTCGGATACCCAACATATTGAAGAAGAAGCTGATCCTAATAAAGACGGGAAATATATCAATTCCGATTTTATCAATGGTATGACTTACCAAGAGGCGGTCCCTGCGTTGATTGCTAAATTGGAAGAATTAAAATTAGGTAAAGCAAAAATAAACTTCCGTATGCGTGACGCTATTTTTGGTCGTCAGCGCTATTGGGGAGAACCCGTTCCTGTCTACTTTAAAAATGGATTACCTTATTTAATTAAAGAAGAAGAATTACCGCTCTTATTGCCCGAGGTTGATAAATATTTACCGACAGAATCAGGAGAACCTCCTTTAGGAAGGGCAAAAGATTGGAAATATGAAGATCAATATGAGTATGAATTGAGTACGATGCCAGGATGGGCGGGCTCTTCATGGTATTGGTTTAGATATATGGATCCAAAAAATGAAGGTAATTTTGCGTCTAAAGAAGCAGTGGATTATTGGAAAGCCGTAGATTTATACATCGGTGGCTCTGAGCATGCTACTGGACACTTGTTATATTCGCGTTTTTGGAACAAGTTTTTGAAAGATTTGGGCTATCAAAATGAGGAAGAGCCATTCCGCAAATTGATTAATCAGGGCATGATTCAAGGGCGCTCTAATTTTGTGTATCGCGTGTTGGATGAAGAGGGTAGAGGTACAAATCGATTTGTATCCTATGGGTTGAGAAACGAATATAAAACAATTCCATTACATGTCGATGTAAATATAGTCTATAATGATCAGTTGGATTTGGAAAAATTCAAAGCTTTCAGACCTGACTTTGCCAACGCCGAATTTGTGTTGGAAAATGGTAAGTATATCTGCGGCAGCGAAGTGGAGAAAATGTCAAAATCCAAATTCAATGTGGTCAATCCGGACGATATTATCGAATCCTATGGAGCAGATACATTACGACTATATGAAATGTTTTTGGGGCCTTTGGAGCAAGCTAAGCCTTGGAATACAAATGGGATTGAAGGGGTTTATAAGTTTTTACGTAAAGTATGGCGACTGTTCCACGATGCTGAGGGTAGTTTCACTGTTTCCGATGAAGATCCATCCAAAGCAGAGTTTAAAGCCTTACATAAAATTATCAAAAAGGTGGAAGACGATATTGAGCGTTTTTCATTCAATACTTCAGTTTCAGCCTTTATGATCTGTGTCAATGAATTGACCGAGTTGAAATGCAATAAAAGACAAATATTGGAACAGCTTGTCATTATTCTTCAGCCTTATGCACCACATATTACGGAAGAGTTGTGGGCGCTGTTGGGTAATGAAGCTGGTACACTATCTTACGCTTCATATCCTGTATTTAAACCAGAATATTTAGTTGAATCGGAATTTGCTTATCCGGTGTCTTTCAATGGTAAGATGAAATTTAATCTGTCATTGGCACTTGATTTAGATCAAAAAGCAGTAGAAGATACGATTAAAGCCCATGCTGATGTACAACGGCATTTAGATGGGAAGGCGATCAAAAAGATTATTTTTGTCAAAGGAAAAATAATCAATATCGTCATTTAATCCACTCAATACAGTATAAAAAGCCGTTTTATCAATAGGATAAAACGGCTTTTTTATGCCAATACATCTTGAAAAGCTATTGTTTTATCGAAGATAGCTTTCGCATAGGGACAATTTGGGATAATTTTGGCGTCATTCTTTCGGGCGTAGTCAACAGCCTCCAGTACCAATTTTTTTCCCACGCTCATTCCCTGATACTCGTCGTAGACTTCTGTATGATCAATGGAAAACTCATGATCGTTTTGCCAGGTATACTCTAAAATTCCGGCTTCATTATTTTCAACTTCTGCAATAAAATTGCCTCTTTCGTCCCTTTCGATGTTTCTTATTTCCATAGTTTTTTTTAAAAGTAACGTCTAAATGATCTTTTTTGTTTTATGGAATTTCTCAATTTTAGGATTGCAATCGGGTTTATCTATTTGCGAAAGGATGCGAGAGTATAGGCTCTTATTCACAATTGAAGGTTAAACTCACCGCTAGTCAAACTATCGTTTGCTCTAGGGGCGTTCACAAAAACATACGCATAAAACTATTACCTATAGATCGAGCTTAAAATCAATAACGATGAACTCACGCTAAGTTGATATCAGCATGAATACAAACGCTTAATAGACATTTTCTGAAGAATTTTTCTTATCTTTGTAAATATCTCCTTAGTATACCTCGCATTTTTATCTTTTCAATGAAGCTCTAAAGGTCCGTAACCTCTTCGGGAACATTTTATTTTAATCCATATTGAATGAGCAAAAGCCAAATTACATTTAACAAAAAAGAACGAGAAAAAAAGAAGCTACTTAAAAAGCAACAAAAAAATGAGAAAAAAGAATTCAACAAAACAAACAATGACAAGGGAAAGTCATTAGAAGAATTGTTTGCCTATGTTGATGAATACGGAAATATCTCAGACAAACCGCCGGTAAAATTGAAAGAAGGTGAAACTCCGACATATAACGCTTCTCCTCAAGAAGACTATTCTTTTGGAAAGGTTGTTCATTATAATACCGAGTCCAATTACGGTTTTATTAGGGACAACGAAACGCAGCAATCAATATATTTCAATGATCGTCTCGTCGGTCAGAAATTAAACCTCAACCAAAAGGTGAAGTTTAAATTCAAAAGTGCAAAACAAGGTGCGCAAGTAACCGAGGTTTTGATTGAATATTAGCACGAAAGAAAACACTTGGCATGTCAGGTGTTGATCATAAGCTCCTTTGTTTGATATCATCGTGGTTGGCGTCAAACAAAGGTTTTTTTATGCTTTAAATTGACGGTTTTTGATTTATGTTCCGTCGAGATATTCCATTGTCGAATTTAAAAAGCTTTGTGCGTCAGCTTTTCATCGTTTCGGATTTTTGGAGTTCAAGCTATGCTGTTTTGGGTAGACAGCAAGGAATAGATCCTTTAGACGATTATAGGCAAACTATTTATACCGCATTTTATCCATACCTTCTTTAAAAGGTTGGATCGAACCTAATGGATTTCATTTTGTGATTCCTTTTTCAAGGTGAAAATTGTAACCTCGGGTCTGGCGTTGAATCTGATAGGAATACTGTGTCCCAGTCCTCGATTGATATATAATATTCTGTTTCCGCTTATTTTTTTTATTCCTTGATCATATTTTTTGTTTCGTACAGGTATGATCGGGGAGCCCCAAAATGGAATTCGTATCTGACCCGCGTGCGTATGTCCTGCCAGAATCCAGCCAGTGTAACCATTCCAGACATTGAGGTCTGCGGCATCTGGATTATGGCATAAGACCAAACTGGCTTGCGATTGGTTATACTCCTTCATAGCTTTGATAGGGTTAAAATTCGTTCCCCAAAGGTCATCTATGCCGAATATTCTTAACCCATGAATTGTTACACTTTCATTTCTCAATACGCTGATGTTATATCCTTTGAGTAGGCTCACGATTGAGTCTGCTGCAGCACTGTCCCTAAAATTCGTTCCATAATCATGATTTCCTAGGATCGCCAATGTCTGAAGTTTGCCTTTTGGTGCAACTTGCATGACTTTATCAAGCTCAGCTAAGGGTATTTTATGATTAACGAGCCGTACAAAATCGCCGGTGTACACAATGATATCCGGTTTTAATGCTGCGATTTCTCGGAAGGTTCTTTTTATAAAATCTTTATCCACATAGTTTCCGATGTGGATGTCAGAAATCTGGACCAATGATTTTCCGTTCAATACCTCGGGTAAATGTTTTATAGGTAGATCGATCTGTTCATATTTTACCCAATGCGGCTCGATTTTCCAGCTATAAAAACCGATCAATGTACCCATAATAAGTAAGTATAGGGTGATATGCTTTAATTTTCGCTTGTTTTTCATCGCGCTAAATTAGCTTTCCATGTTGATTTATTGATTTGCATATTGAGGCTTTTCCAGGTTTCATCTCCAATTGCTACTGTTGAAATAATATTTTCGTTGATCCGGAAGCCTACGGTTTCATAGCACCGAATTGCATTGTAGTTCCAGTCATAAACGTTTAGATCAGCTATATCATAGTTTCCTTCGATGAAAAGTAGTTTTAGCAGTGCATTTATGGTGCTTTTGCCATAGCCTTTATTTCGTTCGGAACTTTTTGCAATCAAAATGCGGCAGAGTCTTGGGATGTCTCGTTCGAAGTTTAATTCACAGTGACCAATAGTTTCTGTGGTTGTTGTATCTGTTATTTTAAAAGCGCGGCGCTTTGGGTTTTGTATATATTGTTCAAGTTGCTGATCGCTAAGAGGAAACGAAAAATAAGGTCCTGCAAATTGCAATAGTTCCTCTGCTGATCCAATCCAGGATTTAAAAAGGGGGAAATCTGATCTTTCGAATGGAAGGAGTGTTATCATGCTTATTGTCTATGTTGCTGTTTGGATAGAATACACTCAATTTATAAAATTCTAATGCTGAATCCTAAAGAAGTTACCGAATTTTACGAAATTCGTGTGAAAATTTTTAAGCGTATATTATGCCGCAGCTTATTTTAGATACAGTTATAGAGGCTCCTTTGCCTGTTGTTTTTGACCTGGCGCGTAGTATTGATTTGCATATGTATTCGACAAAGAAAACAAGGGAGAAAGCGATTGATGGAGTGACGACGGGTTTGATCGAAGCAGGACAAAAGGTTCGGTGGCTCGCAAGACATCTCGGCATTACGCAAACATTGACCGTGCAGATAACGGCGATGGAAAAGCCTCATTTTTTTGAAGATCAAATGACCCAGGGGGTATTTCATACCATGGATCACAAGCACATTTTCAAGCAACTTGAAAATGGAAAAGTAGTCATGCGTGATATATTTAATTTCAAGGCGCCGCTCGGAGTTTTGGGGAGATTTGCAGAATGGCTTTTTTTAACGCGCTATATGCGATGCTTTCTCGAGGAGCGCAATCAAGTGATCAAAGAAGTTGCGGAATCAGGAAAATATGGCTCGTATATTCAAGAGTAGCTTTGTTGGAAAAAGAATAAAGGATTGATCGGCTCAGCTTAGGCGTCCTTAACAACCGTATGAATGTTCTTCGCTAGAAGGTTATAGATTTGTTCGTATCGTGTGTTTAGTGAGAAGGTCATCGATTCGCTGTTGGCTGGATTAAAATCCGATATTGACTTTGAGGTAGCATTGCTTCTTTGTACTTTTTTCGACAGTATCCGTAAAACCTTTTTATTAATGATTTCTTGCTAAAATAACCAAATCCGGTTTTTTCTTCCAAAGCTCTTCCTGTAAAAACTCAAAAGCTCCTTTTTGATTCATGGTAACCTGATGAATTTTGTTGAATTCATTGTAGAAATAGATACGATAGCTGTTAGGTCCCCGGTAATTTCTGATAATTTTTGTTTCAATACGATGGATTTGATGAATAGCGATCCGTTTGTTTCCGATCAACGGAAAGAATAAAATCTCATTTTCACAAAAAAGATAAGGAGCGGCAACGGCAAAAAAGTGCATGAGTCGTCTATTGTACTCCTGGTAGACTGCTATATCATGATCGTTTAGTCGCTGTAGCGCATTGATGAATTTTTGATTTTTAATGTAAGCCATCCAGCACAATATACCGAACGCAAAACCTAAATAAATAAAAAGAACAGATAGGGTAGGGAGTGACTTATAGAAAAACGAGAGCTTATCTTCACTGGCTGACCATTTCGAAAAAAAGGCAAATAAGAAAAAACCGTAACAAAAAGCAAACATAACCAAGAAAATTCCAATAATGACATTACGGGCTTTCTTCATCTTTATCCGTTCTGCTTTTAAGAATGATCTCACTAAGGTGTCTTTATTCATGGTCTTTTTGAAAAATTTAAAGATAATAAAAGCGTTTGTTATGTTCTTTCCGAATTTGATTTTAACGGTCTAGGGTAGTTTTTTTATGATGTATAGCTTTATATAATCCATTTTACTTATTTATTTTAAAGGTTTTTATTCTCATTTTTTTTATGAATTTGCGACCCTTCAACTGCTGAAGTTTTTTACTGGGTCCATAAAGTTCTAGCGCAGATAAGATGTTGTTTGAGTCGTTTTAAGCCCCACTGTGCTCTTCTTTTTTTGTAGAGGTGAATGTGGTGTTTTGCAGAAAGTTGTTATCTTATATCGATTAAGAGGGGGGTAGAATTGGATAGCATGACTCAGAATGGTGATATAGAAATAGAGTGTCCCGTCGACTGCAAGTCAAGTACTCCTCATGGGTACTTCGGCAGCTGTGTTTTTAAGGTTTACCCATAGTTAGGCGGGAAAGATGTTATTATCCGTTTTAAGCGATTTTGTAAAGATTATATGTATTTGGTTGGTTATGGATAGATATTCTCTTATATCGCATAAAAAGCTTGTTATATCGCGTGTTTGCTTGCGTTCATGAGACGGGGTGCGCAAGTGGGGCTTACGCTGGTCA
This sequence comes from Sphingobacterium sp. UBA865, assembly GCF_002295765.1. Taxonomy (NCBI): domain Bacteria; kingdom Pseudomonadati; phylum Bacteroidota; class Sphingobacteriia; order Sphingobacteriales; family Sphingobacteriaceae; genus Sphingobacterium; species Sphingobacterium sp. UBA865. The sequence goes on along the minus strand of NZ_DBGB01000012.1, from coordinate 225,857 downwards.
ATTGAACCCTGCTCAGGCGCCCATTTGTTTCGAGGCCTTTTTTGTCTGCGGTTATCATTGACATATGTCTTGTCGCACATGTTATTTTTAGCCTGCATAAATCAAGCGCGAAGATACAACGATATTTACCTGTTTGACTTTTGTGTAAACCGGGGCTGTATGGTTCTTCACATTGTGGCTGTACTTGAGTAAGAAAAAGGTGTGGATAAAATTTTATCCACACCTTTTTTTATTTAAAATAGCCCGTTAATGGTGTTATTTAATGTTATTTTTTTTGTTTATATAAATTACATAATTTATTGTTAATTAGAGTTTAGAATGCTATTATTTTTAATAGTATGATTCTTCCAGTAAAAATACGAAAAGATGGTGTTGTAGTCAGAGAATAATCCTCATTTTTTAAATTTAACCCAAAGGAAAGCTATGCAAAGAGGGCAATTATTGCCCAGTGATCGGTTAAATAGATGCCTGATTGCTGCGCTCAATAGGACTGTTTAATTAGGAAATGAGCATTATTTACAACAGGTTATATCGAGGCGGTCGAGCCTCTGCCAGATCTGTTTTCCTATAAGCGTAGTTTCACCCTAAAAGGTCGAATTTAGGGCGATTTTAGGTCTTCTGTGGAAACGAATGTTAAGATGTCTAAAATTCTTTTTTTTACATTTTTATTTTTTTTTATAAACCTATCTTTCAGGTGTTTATTGTGTGTTATATGGATTTAATATTTATATATTGAAAAATGGAATTTATGCGCACTTCTTTACTTTTTGTAAAGGGGCACAGCTGGAAAATAGCAGGAAGAAGCGGAAGATTTGGCCTATTAATCTGAGGAATTTGTCCTGGTTTTATCGGGTTCGATATGGCTTTTCGTTAATAGGATTTTTCCCTTGATAAGATCATCATTGAATTGGCCGACTGTTGTTTTTTGAAGCATTTCTGAAAGGTTATTGCGTATGCTTTTGAACTCATGATGCAAGGGACAGGGATATTGTTCGGAGCAGAATTCAAGCCCCATGCCGCAGCCGACAAATAGACTTTCACCGTCGATTGCTTTAACGACCTCGGATAGTGGTGTGGACATATCTCCGCTGTCGAGGTAAAACCCCCCGCCAGGTCCCTTCATGGATCGAATGATACCTGCTCGGCTTAGATTCTGTAGTATCTTGCCTAGAAAAGCCTCTGGAGAATGGATACTCTCTGCTATTTCTTTTATGCTCACGCGTTTATTTTCTTGGGAGCTTTGAGCAATAAAAAAAACTGCCCTTAGTCCATATTCACATGTTTTAGAAAAAATACCCATAATCTCTTTTTTGCTTTTTGCAAATGTACAAAATCAAAAATAGCCATCCGCAACGATTAAAAATTAGGGATGACTATTTCATGAAATAGGGCAGTGCAATTAATTTAGTTGCAAAGATGCCGGACCAAATTCTTCAAAATGAATGTTCTCAGCGTTGATGCCCTGATGGGTTAAATATTGGAAGTGCTTTTTGATAAATCCTGCAGGGCCACACAGGTAATAGTTTGCCTCCTGTGGAAGATAAGAAGCATCTATTTTAGCGAGATCAACCCAACCCTCAAGAGCGTCAGTGTCCATACCCTGCGCTTCGTCATAGAAAGAAAAGCTAGTCATGTTTTGATGTTGGCTCTCCAATGTTTTTACTCTTTCTTTAAACGCATGTAGATCAGGGTTGCGGCAACCATGGATCCAAGTGATCGGTTTGTCTTCTTTCTTGTCCGCTAGATGCTCTAACATGGCCATCAATGGGGTCTGACCAACGCCGCCACTGATAAATACATGTGGTTTGTCACTTTCGACCAATTGAAAGGAGCCTGTTGGTGCTGTGAGTTCCAGTTGTTTTCCAACCTCAACGTATTGATGTATATAATTACTCACCATACCCTCAGGTTTTCCTTCCGCGGCTTCTCTTTTTACCGAAATCCGGAGGTATTCGCCGTTACTCGCATCGGAAAGACTATATTGTCTGGGTTGATAAAGGTGTAATTCGGGAAGAAATACACGTACACTTACATACTGGCCTGCCTCGTGTTTTGGAAGTCTTCCTTGATCTGTTGGCTTGAGATAAATAGACTGAATCTCATCGGTCTCGGCTACCACTTTTATAATGGTGAATGGCTTCCAGCCCGTCCATCCGCCGTCGCTCTGGATCATCTGATTATACATATCCTTTTCGACTCCGACCATCAGATCTGCTAGCTGAAAATAGGCAACTTCCCAGGCTTCAATCAGTTCTTCTGTGGCAGCAGCCCCCAATACTTCCTGAATGGACGCCAATAAATGCTTCCCAACAATCTGATAATGCTCCGGACGAATATTGAGGCTACTGTGTTTTTGTCCGATATGTTTCACTGCCGAAAGAAGGACTGCTGGATTCTCAATATGCTCCGCATAGGCTAATACTGCTGTAGCCAAAGCCGTTTGTTGTCGCGCATTTTGTTGGTTTCCCATATTGAAGACATGTTTAAGCTCCGGATTGTGGTCAAACATACGTTTATAAAAATAACTGGTCAGCGCTACACCATGTTCGTTTAAAACCGGTACAGTACCTTTGATTAACTCTTTTTGTGCTTCAGTAATCATAATAAAATATTTAAATACCTTTTTATCTTTTATTTGATCAGAATAAAAAATGAAAAAATCCACTCGCTGCGAGGAATCTTATAACCTTGATAGGGTTCATTTGCAAATGACTATCGTTTACAAAAATAGAGAATTATAATAAAAGACAAAAATATCTTTTATTATTTTTTACTGCTTGTACGGACAATCATCCGGTCGATTTTAACGGCAGTCTTGTTCACAGTGGACTACTCCCAGGTTTTAAGGTTTTTAGGATAAAATGTCCATTCAGGGGTTTTTATAATATCTTGGTCAATATCGTACCAAGGACTAAGCTTGCTGTTGTTCCAATTGTTTAAAATTTGTATTTCTTGGGCTGGCATGTAGCTTTGTGCGAGTAGTACAATTGTTTTTCCAGTGCTGTCCTTGGCCAGATCAACTACAATGATTGCATGGCCAATAGGAGATCCTTTTTGGATAAAAGTATCTCCAATCTTAACTTCTTGAGTCGTTTTTACACGGGGCAGCTCATCATGTAGTGAAGCCGTATTTGCATAGGCAAAAATATATTCCAAATATTTCCAATAGGTTGGGTAGGCGTAATCTCCTTTTGCGTAGTTTGTAAATGTACGGGGTTTACCGTCTGAAAGGAAGTTGAATTTGATATCCTTGTACCGCTTTTGTTGGTATAAGTAATCTGCCCTGAGTCGCATGACAGCATCCGCGCATTGGTGTAAATCGCGCTTTCCGATGTCCAGCTTTACAACACTGTTGTAGATGTTATTTCTAGGTTTAATTTTTCCATTGTAATAATGTACCTCCCTGTCGATGGGGTACAATGGAAGATTTTCAAGGAAATTTCCAAATTCTTCAGTCCGGTAGTTTGCTCTTTTAAAGCCTTCCGGCAATAAAATGCGTGATTTGACCGTCATCCCAGCGGGGTTAATAAACTGGCTTCCGTCCGTTCTCGCTAGATCCGCAGCGACCGAGTCGAGCACTTGGGCTTTTGGTGAAGCCACATTCGGTTGTCCACAGCCAATGAAAACCTGACACGAGAGGAGTGGAATGAGTACATGTATGGATCTCATATAAAATTTTCTGAACTAGTGTATTGCGTTTATCGAATATACTTAAATCTAGATATAATTCGAAACATAAATCATTTGAGAAAATTAAGAAATTTTTAAGCTACTCATCCGCTTTTTGGATCATTTTCTGATGTAGCTTAGCCGAAGTTAAAAAGAATACGATTATGTCAGGAAAACAGATTTTTCAGACGTCAAGCAAAAAGCGCTGGTACGCTTTTTCATGGATGAGCAGCGCATTGGTAATAGGTTTGATCATTGGTGTGATATGTGTGGTTTATACATTGGGAAAGATTCAGATTCCTCCTTTTCCAACAATTAATACCAACACAGCATTGACCGAAAAGTCCACCGCCAGATTAAAAAAATCCAAACAATTCAAGGAGTTTACCATTGTAAAATCCGAATTGGAGAAGATTAAACGTGACCGTGAGCTGAAGCATTTGAAACATATTGGTACCAAAGACAGGATCAATATGGGCTTTTATGTCAGTTCTTGGTCTAATGAAGTTCGTGAACAGTCTTTATCTGATTTACGCCGAAATATAGGTCATTTGGATATGGTCGCCATGGAGTCCTTTTTTACGGTACCTAATCAAGATACCGTGGTCGATAAAGCAGATACTGCTGCGCTTAAGGTGATCCATCAATATAAGCGTAAAGCAATTGCGCAGATTTCCAATTTCAGTGGTAACGATTTTGATGGGCAGACTGTAAAGGCTATTTTGCTTAATCCGGATAAACAACAACGTTTTATAGACGACATCCTTCTTAAAGTGAAGCGTAATGGTTTTGCAGGCATAAATATCGACTTTGAGAATTTACAGTTGGATGACCACCAGCCATTAAACGATTTTATGGCGCATATCTATACCGTATTTCATACGGAGGGCCTGCTTGTCACGCAAGATATCTCGCCTGAAAATGATGATTACGATCCCATTTCCTTACAAAAATATAACGATTATATTATTTTGATGGCTTATGATCAGCATTCCATTGAAAGTAATGCTGGGGCCATTTCACATCAGGCATGGGTTGAAAAGAACCTGGATGAACTTTGCAATAAGATCGATGCAGACAAAGTGATTTTGGCTTTGGCATGTTATGGATATGACTGGCCGAAAGATCGGGTGGGCAAAACGTTGACGTATGATAACGCCGTTATCTTGGCGCATAATTACAATGCTAAGATTACTTTTGATCCCCAATCTTCCAATCTCAACTTCAGCTATACAGATGGTGCGGGGATGCGCCATGATGTCTATTTCACCGATGCCGCAACTTATTTCAATCTCATCCGCAAAGCCGATGACTGGGGCCTTGCAGGCATTGCTCTTTGGCGTTTGGGAAGTGAAGACGCTCGTTTATGGTCGTTTATTTCCAGATCATTGAATCAAGAAAATTTGAAAAAAGAGCCTTTTGACTTTCGGAAAATAAGTCAGATCAATGTGGGAGGGATTCAATATATTGGCGATGGGGAAATTTTGGATTTGGTCAATAGCCCGGCTCCTGGGGAAGTTAAATTTACTTACGATCCATCGACGCTAATGATTCAGGACCAAGTGTATGTAAAAACACCGAGTAATTACGTTATTAAGCGCTTTGGAGAAAGAGACAAGACGGTGGTGCTCACATTCGATGATGGGCCTGATCCGACATATACGCCACAAGTATTGGACATCTTAAAAAAAGAACGTGTTCCGGGAGCTTTCTTTCTTGTGGGTGTGATGGCTGAGAAAAATATGGATCTGGTCCGTCGCGAATACCAGGAGGGACATGAAATCGGTAACCATACTTTTTTTCACCCCGATATGTCCACAATAGGGCCAAATCGTGTTAAGTTCGAGTTGAACGCCACCCGAAAGATCATTGAATGTATAACCGGTCATAGTACAATTCTTTTCAGAGCTCCTTTTAATGCGGATGCCGAACCACAGACGGTGGCCGAAATTCTGCCCGTGGCCCAGAGCCGTAAAGAGAACTATATCAATATTGGCGAATACATCGATCCCAACGATTGGTTACCTGGCCGTACAGCAGATGAAGTCTATAATGAAGTCATCAAACGACGCGATAACGGGAATATTATCCTATTACATGATGCTGGAGGCAATCGAGAAGCGACCATAGCCGCCTTGCCACGTATTATTCATTATTTTAAATCGCATGGATATAAATTTGCAACGATTGGTGATTTAATGGGCAAAAAACGAGATGAATTGATGCCACCTGTTGAAAATGCTTCCGATTCGGGATTTAGTGGATCTTCCAACCGCTTGTTCTTAGGAACATTGTTTTATGGTAACATCTTTTTGAATCTGGTTTTTTCCATTGCCATTGTATTGGCAATTTTTAGAACAGCAATGATTGCTTATTTGGCAATCCGGCAAAAACAAAAAAGTAAAAAAGAGCAATCTCAATTGGTTGTGGATCCTCGGGAGAAGGTAAGTGTGATCATTCCGGCCTATAATGAGGAAATAACCGTGTTGGCAACTATAAAAAGCCTGTTGAATTTGGATTACCCCAATTATGAGTTGATTTTCGTTGATGATGGATCGAAAGATAAAACTTTTGAGATGGTCAGTAAGGTGTATGGCGATCATCCTAAAGTCAGGTTATTTACAAAACCAAACGGAGGGAAAGCATCTGCGCTTAACTATGGTATCGAGCAATCCGATACTCAGTTTGTGCTCTGTATCGATGCCGATACTCAACTGAAGACAGATGCGCTAAAGCAGTTGATGAAATATTTTAACAAATCTCAAGTCGCTGCTGTCGCAGGAAGTGTTAAAGTAGGAAATGTCCATAATATATTGACACATTGGCAATCGATCGAGTATATTACTTCACAGAATATGGATAGGAGAGCTTTCGATTTGCTCAACATGATATCGGTCGTACCAGGGGCAATTGGCGCCTTTCGTAGATCTGTTATTTTGGAAGTGGGTGGATTTACAACGGATACATTAGCGGAAGATTGTGATTTAACCATGCGTATATTAAGAGCGGGTTATACCGTGCGAAATTCATCTGAAGCAATCGCTTATACGGAAGCACCAGATACGGTAAAAATGCTCTTCAAGCAGCGTTTCCGTTGGAGCTTTGGTGTGTTGCAGAGTTTTTGGAAAAATAAACAAACCCTGTTAAATCCCAAATATGGCTATTTTGGTATGGTCGGAATGCCTAATATTCTGATTTTTCAGATTATACTTCCTTTATTTGCGCCCTTGGCCGATATTTTTATGTTATTCTCTCTGGTGAGCGGTCTTTTCTCCCTAAGCGAGGTAAATGGTATCAGCTGGACAGGAATTGCAGGATTATTTTCACTGCATAATGGTTTTGGTCAAGTGATGTTTTATTACTTCCTTTTTGTATTCGTGGATATGTTCTTTGCAGGCATTGCCTTTAAAATGGAAGGCGAGAAGCTTAGCAATTTAATTTATTTGTTTCCGCAGCGTTTTTTCTGGCGTCAACTGATGTATTTCGTTTTATTCAAGTCTGTCAGAAAAGCGATTAAAGGTGAATTAAATACTTGGGGTACCTTGAAACGGACAGGCGGGGTGAAAGAGGTAACAACAAGTGCATAGAAATTGTGACTTACACGAGTTAGGCGGTAGCATCCTTCTTGGTATCCTACTTTAGGATTGCTATCGCCTACCAAAAAGTATACAGAGATTTTTAATTGAGCTTGAGAATAGGTACTTTCAATAAAAATAGAAACGACATGAAGATACTTTCCGCTCAGCAGATAAACGGGATTGATAGTGAAACCTTAAAGGATCAGAAAATTAGTAGTCTTGACCTGATGGAACGAGCTGCAACAGTTGTTTTTGAGGAAATTAAAAAGCTTCATTCACGATTGGAGCAAAGTACCTTTTATATTTTTTGTGGTAAGGGAAACAACGGCGGCGATGGTTTGGTACTGGCGGGTCTGTTGGATCAACAACAGGCCCAAGTCAAGGTTTATTTAGTGGATGTTAAGGATTACTCCGTAGATAATCTTACCAATCAAAAGCGTTTACCCAATCATATGATTCAAAAAATTGCAGCGGAAGACCAGATTGATATTCCTTCCGATGCAATCGTACTGGATTGCTTGTTTGGATATGGATTAAAGCGGGCACTGACAGCTGACTGGAATGGTATAATTTCCAGTATAAATGGATGTGGTGCAACAATCTATTCGATCGATATGCCTTCTGGGCTGCTGGCTGATGAAAAGACAGCTAAAGATGTTCCCATTGTAAAGGCAGATATGGTATATACCTTTCAGTTTCCAAAGATAGCCTTGCTAATACCCGAAAACCAATGGTATGTAAAAGACTTCAAGGTATTGGATATCGGTCTTAGCCAACGTGCAATTGAATTGGCAGAAACCAATCTGTTTTATGTCGACGAGTCCTTCCTTAGGTCCTTTTATCGACAACGAAGGAGATTTGATCATAAGGGAACATTTGGTCATACCCTGATTATTGGCGGAAGTAAAGGTAAAATGGGGGCTGTTCAGCTTGCGCTAAAAGCGGCTCTTCGAGCGGGTTGCGGTTTAGCCTCAGCTTATGTACCTAACTGCGGTAATACTATTTTACAGACTGCCGTGCCCGAAGCGATGGTGATGACTGATCTCCAACAAGATTTCATTAGTCAATTCCCCTTATTGACAGGTTATCAGTCAGTGGGTATCGGAATCGGGATGGGAACAGCATCCCATACAATTGATGCGTTAAAGGTATTTATAACTCAGGTTAATGATACCCCTTTGGTATTAGATGCTGATGCTTTAAATATTCTTGCCCGCGAACCAGATCTTTGGGCCTCTGTTCCAGCGCACAGTATATTAACACCCCATCCCAAAGAACTTAGCCGGATATTGGGTGCTTGGCAAGATGATTTCGAAAAGATTGAGAAAGTGAAAGCTTTTGCGCGTAAACATCAGTTGTACCTGTTAATAAAAGGGGCAAATAGTGCAATGGTTATGCCTGATGGGCTCGTTTACTTCAATAGTACAGGCAACGTGGGCATGGCAACAGGAGGCAGTGGCGATATACTGACAGGGATTATTACCTCCTTGCTTGGACAGGGCTATTCTTCTAAAGAAGCTTTAATTATGGGGGTATATATCCATGGGCGCGCGGCAGATATTGCAGTTAAGACGATTGGTGCCTATTCCTTATTACCTTCGGATACCATTAATCATCTTTCCGACGCATTTATCTCATTAGAAAAAGGATTATGATAGATTGGTACATTGAACAAGTTTTTGCCGCCCGGACCTGGAAACTTCGAAAAGAGGTTTTCGCTCTGGAAGGTAAGTTGGCCGAGGTGATGTTGGAGGGCGATTTTGAAGCGACGCATTTTGCCGCCTACGACGGAAACGAAGTAGTAGGCGTGCTGAGCCTGATTAGTTCAGGTGATACTTATACAATCCATTTCCTCGCTGTTGCTCCACATGTAAGACTGAAAGGTGTAGGCACAGCATTATTGAAACATGCGCGACTATTTATCGATACGTTCGGTGGTAAAATGCTCCAAGCCGAAGCGCCCTCTGCACAGCAGCATTTTTGGGAAAGTAATGGTTTTGTTCCTATAAAACAAAAGGAGGAGCTCATGATCACGTATTCATTACCGCCAACCAATGATCTCATGCCCGACAATGAGCCATGAGGTAGGTTATGGCTGCACACCGGTGCTGCTCCTTGTGATCCTTACGGATTTTCAGCATAGGTGATCCGATCCGCTTCGGTAATGTTACGTATAACCCGGCACGGATTACCTGCAGCTACGACGTCTGCTGGAATATCTTTTGTGACGACTGATCCAGAACCAATGACCGAATTTTTTCCGATTCGCACGCCGGGATTGACGACAACCTGTCCACCGATCCATACATTATCTTCGATTACGATAGGCAACGCAAACTCCCAACCTTGATTTCTTGCTTCAAAATGGAGGGGATGGCCGGCTGTGAAGAGGCTTACATTAGGACCAAATAATACATTATCACCTATGGTAACTGGTGCACCGTCTAATATTGTACAATTATAATTGCTGTAAAAGTTCTCACCAATAGCAATATTGTAACCATAATCGCAACGAAAAGGAGGTTCGAGAAAGAATCGAGTTCCCGTCGATTTAAAAAGTTTTTGAATAATCTGTTTTCTGAATTTCAGGTGTTTAGGCTCCGAATCGTTAAACCGTTTAAGTTCTTCTTTTGCGTATTGTCTTTCCTTAAATAATTGCCCCTCCGAATCGATATAGGGAAGGCCGGCAATCATTTTTTCCTTTGCTGATTTCATTCAATGCCCATTTTTCCGCAACAAACTTAGATAAATTGATTTTTAAATGCAATAGCAATCTACGCCTTGTGAATCTGGGTTATTGAGTTTTTTTTGCATAATCAATGGCCCTTGTTTTCAACTAAGTATAACCAATGGATACCCTGTTTCCATCAAATGGGCTGCGTTGCAGCGCCAAGTTTTGTAACAGGAGCTTATCTACACAAGGTGGTTTAGCACCTTCTTCCGATTTAATTCATTGCAGTTGTGACAAACAATTTTCCTTCGAAAAGCATTTAGATAATGGACACACGTATGCTACTGCCTTCGTCGTAGCTGTATTCAAAATTATTATTTCAATGAAGATCGCTTATATAAGTACTTACTTGCCCAAAGAATGTGGCATCGCCACTTTTACATCGGATTTGTTGCATGCTGTTGCGTTGCATAATCAGGAATTAACACAGCACGTTTTTGCTGTCGCTGACCGGGACTATGATTATCCCAGTGAAGTTGTCTTTAAAATAGACCAGTATGATCAATTGTCCTATATTGAAGCAGCCAACTATATTAATGAACATGGCTATGACTGTGTGATATTGGAGCATGAATATGGCATCTTCGGTGGTAATAGTGGAATATATATCTTATCGTTGGTTAACGCATTGCATATTCCATTGTTAGTTAATTTTCATACCATTCTTGAGAAGCCGAATGTTGATGAAAAGGCTATTCTCATTGAAATTGTAAAAAGGGCTTCGATTGTAATCGTCATGAGTAATTATGCGGTTACTTTACTCAAATCCATTTATAGGGTCAATACCACGAAAGTTAGACTGATACACCATGGTGTGCCCGAGTTTACCTTGGAACATGAGCTTGCAAAGCTTAAAAAAGGTCTTTCTGGCAAGAAAGTGTTATTGACATTTGGTTTCCTGGGACGCAACAAGGGCATCGAAATGGTGATTGAATCCTTGCCTGAAGTCGTTAAAGATGAACCAGATCTGTTGTACCTGGTCGTTGGCAAAACACACCCTAATGTGTTGGCGCATTCGGGAGAGGAGTATCGGGAGTATCTAGGCAGTCTCGTGGAAGCTTATCAGTTGCAGGAGCACGTCCAATTTGTTAATTCCTTTGTGAGCCAGGCCGATCTGGTAGAGTATCTTTGTGCCTGTGACGTTTATGTCACCCCTTATGTTAATGAGGCGCAGATTACGAGTGGAACGTTATCTTACGCCATTGGTGCCGGAGCTGCAGTGGTCTCTACGCCTTACTGGCACGCAAAGGAACTGCTGGCTGATGGAAGGGGGGTATTGGTCGAATTTAAAAATTCAGCCAAGATGGCTGAAGCGCTTAAAAACTTGTTTTCAAATTTGGATTATCGTACCACCTTGCGGGACAATGCCAGTGCATTTGGAAAGGAGCTCACCTGGAAAAATATTGGCCTCCGGTATACACGGATTTTAAATAAAATCATACCTACCTACGACGGCCTTAAAGAAAACGCAGGATTTAGTAAAGATGAGATGCCTAAATTCAGCTGGAAGCATATCGATAGGTTGACCAATCAGGTGGGTATCTTACAGCACGCAACTTATTCTTTGCCCAATTATAAAGAAGGCTACTGTCTTGACGATAATGCGAGGGCACTTTTACTTGCTTTATTAGCCCAGGATAATTTTGCTGATAAGAAGTTAGACCGCCGTATTTCCACCTACCTGAGTTATATTTATTATCATCAGCGCGAAGACGGTCTTTTTCATAATTTTATGGATTTCCAGCATAATTTCTTGGATGAAGTCGGTTCGGAGGATTCCTTTGGACGAACGATATGGGCCCTGGGGGTGCTTCTTCGTAAAACTAAATTAACCAGTTATTATCAATTGGGACACGAGTTATTTTTTAGAGCTGTGCCGAATTTCGGTCAGTTGCGCTCCAACCGGGCGATAGCGTATACTGTGCTGGGAATTGCCGAATATTTGCATCATCAATCCAATGACGAGGTCATGATAGAGCTGATGCGGACGCTTATCGGCAAACTTGTGCGGGAATACGAAGCGAGTTCAGATGAACACTGGCAATGGTTTGAATCCGTATTGGCGTATGATAATGCAATATTACCTTATGCGTTTTTGACAGCATATCCTTTTTTAAATGATGAGACAATAAAACAATTGGGGCTAACGACATTAAAGTTTCTCGAAAGCATTACGATCCAAAATGGTGCGCTTTCGTTGGTTGGAAACCAGGAATGGGCCAAGCAGGGCAAGCATGTCAGCAAGTTTGGTCAGCAGCCGCTCGATGTTACAGCCATGGTATTTATGTATCGCGAAGCTTTTCGACTGACGAATAAAAAGGTTTATTTTACCCGAATGATAGCCTCATTCCGCTGGTTCTTGGGCGAGAATGATCTTAGACTCGGACTCTACGATGAGGAAACCAAAGGTTGCTGTGATGGACTGGAGGCTTATGGCATCAATAGAAACCAAGGGGCTGAAAGCACCCTCTGTTTCTATTTGGCCTATATTGTGGTTTCTCGTGCCTTTAATGATAGCGATCAGGATTCAAGATAGCCAGCAATAAGTCTTCAAGCTTGATGGTGGCATAAGTCGACTCATAATCAGACATTGCATACGGTAAAATGAGGTGTTCATTGTGGACCAGGGCACCGCAGGAATAAATGACGTTTGGTACATAGCCTTCCCGTTCTTCATCGTTTGGGGTCATCAATGGGCTATGTAGTCGTCCAATTTCAACATGGGGGTTGTCCAGGTCCAGAAGGGAGGCCCCCAAAACATACTCGCGCATCGGGCCCACGGCATGGGTCAGGATTAGCCAGCCATATTGAGTTTCAATCGGTGAGCCACAATTGCCGATCTGGACAAATTCGTAGGGATATTCAGGTTCTTGAATGCGGATTGCCGTTTCCTGCCATATGTTGATATTGTTGGAGTAAGCAATATAATTGTTTTCACCGTCAATTCGACAGAGCATGGCGTAGCGCCCATTTATTTTTCTTGGAAATAGTGCCGCACCTTTATTGGCAATTTCACCATAGATGGGTTTCACCTTAAAATGATAAAAATCTTTTGTGGTGAGCAGTTTAGGAAGGATACTAAATCCGTCGTAGGCTGTGTAGGTAGCATAATAGATGCTCTCATTCTTCTCAGTTTTGAACTGGACAAAACGGGCGTCTTCTATCCCTCTTTTTTCTGTGTCGGCGAGCGGAAATATCACGCGTTCCGAAATGGAAGTGTCCAATGAAAAAGTCATTTCATAATGCGAGGAAGCGAGCCAGAGCGCCTGTTGTAAAAATGTCACATTTTCAAGATTTTCTTCACTCTCCCGCCGCACTTCATCGATGTACCGCTTAAGTTCCTCATACGTAAATGTCTCCGTTAGCTTTTCCTCGAGTTTGGACTTAACTTCCGTTGGTTCCGCATGTAGCTCATTCATCTTCTTTAAGAAGGACTCCTTGTGATACCGGTGGTTTTTAACTTGCATGGGTTTATCCAATAGATTACCGATATAGTCGATATGGATATTATTGTCGACATCCAAGGTGCCCGAGCGAAAAACGATCGAAGAGACATGACCTTCTCCGGTGGCCCTGAAGCTTAAAATAACCCGTTTTTCACCTTTGAATAATTCGGTCTGATCCGGATGTTCGATAATGGAGGGATTAAATAACGCTGCCGATTCAATGGAATATTCCATGGTAAAGTAAGAGCCGATCAGCAACTTGTCGATATGACTTAGCTTCTCCTTTGAAAATGGAATCTTCTCCAAAAGGTGGCTTACCCGGTCAAAATTTCGTTCAAAGATATGGGCAATGCTACGATGTCTTTTCGTATAGCTTCGTAAAACCTGTCCAAAGACTTCTTTCCGTTCCGACTCATTAAGGGATAAAATGCGCCTGATAATTTTTATTGTACGGTCATCGCCAAGGAAAAAAAAACGTGCGAGAACTCTTTTCTTATCCGGTTTAAAGTAAATATCCTTTCGTTCAACTTGTACTGGTTTATGCATAATTTTATGTTCATGTTTACACATTTATTAGAACGATCAGCGATTGTCTTTTGTTTTATTCCCCGGCAATAATCAACGGATATCTGATAAAAATCGAGTAACTTTGACCAAGGAAAAATTTAAGATATGATTGAAAATAGTTTAGAACCAAAAGCAATTTGGAAAAATTTCGTTGCATTGAATGCGGTCCCCAGAGCTTCAAAAAAAGAAGAGCGCGTGATTGCCTTTATGGTAGACTTTGGTAAATCCTTGGGTTTAGAAACAAGCGTTGATGAGATTGGTAACGTGCTCATTAAAAAATCCGCTACTCCGGGAATGGAGAATCGCAAAACGATTGTTTTGCAGTCGCATTTAGATATGGTGCACCAAAAAAATAACGATACTGTTTTTGACTTCGATAATGAAGGTATTAAGATGTACGTTGATGGCGATTGGGTAAAAGCAGAAGGTACCACTTTAGGGGCAGATAATGGTCTTGGTGTTGCGACAATCATGTCGATTCTGGAATCATCCAGTATTGTACACCCTGCTATTGAAGCTTTGTTTACCATTGATGAAGAAACAGGTATGACAGGAGCTTTAGGTTTAAAAGGCGGTGTACTTTCGGGCGAAATCTTGCTCAATTTGGATACAGAGAATGATACTGAAATTGATATTGGCTGTGCCGGCGGGATTGATGTGACGGCAACGCAGTCCTATAGCGCAGAACCTTGTCCTTTTGATACGTTATCTTTTGAAATTACCGTAAAAGGACTACATGGCGGGCACTCTGGAATGGATATTCATAAAGGTTTTGCCAATGCCAATAAGGTAATGAATCGCCTGCTCTATAGAGGCTATGAACATTTTGGATTGCGTATTGCGTCGTTATTGGGTGGAAGCCTCCGCAACGCCATCCCGAGAGAAAGCGTTGCCAAAGTGGTGGTGGTTAAGGATAAAGCAACTGACTTTGTTCAGCAGCTAACACAATTGGCTCAGGATATTAAATTGGAATATGCAACGACAGAACCAGCTATGGAAATTGTGGTGAAGCAAACTGATGCTGCTTATGCTACAGTCGTTCCCGTAAACGTGCAGGAAAACTTGATCAACAGCGTTTATGCGGCCTTAAATGGTGTATATCGTGTGAGTGCCGATTTTGAAGACTTGGTAGAAACCTCCAATAATATTGCCAAAGTAGAAGTAGGCGGGGAAAAGGTTTCCATCAAATGTCTAACCAGATCTTCTGTTGAAACTTCTAAATTTGATTTAGCCCAATCGTTACAGGCAGCATTTGAACTGGGCGGTTTTAAGGTAGATTTTTCGGGCAATTATCCCGGATGGGCTCCTAATCCGAATTCTGAAATTTTAGAAGTCCTCAAATCCATTTATACGAGACAACATGGCGAAGTTCCGGAAGTCGTGGCGTGCCATGCCGGATTGGAATGCGGTATCTTGGGGACAAACTATCCGGCAATGGATATGATTTCTTTTGGACCAACAATCTTAGGTGCACATTCGCCTGCAGAGCGTGTCTCCATTTCTTCGGTGCAGAAATTTTGGAGTTTTGTGCTTGATATTCTCAAAGAGATCCCCAAAAAATAAGTCGCAACAGCAGACGGTTGCATTATTTCTGAACGACAGGCCATGAAATCAAAGTCATCGGCGAGTAAACAAAAACGGGTATGGCTTGAGCTATACCCGTTTTTGTTTGTATCATTTTTTCATTTTTCTTGCAAAAAATGAAAAATATCCTTACTTTCAGGATGAAAAAATGATTTAATAGACCAAATTTTATACAAGCTCTCAAATTGAGGGAAAACCTAATCGTGATATGATATAATGACCATAATCCTCATTGTAATCAGCATTTGTTTGCTTATCCTTTGCATAACTTATTTTAAGATCAATGCCTTTCTCGCATTTTTGGTTGTTTCCTTGCTAAGTGGACTTTGTTTGGGAATTCCACCGGCACAGTTGGTAGGCACCGTTGAAAAAGGTGTTGCCGGCGTTATGGGGAGCCTAACGTTGATCATTGTTTTGGGCGCAATGTTGGGGAAAATTGTAGCTGAAAGTGGGGCCGCTGAGATTATTGCTGAACAAATGGTCCGCTTAATGGGAGAGCGATACCTTCAGTGGGGGCTTATGTTGACGGGTTTTATCGTTGGTATACCACTATTTTATGGAATCGGATTTGTCTTATTAGTCCCCTTGATATTTTCGATTTCCTACCGGTATAAGTTGCCGGCAGTATATATTGGATTACCGATGCTGGCAGCTTTGTCTGTGACACATGGCTTTATTCCGCCGCATCCTTCTCCCGTTGCTCTCGTTGCCCTGTTTCATGCCGATATGGGATTGACACTTATTTATGGTCTTTTGATTGCTATACCTGCTATTATTTTAGGTGGCCCTATTTTTGGAAGATGCCTGAAAAACATACGGGCGAGTCAAGAATCAATTTTTCGGGAGCAAGATCGCTCGGAATCAGCGCAGTATCTGCGCCCGACAGTTGGGGTAAGTTTGGCTGTAGCCCTGCTACCGGTATTACTCATTGTCCTATTTACACTGCTTCCTTATTGCTACCATACAAGTAATATAGCGCTGCAGCAGGGCGTGAAGTTTGTCGGCAACCCCACCGTTGTTATGGTTATCGCGCTCAGTGCAGCAACCTATTTCTTAGGATTGAAATTGGGCCGATCGATGGCCAATGTGATGACAATTTATGAGTCTGCTGTGAAAGATATTGCCATGATACTGTTGATTATTGCTGGTTCGGGAATCTTTAAACAAGTGATGGAAGACAGTGGAGTCAGTCTCCTTTTGGCCAACACCTTACAGCAGCTCTCCATTTCACCTTTACTGTTGGCCTGGTTAATTACAGCTGTTATCAGAGGTTGTGTCGGCTCGGCCACAGTCGCCGCGTTGACAGCCGCTGGCGTGCTGCTCCCTATTGTTACAGGGGGAGAAGCGGATCCCAATCTCATGGTATTGGCGATAGGGGCCGGAAGTCTGATGTTCTCCCATGTCAATGATGCCGGATTTTGGCTTTTTAAAGAATACTTTGGCCTTAGCGTAAAGGATACGTTATTTTCCTGGTCGATCATGGAGGCGATTGTCTCCATTGTTGGACTCCTTGCTGTTTTACTATTGCAATTAATTTTATATTAGCTATTATTTTAAACTTTAAAATCGTTAAAGATGTACAACGCAGACGAACAATTCGAAAAATTAGGTTTGACATTACCTCCAGCACCGGCACCAAAAGGTGTTTATAAACCATACGTCATTGATGGTAAGTACCTGTATCTTTCCGGTCATGGTCCTGTACAAGATGATGCCACATTGATTATAGGTCGAATTGGAAGTGATATCAGCCCCGAAGAAGGTAAACTTGCCGCGCGTCAGGTCGGTTTGACCATGCTGTCGACCATTAAAACCAACTTGGGTTCCTTGAACAAAATCAAACGTGTAATCAAAGTATTGGGTATGGTCAATTGTACCTCGGATTTTCTTTATCACCCCGGTGTGATTAACGGTTGTAGTGAACTATTTGCTGCAGTTTGGGGAGAAGAGAATGGTATTGGAACACGTAGCGCAGTAGGATTCGGTTCTTTGCCCGATAATATTCCAGTGGAAATCGAAGCATTATTTGAGTTATATTAAACCGAATAGTATGGAAACTTGGTGTCACATACAAAATGTCGATCAAGTCGATTCGCCGGCCTTGCTGGTCTACCCTGATCGCATTGTCAAGAACATAGACCGCGCTTTACACATTGTGCATGGGCGGGCGGACCGATTGCGGCCGCATATCAAAACGAACAAGTGTCGTGAAGTATGCCAGCTGATGATGGATAGGGGGATTACAAAGTTTAAGTGTGCAACCATTGCAGAAGCAGAACTATTGGGTGTTATCGGTGCAAAAGATGTTTTGCTGGCGTACCAGCCCGTAGGGCCAAAGATAGATCGTTTCTTGAATCTGGTGAGCGCCTTTCCCCAAACACATTTTGCCTGTCTTGTGGATCATGTCGATGCAGCAGAGGAGATTTCAGCGCGGAGTCTGTCGAAAGGTTTGCGAAGCGCTGTTTATTTGGATGTTAATATTGGAATGGGACGTACAGGGATAGCTTTAGACGGGATTGAGCGTCTCGTTATGGATATCAATCTCCTGAATGGTATTCAGTTGGTCGGTATGCATGGCTACGATGGTCATATTCATGATAAGGATTATCAGCTTCGCGAAAAACAATGCCAACAGGCATACGGTATACTTGAAACGGCCTACCTGATGGCGCAGACATCCACCTCTAAACCATTGACTAAAGTGATTGGCGGTTCACCGAGTTTCCCTTTTCATGCCGAACGCAGCGATGTAGAATGCAGCCCAGGAACCTTTGTGTTTTGGGATTTTGGCTATGCCGAAAATTATGCAGAACAAGATTTTATGCTTGCCGCGGTACTTCTAACGCGTGTCGTTTCTATTGTTGATCACAAACACCTGTGCTTGGACCTAGGGTATAAATCCGTTGCATGCGAATCGCCGCAGCCTCGCGTCAAGTTTTTCGATCCACGTATAGGTGAAATAAAAATGCAGAGTGAAGAACATCTGGTTGTTGAGGTGACAGATAGTGCGCAGTTCCACTTAGGGGATGCGCTGTATGCTGTACCACGCCATATCTGTCCTACCGTAGCCTGTTATGGCGAACTTCAAGTAGTCCATGAACGGCATGCAGATCAAACGTGGACTGTTTATGCACGAAATAAAAAGATAAATTGTTGATATGTACGAATTTGAAATGCCATTTTTGGTCGATGCACATTTGGATTTGAGTATGAATGCCATGGAATGGAATCGGGATCTTCGATTGCCAATTACGGAACTCAACCGCAGGGAAAAGGGGATGGATGACAAGCCCGATCGGGCTAAGGCAACAGTCACTTTTGACGAATTGCGTCGTGGTCATATTGGTTTGGTTGTTGCCACACAAATCGCTCGATTCGTAAAACCCGAAAGCTCTTTACCAGGCTGGTACTCCCCAGAACAGGCTTGGGCGCAGACGCAAGGGCAGCTTGCGTGGTATAAGGCAATGGAAGCCGATGGGCAAATGAAAATGATTTGTACAAAGGCTGATCTGGATCAACATATAGCACTTTGGTCGAATGGCAGCGATCATGTAGATAAGCCAATCGGATATCTGCTGAGTCTGGAAGGAGCCGATTCAATTGTAGATATCAGTTATCTTGAAACAGCTTATAATTATGGTTTGAGAGCTGTCGGACCAGCGCATTACGGACCGGGGCGATATGCCAACGGAACCGACTCATCGGGCAAGCTTAATGAACAGGGCGTCCTATTGTTGCGGGAAATGGAGCGATTGGGGATGATATTAGACGCAACACACCTCAATGATGATGCGTTTTGGGACGCTGTTGGACGTTATAACGGTGCCATTTGGGCAAGCCATAATAATTGTCGCAAGTTTGTCGACCATAATAGGCAGTTCAGGGACGAAATGATCAAGACTCTTGTTTCGAAAAAAGCAGTGATCGGTGTAGCGCTCGATGCTTGGATGATGGTACCGAATTGGGTCCGCGGTGTATCCGACCCTAAAACAAGCAATTGCTCCATGGAAATCATGGCCAACAATATTGATCATATTTGTCAATTGGCAGGAAATGTTGATCATGTTGGCGTGGGGAGCGATTTAGATGGAGCATTTGGCCGAGAGCAGTGTCCTTATGATCTGGAAACTATTGCTGATATCCAAAAAGTATTTGGTATCCTGTCAAAAAGAGGGTATGATAAGACCGATCTTGAAAAGATTGCTAGCAAGAACTGGCTTAATTTTATGCGAAATGCATTGCCCGAATCAAAACAAACACCTCCAACACAACTGAATAGATGAAACCAGTATTACGCGTGCAATTGTCCCTGATGATGTTTTTAGAGTATTTTATCAAAGGGGCCTGGTTTGTCACTTTGGGAACATACTTGATTAAATCGCTCAATGCCTCAGGAATGGAGGTAGCGAATATTTTTGCGACACAATCCCTTGGTGCTGTATTTGCTCCTTTTTTTGTGGGTTTTGTCGCCGACAGATACTTTAATGCCGAGCGGGTGCTTTCAGCTTTGCATCTCATTGGAGCTGGACTACTTTACGGGATGTCTCAAGCACCTGATGCAACACATTTTTATCCCTATGTGTTTGTTTACTTTATGGCTTACATGTCTTCGTTATCCTTGTCCAATGGAATAGCATTCCGGCATATAGAAGATGCGAAGAAGTATTTTCCGGGGATACGTGTTTGGGGAACGATCGGTTGGATCTGTTCGGGACTTGTCATCAGTTATTTGTTCCGTTGGGATGCGCCCGAATCGATACAGGCAGGTGCTCTGCACAACACCTTTATTATGGGGGCGGTCTGCTCGTTGTTACTGGCATTCTTTAGTCTAGCCCTCCCAAAAACTCCGCCGCAGGTGAAACTCAGGGATGAAAAATTTGATTTTGGCAAGGCGATCGGTTTGGATGCGCTGAAGCTTTTAAAACAGCGGAGCTTTCTGATTTTTTTTGTGACAGCAATTGTCATCTGTATACCTATTTCGTTCTATTATCAAAATGCCAATCCATTTTTTGTCAACGCCGGAATACCGAATCCCACAGCAAAAATGGCATTGGGGCAATTTTCCGAAGCCATCTGCCTGTTGTTGATTCCATTTTTCTTTAGACGCCTGGGGTATAAAAAGATGATTTTATTGGGGATTGCAGCCTGGGCACTCCGTTATTTGTTTTTTGCATACGGCGACGGACAGGAACGTTCATTCTTATTGCTACTCGGAATATTATTACATGGCATCTGCTATGATTTTATGTTTGTAGTCGGCCAGATTTATACCGATAGAATTGCCGGCGAAAAATACAAAGCTTCTGCACAGGGGCTTATTACCATTGCGATGTATGGTGTAGGGATGTTAATCGGATTTTGGGTTGCCGGTGCAGTTTCAGATTATCTAAAAACAGCTTATGCTGCTCAATTTTGGGAATATCTTTGGTTTATTCCTGCAGGTATTTCTGGTTTTTGTCTTGTGTTATTTGCCGTATTTTTTAAAGAGGAGAAAGCGCTGCCGGATGTGAAAGCTCGTTAAAGATGCCTTTGGTCAATTAAAAACAGGGATTTCAGAAAAAATTAAAACATGGAGCATCTTTGATGGGGAGGTGCTCCATGTTATTTATAGGCCTATTATATCATATTAAACCATTCCTGGTATTTTTCACCGATGAAAGGGAGTGGCTTTCGCTCTCCGGCAAATGCAGACATTAATCCCAATATAAGAGCAATGAGTAGGAGCAATCCAACAATACTAAGGGCAATTCCGCCAATACCTGGAACAAAACGTAACAGCCCCAAGGCCATTCCTGTCAAGGAGATACCTATACTTTGTCGGATATGGAACTGCGCTAAAGCAGTCTTTTCCTTGTTGTTCATAATGATGGCTGCAACAAGGCCGATGATGGTTAAGTAAGAAATAATAGCAATTGTTTTTCCGTCGTTTGACGTAGCCTTTTGAATAGGGGTTCTCTCCATGATCCTTTAATGTAAAATGTTTGACTTAAATATTTAAGACAAATTTAGGAGAGATATCCCTTGGATCCTTTAGCTGAATTCAGGGATATTTTATTTATCCTTCCACACTTTCCAGTAATTGCTTTTCATGGAGTTCAAAATATTCACCTCTTTTATCCATCAATTCAGCATGTGTACCCTGTTCTACAATTTCTCCTTGATCCATCACCAATATATGATCTGCATTCTTGATCGTCGAGATGCGATGGGCAATAAAAATACAGGTCTTGCCTTTCATGATGCGGCTTAGTGAACGGAGAATGGTTTCTTCCGTTTTTGTATCCACGGCTGAAAGACAGTCATCAAAAATCAATACTTTGGGTTCCTTAATTAAAGCGCGTGCGATGGATACCCGTTGCTTTTGCCCCCCGGAGAGGGTAATACCACGTTCTCCAACAGCGGTTTCAAATCCATCTTCAAAAGCGATAATATTGTCGTATACAGCGGCATCTTTGGCAGCCTGTTCCACTTGTTCCTGTGTAAAGTGGTCTAAACCAAAGCCTATATTATTGGCAATGGTATCCGAAAATAGGAAAACATCTTGTGGGACGAATCCGACCTGTTGGCGTAAGCTTTTGAAATCAAGGTTTTTAATTTCAAGACCATCATAATGAATACTTCCTTTGTCGATATCATACATCCGAAGTAGTAAGTTGGCCAGCGTAGATTTTCCGGATCCTGTTTTTCCGATAATAGCAAGTGTTTTGCCGATCGGGATTTGGAACGATATATTTTTTATCGCCTGAATGCCGGTTTCCGGATAAGTAAACGAGATCCCATTAACCTTGATTTCGCCCTCCAGTTCCTTGGCAGCTGTGCCGTTAACGATAGGAGATTCGGTTTGAAGGAATTCGTTAATCCGTTTTTGTGACGCGGCAGCACGTTGCACCAATGACGTGACCCAAGCCAAAGACATGGCAGGGAAAGTCAACTGGTTGACATAGATGATAAACTCGGCGATATTTCCGGCAGTCACTGTTCCTTTGGCAACTTCGATTCCACCAATATAAATGGTAATGACTGTACTGAGTCCAATAAGCAATAGAATAAGCGGGAAGAAAACAGCCTGTACTTTGACGAGATCAAGAGCCGTGTTCCGATAAATGGTACTTTCCTTCTCAAATTCCTGCATTTTATTTTGTTCTCTGGTGTAGGTTTTGATGACTCGGATGCCAGCAAAAGTCTCCTGGACAAAGGAAGAAAGTTTCGCCAGTTGTTTCTGTATTTTTAAGCTACGCTTGTTAATGATTTTATTAACAAATAAAATAATAACCGATAGGACCGGGATTGGCGCCAATGCATAAGTGGCCAATCTTCCGTTGACGCTATACATCGCATAGATGACCATGATCGATAAAACTACGGTATTGATCGCATACATGATGGCAGGTCCTAGGTAGTTACGCACCTGATTGACGTCTTCAGTCGCGCGGCTCATGAGATCTCCGGTGTTGTTTTTCCGAAAGAAACCAAAG
Organism: Sphingobacterium sp. UBA865; assembly: GCF_002295765.1. Lineage (NCBI taxonomy): Bacteria > Pseudomonadati > Bacteroidota > Sphingobacteriia > Sphingobacteriales > Sphingobacteriaceae > Sphingobacterium > Sphingobacterium sp. UBA865. The sequence continues at coordinate 202,807 of NZ_DBGB01000012.1, read as the reverse complement.
TTTAAATCCTGGTAATGATTATAGATCTCATTTTTGAGGTCGTATTCAATATAACGCGAGGTTAAAATGATCGTCTGACGCATAAAGAATAAAAATATGCCCCGCAGCAGCGAAAGTAGGAGCACGACGAAACCAAAAAATAGGAGGCTGGTGCCAAATACCTGATAGATGAGTTCCTGTCTGTCGAAACCATCAAATAGACGGTATAGATAGATGTTTTCTTGTACCAAATCAAATGCTTCGCGAATTACCTTTGCAGGCAATACCCCAAAATAGTTGGATATGATAACGAAAATAACCCCTGGAATCAGTTTCCAGCGGTATTTATAAAAGTACTTATTTAAGTAGGCGAGATCCTTCATATTACGAATACAAAAGTAGGACTAATTCATCAAAATGCTTTACGATTTAAGCGAATTTACTGTCATTCGGAAATCAAATGTTAAGTCTTGGATAAAAAAAGTTGTTATGCACAACGAATAATTTTCCTACTTTTGCATCAAGTACCTTAAAAAATTAAAACAAATTAGAGTAGTACATTTTATGTCAACATCTCAAAATTCTATTTTTGAATTGATGAGCCAGTCTGGCCATCAAAACTTATTTTTCTGTAATGATGAATTAGTGGGCTTGAAAGCTATCGTTGCGATCCATGATACAACCTTGGGGCCTGCGATAGGAGGAGTTCGTATGTTACCATACGAAAGTACAGAAGAAGCTATTGAGGATGCTTTACGTTTATCCAAGGCCATTACGTATAAATCTGCCATCACTGGATTGAATTTAGGCGGGGGAAGTGCTGTTATTATTGGTAATAGCCGTTTGGACAAATCTGAGGTTTTATTGCGCCGTTTGGGCCAGTTTATTGAAGGATTGAATGGTAATTTCATTGCTTCACTAGACGTAGGTACGACACAACGTGATTTAGAACATATTTATACCGAGACTGACCACGTTGCTGGTCTACCAAAGGCTATTCATGGTAGCGGTGTCGGTGATCCTTCCATTTTTGCTGCACAAGGTGTTTATTTTGGTATAAAAGCCTGTTTAAAGGAATTATACGGATCGGAAAATGTTGCTGGTAAAAAAGTTATTGTACATGGAGTAGGTGGTGTTGGCGAACGTTTGATCGCGATGTTACGTGAAGAGAATGCACGTGTATATGTCAGCGATATTACGGAAGAAAAAATGCTGAAAGTGGCGGCTAAGTACAAAGCTGAGCCAATACCTTACAATGAAGTATTCGATCACGAATTTGATGTATATTCTCCTTGTGCGTTAGGTGGTACGGTAAATCCGGAATCCGCACAGAAAATGCAATGCAAAATTATTGCTGGTTCTGCCAATAATCAATTGAAAGATGAACTTGTTACAAGTTCTATTCTGCATGAAAGAGGTATATTATACGCGCCTGACTATTTGATCAACGCCGGTGCATTAATCGGCTGCTATTCAGAAATTCAAAATTACGGCGTAGATCACACTGAATTTGTGATCAAAAATATTTATAATGCGACTAGAGACGTCTTGAAAAAATCAAAAGAAGAGAATATTTCTACTTTTGAAGCGGCTAATCGCATTGCGGAGAAGCGTATCCAAGATATTAAAAAAATCAAGCGGTAGTCTTCATCCCAAAATCGTTCTTACTTATTATTTTATAAAAAAATCGTTCTTTAAATTACTATGTTAAACAGGAGACACCTGAGGGTAAAAGTAGTGCAAACGCTTTATGCGTACAGTCTTTCAGAAGATAAAGACATCAAAACATTTGAAAAAGCACTATTAAAAAATGTGGATGAAGTCTATGAGATGTATATGTGGACACTGAATCTATTAGATGAAGTATCTGATTATGTCTTAATAGATGCAGAGGGTAGAGCTAATAAGTTTTTACCAACTGAAAAAGACTTGTCTTTAACGACCAAGTTAAGTACTAACACTTTTATTGAGTCATTGAGACAAAATCCACAATATGGAGAAGGTGTCAAAAAGTATAAAATTTCTTGGAGTTTCGATCCGGAGATCGTTCGTACGGTATTTTTGCAATTAAAGGATTCCGAGGCTTATTTGGAGTACTTGCAACAAGAGGATCGTTCGATCGGTACGGAAAAGGATATCATCAAGCATATCTTTAAAAAGATCATCTTGAAATCGCCGGTTATTGAGCAGGTTTTTGAGGAGAAATTCATCAACTGGCCTGTCGATAAAGAAGTATTGCAAGCGTTGATTGCGAAGACTTTTAAGAATTTTAGTTCAGAAGATCCACGTAAAAATAAACTGGCAGAGATTACGCAAAACTGGAATGATGATAGCGACTACGTCATTGCATTGCTAGGTAAAACTATTCGCAATACAAATGAATATCAAAAGCTTATCTCGGAGAAAACGAAGAATTGGGAGTCAGACCGTATTGCGCTAATGGATACTTTATTGATGCGTATGGCCATATGTGAGTTGGTTAATTTTCCATCTATTCCTGTGAAAGTGACAATAAATGAGTATATTGAAATTTCTAAGGTATTCAGTACATTGAAAAGTAATACATTTATCAATGGTATCTTGGATAAAATATTAAACGATCTGAATCAACAAGGAAGAATCCAGAAGGCAGGTCGTGGTTTAAGAGATTAAAACCAAACGCATAAATAATTTATACGAATGAAAAACTTTGGCAAATATTCGGTTTTAGCTTTGTCGGCAGTACTTTTATTTTCTTGTGGAAATGCACAAAAAGGAAAAGATGAAGGAAGCAAGACAGCGACTGAAACAGCAGCTGCGGATAGCCTTTCTAAGGCGGCAGCACAATTAGGAAAAGTAGAATTTGAAGAGTCTGCATTTGACTTCGGTCAGGTAAAGGAAGGTGCACAGGTAAAGCATACCTTTGTGCTGAAAAATTCGGGTGATGCACCTGTTATTATCTCGAAAGTGACTGCTTCATGTGGTTGTACACAACCTGAGTTTTCGAAAAGCCCTATTTTGCCAGGTGGAAAATCTGAGATCCATGTAACTTTCAATAGTGAGGGACAAGTTGGTAAACAGCAGAAGATCATTACGATTCAATCGAATGCTTCCAATGGCTTAACAACAGTGCAGCTAAAGGGCGAAGTATTAGCAAAATAACACATTATTAAACGATATAATAGAAGATGAACACAGTATTATTACAAGCAGCGGGTGGCAACATGATGAGTTTTTTACCAATGGTTTTGATTATCGTGGTATTTTATTTCTTCATGATCAGACCGCAGATGAAGAAGCAAAAAGATCACAAGAAATATATTGAAGAACTTGGTGTAAATTCAAAGGTGGTAACTACAGCTGGTATTCACGGACGCATTGTAGAAGTATCAGACACGACTTTCTTAGTTGATGTAGGTTCAGGTGTAAAAATCCGTTTTGACAAATCAGCCATTGCTTTAGATGCTTCTAAAGCTGCTAACAACACGGAGAAGAGCGCTTCTTAAGCTTTTTTGGGAAAGAAATGAAAGCCAGTTTTCGTGGAAAACTGGCTTTTTTTATGTACCGGTCAAATCTTTATCTTACCTAAGTGCATACTGTCTGTATTACCTCCGCCATAGCTCTCTACAAAAAAGATATACACTTCATAGGTCACTTGCTTTTTATGTTTCGGTATATCAATGTTTTGTCTGCCCGTTATTAAGCTATTTTTCGCCTCATTCGTCAAAAATGGATATTCAGCCCCATTATACGTTGCATTATACAGGAATAAGAACGAATCATAAGTTCCCATGTCAAATTTCTTCTCTAGATAGGGGTCGTATTCCCAGGTAACCAGAAACACCTGGTTTTCTTGATCGAAATCCATCGTGTAGGAAGTGATGGGATTGGGATTTCCTTTGGCAATCATAAATTTTTGCCAGTCCACCACAAAACCGTTCTCTTCCTGAATAAGCGCATGGTTTAAATTATAAGACATTGCGACATCATAGGCCCGTTTCGGATAACTGTATGCCTTGTAGCCTATATTGATGATCGGGTTTAACATGCTTATATGCGACCTCATAGTTTTGAAGCGTGTTCTACTCAGCAGCTGTTCAGGTGTGGGCTCTCGTTTTTTAACGCGAGGGAGAGAGCGTACATAATTTCCTGTTTTAGTCGACACAAATACAACAGAGCCTGCTTTCCCGGAAACAGTCCCATTAACGCCATTTTTGATGATTGCCATAATGTATTGATTAGCTTATAGATAATTAAGATAAGCATTAAAAAGGAAACATGCTAATACCAGGTAATCCCTAAACACAATTTTTAGTCTATGTTTAGACAGTAATCAGTCATTGTTTATTCAGTCTGCACTGAACAATCACTGAACAATCACTGAACGATCACTGAACAATCACTGTAAAAAGTGATAAGTTGGTTACCAACTGATATTCTTTTGTTGCAGCTAAAAAATTAAATGAGACAATAGGGAAGGGACTACACTCTGTAACAAAAAAGTGTGTCGCAAGAAGTATTTATTAGACGCTCTTTTCCTGCTGACACCAAGCTGTCAATCGAGCTTCTAATTTTGTAAAAAAGAATGCTATGGAAAATCTTAAACCGTTTGACGGGCTACATTGTGAAACCACCGCAACAGGTACTTTATTGAAGCATATTGGCATTGAACTTTCTGAACCGATGCTTTTTGGATTAGGGGAGGGACTTAGTTTTATCTATTGGAAAATGAAAACCATGGACTTTCCATTTTTGGGCGGACGAATAAAAACGGATCTCCTGACGCAGCATATCTGCAAAAATCTCGGTCTCGAACTCAATGTTCATGAAACCTCTTCAAAAGTAAAAGCCTGGCAGGCTGTACGACAGCTCTTGGATGAGGGGCAACCTGTGGGATTAAAACTCGATGCCTATTACCTGGAATATTTTACTAAGCCATTTCATTTTGCGGGACATTATGTCGCTATATATGGCTATGACGATGAGCACGCCTATTTGGTGGATACGAGGCAGCAAGGCGGTAGTGTGAAGACGTCGCTTGCGAGTTTAGCTATAGCGCGGGCAGAGAAAAGGCCTATGTCGTCCAAAAATTTGTATTATACCATAGCAGGTAATATGGAGAACGTTGACCTGAAAGAAGTGCTGATTGCCGCAATGGTCAATAATGCAAAGCAATATCTTGCACCACCTATCAACAATATTTCATATAAAGGAATTTTGAAGACCAGTGAAGAAGTGTTGAATTGGTTCAAGACAAGTCAAGCTATTGAAAGCGAGTTTAAGATGGCTGCAAGTCTAATGGAAAAAGCGGGCACTGGGGGTGCTTTGTTTCGAAATCTGTATCGCGACTTTATCAAGGAAAGTTACGATCTCCTCGGAATAGAACAACTCGCGGTGGTTCATCATGAGTTTGTACAGATTGCATTATTGTGGACATCCCTGTCGGAATTGTTTAGTCAAATTGCTGAGACGGCCAGTTTCGATGCTGTCCAACAGGCATCAGCAATTTTCAAAACCCTTGCCACAAAAGAGAAAAATGCAATGGAAATATTGGCGTCTTTGTGATGAAATGCAGATAAGAACGCTAATTTTTGCGCAAATTGATTAAGTTTGTGTCATGGCGAATGCAGTTCGAATAAATAAGACCCAACGGCGTAAGATTAATGTCTTCGTGCGTTGTGTTGGAATTTCGTTGTTAGCTTGGTTATTGTTTTCGATTTCCAATCAATATACTGTGTCCGTTAAGGCAGCAATTGAATATGTCAATCTTCCCGAGAAACGCGCATTTCACCCACAGCAATCCGATACGGTAAAGGTGAAATTGGAGATGACGGGATGGCAATTCCTATTTTCCAAAGCTGCTTTGGAAACCCCAAAGGTGCAGGTTGACCTAAGCTCTTTAAAAACCAAAGATTGGATTGTTTTTTCCAATCAATTGGGCTTTATCAACCGGCAGTTTCCACATGAACAACGGGTAGTCTCGGTCAGCCCAGATACCTTGTTTTTCGATTTTTCCAAACAGACGCAGCGCAAAGTGCCCGTCAAACCTTTATCCAATATTGGCTTTAAGCGTGGGTATGGTTTTATTGCTGATACCAAGATTACCCCGGCTTATGTGACGATTACAGGGCCCTATGAGGATGTTTCGGCGATTGAGTATTGGGAGACCGATACCGTTCGCGGGAAGGAAGTGGAGACCGATGTTCGAACCGTGGCAAACCTGGCACGTAACCAAAAAGCGAATATCAATGTTTATCCGACTTCGGTCGAGGTTCTGATGCCTGTAGGGGAGTTAACCGAGAAAGTGATTGAATTACCCGTGAAGGTTGAAAATGGCCAGCGCTATAGTTCTGTTAGGCTTAATCCAAGCAAAGTGGTCGTCACCGTACTGATGTCCGTTAAGGATTATAATAACTATACATCGCGAGATTTTGAAGCTGTGGTAGATCTGGCTGACTGGGAGAAAAACGGGGTGCAATATTTGCCTGTTTTGCTGACCAAAGTACCTGACTTTTGTAAGGTAATCAGCGTTGTACCTCAAAACGTGGACTTTTTTGTACGTAAATAACACTATTTTCATGAAGATTGGAATAACAGGCGGAATTGGATCCGGTAAAACATTTATCTGTCAGCTTTTTAAAGCCATGGCTGTACCTGTTTATAATGCAGATGATGAGGCGAAGGAATTGATGAATACCGATTTACGGATCAAAGAACGCTTGATTGCGGAGTTCGGTAAAGAGACCTATAAGGATGGGAAATTAGATCGGGCTTTTTTGGCCGAACAGATATTCAGCGACAAGGCGAAGCTCGAACTTGTAAATGGCATTGTACACCCCATCGTTATCCAGGCGGCCAAAGACTGGGCCGAACAACAAAAATCCCGTTATTCACTCAAGGAGGCTGCTTTGCTTTTTGAAAGTGGCTCTTACAAGGATCTTGATTATACCATCCTGGTTACTGCGCCTTTACACATACGTGTTAAACGTGTTATGGAGCGTGATGGCATCACTGAAGAACAGGTCATGGAGCGAATAAATAAGCAACTAACTGATGAAGAAAAATTAAAACTGGCAGACTTCGTCATCATTAATGATGGAACCACTCCGCTATTGCCGCAAGTGTGGACTTTACATCAAAAATTTCTAAAATAAAACTATGTCGATCATATTAGCTGACTTCTTAGTCAGAAAACCAGAAGGTTATTATTGCCGTTATGGTGATTTTTTTATTGATGCGAGCAATCCCGTCATGCACAATGTCGTATCTCATGCCCATGGCGATCATGCCAGTTCGGGACACGATTATGTGTATACAACGCAGGCAACTTCACTGTTTATGACTTATCGCTATAAACAAAACCGCAAAGATTCATATCAGGTTAAATTGTTCAATAGTCCGTTTAAAATGGGTGCGGTCGAAATCACATTTTTACCAGCAGGTCACATATTGGGTTCGGCACAAATTCTGATGGAATACCGGGGAGTGCGCTACCTATACACGGGCGATTACAAATTGCAAGCTGATGAGACTTGCGAGCCGATCGAAGTGCGGCAAGCCGATGTCCTTATTACAGAAAGCACATTTGCAAATCCGGATATTACACACCCAGATCCTGCGGAGGAGATAAAAAAACTCGACGGACATGCCAGTAATATTTTATTAGGTACTTATGTGTTGGGCAAGGCGCAGCGGATTACTGATTTGATCAACAGATATTGTCCGGAGCGAAAAGTGCTTGTGCATAGTGGAATATTGCCCTACCATCGCCTTTACGACCAGCACGGGCTGAAGAAATTAGACTATGAGCCCTACAACAGAAAAGAAATGAAACAGGGCGAACAGAATAAAGTTTATTTGGTACCGCCGATGACTTTTAATAGTTATTTTAGGGCGACCAAAGTATTACGTGCATTTGCTTCAGGCTGGAAACGTTTACAGGCACAGAATGATATCGAATTGTATATTTCAGATCATGTGGACTGGAATGACATTCTTCACTACATTAAGATGGTAAATCCCCAGGAAGTTTGGACACTACACGGTGACGGGACCATTTTAAAAAGTTTTTTTAACGAAAAATTGATCGTGCGTGATGTGCTTTCTGCATAAGCAGGCTGTGTCGAAAAGTTTTCAATCGGGAACGTAAATTTCTATTTCATATTGACAACTTTGTCAACAATATAAACCGTGTTTCCACGCCAGGGAAGAACGCCATGATATTCTTTGTAGCGCAGATCGAAGTACTTTCCACTATTGAGCTCCAATTGACGGAATATAGAATCATCTTCAATAGAAAATTCAAATTGGTTGCTGGCGATACCACCCGTTTTGATACTTCCAAACCCCTCCTGGATGAGTTTACCTTCGTATGTCTTGAAAATATTGCCCTTTTTTACAGCATAATTAAGATAACCAGATTTTACGCCTTCACCGAATACATAGTAATACTTCCAGTAAACGTAGGATCCACCCCCCACAAGTAGAAAAAGGATCAGCAGAAGTAAGAACTTCTTAAATCCGGATTTTTTCGGTTTTTGTTCAGGCATATTTTCCATAATGTGCTATTTTTAAGTCTTTTTACTGTGGTTTATGAGACTATCAGGACTGGATGCTTTTTCGCCTAACCTATAGTTTCACCTAAAGATAAAAAATTAACGGCATAATAACGAATGGTTTAGATGTAGCCTAGAAAGTTGCCGAGCGTGATTGGAGTAAGAGACTCCCGAGCCTACCGTTTGCGGGCTTTGCTATAGTTGCTAATTCTATTAGTTATTTTTCGGTTTTCTTAGTCTGTAATGCTAATTTTTGTAAATTTGGATCATGGATCCCGAACAGGTACATCGCAAGATTATTCATTTGGATATGGATGCCTTTTATGCATCTGTAGATCAGCGTGATTTTCCCGAATATCGGGGGAAAGCGATTGCAGTAGGTGGTTCTCCGGATGGGAGAGGAGTAGTTGCGACGGCCAGTTACGAAGCACGAAAATTTGGCGTCAAATCTGCGATGAGCTCCCGAAAGGCTCTTCAGTTGTGCCCCCATATTATCTTTACCTATCCTCGTTTTGACGTGTATCGTCAGGTTTCATATCAAATCCGGGAGATCTTTCTCCGTTATACGGACTTAATTGAACCGCTTTCCCTCGATGAAGCTTTTTTGGATGTAACTGTAGACAAGCAGGGCATTGGTTCGGCTATTGATATCGCCAAAGCCATTAAAGAAGCAATCAAAGAAGAACTGAATCTGACCGTCTCGGCCGGCGTTTCCGTGAATAAATTTGTTGCAAAGATTGCTTCGGATATGGACAAACCCAACGGCTTAACATTTATAGGTCCTTCTAAAATTGTCAAGTTTATGGAGTCATTGCCCGTGGACAAGTTTTTTGGCGTAGGTAAGGTGACAGCAAAAAAAATGCATGAACTGGGACTGTTTACTGGGCTTGATTTAAAAAAACAGCGTGAAGAGGATCTCGTACGTTGGTTTGGAAAGACGGGGCATTTTTTTTACCGTATCGTACGCGGGATAGACGACCGTCCTGTTGTTCCCAATCGTAGCAGCAAATCGGTCGGGATTGAGGATACTTTTGGTGAGGATGTAGAAGTTTTTGAAGAATTAAATACCATTTTGCAACGGCTCTGCAAACAGTTGTGGACACGTATTGGGAAAAAGGAAATATCTGGGCGAACCTTAAACTTAAAAATTAAATATGCCGATTTTGTTCAGTTGACACGAAGTATCACCCTAGAAAATAGTTTTGATTCGGAAGACAAAATTTACGCCACCGCCCATAGTTTGTTGAGCAAGGTTGAGCTGGTGAACAAAGTGAGGTTGTTGGGTGTTTCGATATCAAATTTTGTGGAAGAAGCTGATTTTCCAAAGGAAGGCATACAGCTTGCACTTTTCGAGCAACATCCTTAGTAAGGAATCATCTGGTTTAATCGAGCCCTTGCTAAATCATATGGTACGCGATATGTGAATTAAGCTTGTTACAGGCAAAATCGTCGTTATTTGTCACAATTCTTTATCTTAGCCAAAATAATTAATAAACATATCCAAAAATTAATGAATACGGTATCAAGAGTACTCTTAGGTGCGTCTATCGTTTTTTTTGTGCACGAGGTTGGTTTCGCACAAAAGAAATTGGATTTTGCACAGTCCTGGGGGCAAAAGTCATCGTTGACAGTTCGTACCAATCAGTATCCTGGCTGGGCAGACGGGACAGCTTATCTGGAAAATGATGTAAATGATGGTCGTTTATATCAGGTTAACATTAAGTCAGGTCACAGAAGCATTTATACAGTTCCCGCTAAAGAAGGGACGGTTGTTTATGTCGAGAACAATGATATCTTCCTGAAAGGTACCGATGGTGTAGCAAAGAGGCTGACCAACTCTCCTGATGTTGCTGAACAGAATCCAACCTTATCACCGGATGGTAAATATGTAGCCTTTACGCGTAAAAGCAATCTGTATAGCGTGGACGTGACTTCAGGAAAAGAAATGCAATGTACAAAGGATGGTACTGATGTGATCTACAATGGTTGGTCATCCTGGGTATATTACGAAGAAATTCTTGGGCGCCCAACAAAATATAAAGCTTTTTGGTGGTCTCCGGACAGCCGTAAGATCGCTTTTATGCGTTTCGATGATACCAAGGTTCCGATGTTTCCGATTTATTCGTCCAAAGGCCAGCATGGTTACCTGGAGGAGACAAGATATCCCAAAGCCGGTGACCCAAATCCGGAAGTGAAGGTAGGAATCGTTCACCTCGAAGGGGGCAACGTTACCTGGGCTGATTTCAACGAGAAAGACGATCAGTATTTTGGCCAGCCTTATTGGGCCTTTGATAGTAAAAATGTGATGGTACAGTGGATGAACAGGGATCAGAACAATTTGAAGTTTTATCAAGTGGATCCGAATTCAGGTTCGAAAAAAGAAATCTACGATGAGCGTCAGGCTTCATGGATCAATTTGGATCACGATGAGCGTATCACATATCTGGCGGACAACAAATATTATATCCTAAAATCGGATAAGACAGGCTGGGCGCATTATTACCTCTATAAATTGGATGGAACATTGGTCAATCCAATTACTTCCGGCGAATGGCAGGTAACGGAATTAAAACGGATTGATGAAAAAAATAAGGTGATCTATTTTACCGCACGTAAAGAAAACTCAGCGCGTTTTGATTTGTACCGCGTGGATTATTCAGGTAAAAACTTAAAACGTCTGACGTTCGGTGAATACTCGCACGATGTGAATGTGTCGCCTGACGGCAAGTATTTTATTACCAAATACTCCAATGTGAGTACACCCGATCGGTTCGCTTTGTTGGATAATCAAGGTAAGGTCGTACGTCAGCTAGCGGATAGTAAAGCTGCTGATTTTACCTCGTATACCTACGGTAAAACCGAATACTTACATCTTAAATCAGATGACGGACTGTTCGATCTTCCATTGACCATCACTTATCCGACAAATTTTGATAAATCAAAAGTGTACCCGGTTGTTTTCAGTATTTACGGTGGGCCTGACGCGGGAACGGTAAAAGATACCTGGAAAGGAACGGCCAATCAGTACTGGGCCAATGAAGGAATTATTCAAGTCTCTGCAGATCACCGGGCATCTGGTCATTTTGGTAAACAAGGTGTTGCTTATATGCACCGCAATCTTGGTCACTGGGAAATTATTGATTATTCGACAATTGTTAAATGGTTAAAATCGCAACCTTGGGTCGCTAAAAACAAAGTACTTATTACAGGGCATAGCTATGGTGGCTATATGACTTGTTTGGCGATGACGAAGGCGGCAGATGTATTTGATTTTGGTATTGCTGGCGCACCGGTTACCTCATGGGATCTGTATGATAGCCATTACACGGAAAGATGGATGGACACGCCTCAAGACAATCCAGACGGATATAAAGCTGGTTCTGTGTTGACCTATGCCAATAATTATAAAGGCGTGTTGCGCATTATGCATGGCGATATGGATGACAATGTTCATTTGCAGAATACAACCCAACTTGTCGATAAATTAACGGATCGAAGCGTCCCTTTTGAATTGATGATCTATCCGGGAAGCCGTCATGGATTTGACCGTTCGAAAAGTAAATATGATTTTAATGAGCGTGCGCGTTTCTACTACCAATACTTATTGGAGAAGCCGCTTCCCAAAGAATTTAAATAGGAAGAGTTAAGGTCAAAATAGAAAATCCCTTATCCATTCGGATAGGGGATTTTTATTTTTAGCCTGTTTTCATCTATCTGGGATAACAGATTTTCCATAACCGTTCTTTTTATGTTAAAAATGATAAAAAAAGTGATTTTTCTAGGTGTGTAAATTGTTGAAAATTAAAAAATATGGCATCTTTGTAGAAGTTTATTCAAAGAAAAAATGATTCAATTCCTAAAGGAAAGTACTTTTGCCGTTAACGAGGTTTTTAATAAGTCATTGGAGTTGCTGAAAAGGCATTATTTTTCAGTGGCGGGGCTTTGTTTTTTACTATTTGTAACCTCCGGACTGTCTAATTATCTCGCGACCACCATCAGTGATTTCAATGTGGTGTTGAGTGGCTTTATGGCATTTTTTTTCATGGTGATGTATTTTGGATTGAACATGACTTTGTTTAAGTATATTTTAAGTCTGATTGATGGTAACCAGGAGAAGAAACTCGTCCAATGTATCCCGAGTACGAAAGAGCTTGCATACTTTTTTGGCGCTATGTTGAGTATTATGGTGCTTTCTATAGCACTTCTGATGCTATTGGGGGCCGTCTCTTTACCATTCCTTTACCTATTTGAAAATGGTGACAATCGGATGGAGCTGATGAGCAACTTTACGATGTTTGTTGTCTTTGTTGCGGCCATATTGACGTTCATCCTGATTATTCGAGTGGCATTTTATCCGTTTTTCATTATTGATAAACACGCGGGGACATTACGGTCATTACGCTTCAGTTTTGCATTGACAAAAGGCAATGTATTCAAACTATTATTGATTTTGGCTGTATTTGCTTTTTTCCAGTTACTACAGATGTATTTTAATTATTTAGAATATTACATAATTTTTATTATTTTGAACCTCGTGAGCTCGTTTTTGGTGGTACCTCTGGCTAGTATTGTTGTTTCGGTCGCTTACCGATCCATGATGGCGGATTACCATGGGGGAGAAGACCCAAAGATTTTAAATAATATATTTTAATTAATAGCAAAGGTTTTGAGTAAAAAAGGAATTGCCATTTTAGGGGCAACGGGAAGTATAGGCACACAAGCCTTGGATGTGATAAGAGCCTTTCCTAATACATTTGAAGCAATTGTTCTGACTTGTGGCAGCAATGTCACACTGTTGATCCAACAGGCCTTGGAGTTTAAGCCCAAAGCAGTGGTGGTAACAGATTCCCTACACTATAATCAGGTACAGGATGCTTTAAAAGGATATGATATCGCTGTTCTTTTGGGTGAAGCCGGATTGGTTGAAGTGGTGCAGTTGGAAGAAGTTGATATCGTTTTGAATGCAATTGTTGGATCTGCGGGATTAAAACCTACTGTTAAAGCGATTCAATCGAAAAAAGATATTGCACTGGCCAATAAGGAGACACTTGTTGTCGCTGGTGAGCTGATAATGGCCTTAGTGAAAGAATATGGTGTACGCATGCTTCCTGTGGATTCAGAGCATTCGGCGATCTTTCAGTGTTTGACCGGTGAGGAGCATAATCCAATTGAGAAAATATATGTGACGGCCTCCGGCGGTCCTTTTCGTGGGAAAAAACGTGCCGATCTCCTACAGGTTACGAAGGCCCAAGCCTTGAAGCATCCCAATTGGTCGATGGGCGCCAAAATTACGATTGACTCGGCATCCCTGATGAATAAAGGGCTAGAAGTGATTGAAGCAAAATGGCTCTTCAATCTGTCCATAAATCAGGTGGATGTGATTGTACATCCTCAATCTATTGTACATTCGTTAGTTCAGTTTCAGGATGGTTCCATGAAGGCCCAAATGGGGATTCCTGATATGAAATTGCCGATCCAGTATGCACTGACCTATCCGGCACGTTTTGAAAACAGTTTTGAACGATTTAATTTCATGGACTATCCGACGCTCAGTTTTGAAAAAGCAGACATGGAAACTTTTCGGAATTTGGCATTGGCTTATGAAAGCCTTCGTACCGGCGGAAATAGAAGCTGTGTATTAAATGCGGCCAATGAAGTGGTTGTGGATGCCTTTCTGAAAGATCAAGTTGGTTTTTTGGAGATGAGTGATATTATTGAACAGACATTAGATAAAGTAGAATTCATTGCGACACCGACGCTGGATGATTATCTGGAGACGGATCGTGTCGCAAGGTTAATAACAAAGGAAATAATCAAAGATTAAATTTTAAAAAGCATACATGGGTGTTTTAATTATGGTCGGACAAGTGATTTTAGGCTTGTCAATTTTAATTGTTCTACATGAGTTAGGACATTTCTTAGCAGCACGTGCATTTGGTATCAAGGTGGAAAAGTTTTATCTGTTCTTTGATGCTTGGGGAGTGAAATTATTTAAATTCAATTATAAAGGATGTGAATATGGTATTGGCTGGTTGCCTTTAGGCGGTTATGTCAAGATTGCGGGTATGATCGATGAATCGATGGATACGGAGCAATTGAAGGGGGAGCCACAACCTTGGGAATTTAGATCAAAACCAGCTTGGCAACGTTTAATCGTCATGTTAGGCGGTATTATTGTCAATATTGTCGTCGGTGTTGTTGTTTTTTGGATGCTGACTTTTAAAATGGGCAATACAGACATTAAAATGGATCAGCTGGTAAACGGTATTGTACCTGGGTCCATTGGTGAATCTATTGGTTTGAAAGCTGGCGATAAAGTGATTGCAATAGACGGTCACCGTATCGAAAATTACTCGGAGCTGATCAGTTCTAAAGTATTGATGGGGGGAGTTGCACTTACAGTTGAGCGTGATGGAGCTACAGCAGAAGTCAAAGTCCCCGCTGATTTATTAAACACGCTTTCCGACAAAAAAGGAGAGAAGTTTATCGAGCCACGGGTTAAAACGACCAGTGTTGCTGAAGTAGCTCCCGGTTCGGTGGCAAGTAAAATGGGGTTTGTGAAAGGCGATAGCATTATTGCCGTAAACGAGACACAGGTTCCTTTCTTCGATCAATTTAAGGCGCAAATAAAAGCGAATAGCAATAAAACGGTTGCGATTAAAGTTTTACGCAAAGGGGCTGAAGTTTCCTTGCAAGGAATTGTTCCTGCAGATGCCATGCTGGGAATAGGGATCAATCGTGATTATTCCATCAAATCGTTTACAACGCAATATACCTTGATGGAGGCGTTTCCGATCGGTGCAAAGAAAGCGTTTACAGTGATTACCGATAACGCTAAGGGATTTGGTAAAATTTTCAAAGGCGAAGTGCGTGCTGATAAAGCATTATCGGGCCCTATTGGCATTGCAACTCTGTTTGGCACGGAAGTGGACTGGATCCGTTTTTGGTCCTTAGTAGGGATGTTGTCTATGGCATTGGCATTTATGAACCTATTGCCTATTCCAGCTTTGGATGGCGGTCACGTGTTGTTCTTGTTGGTTGAGATGATTCAAGGCAAGCCATTGAGTGAAAAATTCCTAGAAAAAGCACAAATGGTCGGTTTCTTCATTCTTTTGGCCTTGATGGTCTTTATATTTGGAAACGATATCTTTAAGTTATTTAAATAAGTCAACGGTCGCCGGTCAATGCTGACGGTGACTATTTCTAAAAAAAAGCTAAAAGCCAACGATGGTCGGAATTTCTTCCGACCATTTTTTGTGATATGACAGTGCTAGCAGGAAAAGGTCTTTACATTTGATTTGTAACATTTATGTATGCAATAGCCCTGCATTCACTTCAATACGCTTTTTCCAGCATTCAGGATGAAGGTCTTTCCAACAATAAATGATTTTTTATATTGCATTTAAAAAACTATTTATCTAAGTTTGACCATGGATGGAAGAAATAGAGCAGATGTAAAGCCAGGTATGTTGGTGAATATAATCTTAAAAAAGGACCAGCGTACGGGAAATCTAACAGAAGGCATTGTGAAGGACTTGCTAACATCGTCCTCTTATCATTCGAGGGGGATTAAAGTCAGGTTGACGGACGGCCAAATAGGAAGAGTGGCCGAAATTATTGAAGATGATTTTTAGGAGATAATCTACCGGTCTTCTTTTCTCTTTACCACATCTTTTCTAGCGTTGTTGACGCGAAGAGATTGCTACCTATGATGTTCTTATTGTATAAATCAAACTAAAAGTTTGTTGGATTGTTAATATTGGACATTTTGAAATAAAATTTGTATAATAACATAATTATTGGTAACTTTTTTCTGTATTTTTTATTTTATTACATATTTATATAATATTGTTTTTATAATTACTAAATGACAGCTTATTCAAATGGATACCAAAGATAGATGTACGATTGTCTACGCAGATGATGCGATGATTCATCATGTGTTGATGCGAGCGATGGCTCAATCACATTTATTGGATTTGGTTTATTGTGCATCCAATGGCAGGGAGTTGATCGACTACCTCCATGAAAACGAGCATGAGCTTCCTGAGATATGTATATTAGACCTGCATATGCCTGTATTAAACGGAATAGAAACGGCAAAAATTGTGAAAGAAAGATTTCCCTCGATCAGAATATTTGGGTTGACTTCGAGCAGTGATGAGAATGAGCGGATGGAATTGCGGGACGCCGGGGCAGAAGAGATTTTTTCGAAAGAACAGATGCCTTTATTAATGAAACAACTTGCGCCCAGCCTATAGAACGTATAAATAAGGAAGAAGCCTAACAGATGTTAGGCTTCTTCTTTTGCTTCTAAGGCATCCTTGAATTTCAGCAGTCTAATCCAGGATGGACATTTGCTTAAATCTTTTTTCCATAAGCTTACATGGATGAAGCTTGTGCTCAAGAAACGCTGAACGTCGAAGACCTGCATATCTTGCTGTATTTCCAGCGTTTCGGGCAAGTCTTTGGATTGAAAATAGTGTTGTAATTCTTCTGGAGTCATACCACAAAAATAAAGTTTTAAATCCTTATCTCCAACCTCCACCGAGCGCACGATACAAGTCTACAAATGCATCTAAATGCTGTTGTCGTAATTCGACGAGATCCAGGTCGCTATTAAGGGCATTACTTTGCGCGGTAATGACCTCTAGATAGGTGGCATACCCACTTTTAAAGAGTAGACCTGCGTTTTTAACTGCCAGGTGCGCGTTATCGACCCTTTCTTTAGCCAAAGCTAATTGTTCACGTTGCTTGTCGACTGTGACCACTGCATTAGAGACTTCGGCGACTGCCTCGACAACTTTTTGTTGCAGTTGGATTTCGGCTTTATCACGTTCCAATTTAGCAACCTCATACTGTGTTTTCAATGTTTTGTTTTTGAAAATAGGCGTGGTTAAATTTCCAGTTATTCCAACAAGCAATGCGCCAGGGATATTAAACCAATTTTTAGGGAGCATACTATTTACCCCTAATACGCCGCCCACGGTCAATGACGGATAACGCATAGCCTGTTGGATATTCGCATTCGCATTGGCTGCCATCAGTTGAAATTCAGATGATCGGATATCTGGTCTATTGCGGACAATCTCGATTGGGGACCCCAGGGAGATGTCTTTGCTCTCCGCGAAGAGATGCTCGTAAGAAGTTCCTCTTTTGATGCTGTCGGGTAATTTTCCGGTAAGTGTCTGCAGCGCATTTTCCTGGATGGCAATTTCCTTTTCGATTTCGGGAACGAGGGAGGCTGCCAATAGGCGTTGTGATTGTGTTTGTTGGATCGCCAAGGCGGTGATTTCACCAGCTTCATATTGGAGCTTGATCATGCGGAGAGTGCTGTCATTTAATTGGACGTTCCGTTTGGCAACTTCAATTTTGGCATCTAGCATCAAGAGATTGAAGTAACCTTTTGCCACAGCTGTTATGATCGAGGTCTGTATCGCATTTTTTGCCTCCTGTGTATCCAAATACTCGGCTAAGAGTTGTTCTTGTTTGCTTCCTATTTTCTTCCAGATATCGACTTCCCAGCTAAAATTAATATCAGAGCCAAACATGGATTGATAGACGAACATATTTTGCGGCGCTTTTTCATCCTTATGATCGTAGTATTTAGTCAGAGGACCACTGCCAAAGTCCTTTGATCGCCAGGTACGGTTTCCATTGGCAATTGTTGCATTTACACTCGGCAGGTAGTTGGCTTTATTCTGCGCTAAGACTCGCGTTGAAATCTGCAGGTTGAGCAGTGCAGTTTTCATTTCAAAGTTATTGGCTAAGGCAGAATCAATCAATAGCTTCAATGTGGGATCATGAAAGAAGGATTTCCAATGGATCAGGCCCATACTGGAGGTATCTCCGAAGTAATCCAGCGTATCGCCACGAAAGTTTTCCGGAAGTTTGAGTTTGGGCTGCACATAATCTTTGCCGATCTTACAGGCATTCATCAGGCCTAAGAGGCCAATGATGATCGATATTCCCGAAAGGTATTTTTGTATGTTTTTCATTATTCTTCCTCTTCTTTAGCTAGTTTATCATGTAGTTTTTCATCCAGACTTTTGAATACAACAAAGAGTACGGGGATGATAAAGATGCCGAATGCTACACCAAAGAGCATGCCGCCGGCGGCGCTGAAGCTGATCGAATGGTTACCGATTGCCGAGGGGCCAACCGTCCACATCAAGGGTACCAGCCCTGCAACAAAAGCCAGGCTGGTCATCAAGATTGGCCTTAACCTAAGTTTTGAACCGCTAATGGCTGCTTCGACAATGCTTTTGCCATTTTTTCGCTCCTGGACAGCGAACTCCACGATCAGAATCGCATTTTTGGCCAAGAGGCCAATGAGCATAATGAGTCCGACTTGCACATAAATATTGTTTTGAAGTCCCACCAGGTTGATCACGGTAAAAACGCCGATCAGGCCGACTGGTATGGACAATAGTACTGCCCAAGGAAGGATATAGCTTTCGTATTGAGCCGAAAGCAGGAAGTAGACGAATAGGATACTAAGCGCAAAAATCAAGATCGTCTGCGAACCGGACTGACTTTCTTCATAGCTCATGCCCGTCCATTCAAAACCGTAATTACCCGGAAGTTTATTGTCGGCCAATTTTTGGATTGCCTGCATGGCATCATCAGTACTGTAGCCTTCCGCTGGCGTAATATTAACCGCTATCGCGTTGTACAGATTGTAGCGTGTAATAGTTTCCGGACCCACCGTCTTTTCTAAAGTTAATATGGTGTTAATAGGAACCATTTCGCCTTTACTATTCCGCACAAAAATAGAATTGAAGGATTCGGGATCCTTCCGGAAGTCGAAATCCGATTGAACATAAACGCGGTATTGGCGACCAAACCGGTTAAAATCACTCGCCTGTACACGTGCAAAATAAGACCGTATTGTAGACATAAGATCTTTGATTTCGACGCCCAGCGATTTTGCCTTTACGGCATCGATATTTACTTCATATTGAGGGAAGTTTGATTTAAAGCTTGTGTAGGCGCTGCGAATTTCAGGCAGCGTATTGAGCTGGTTAATAAAGGTATCTGCAATGGTGTTGAAATCCCGAATGTCACCACCCATCCGATCCTGAAGAACCATTTCAATGCCGGCAAAGTCTCCAAAACCCTGTACGGTAGGTCGGGGGAACACCGTAAACGTTGCTTCATTGATCTGGGATAGATCATGCCTAATGGTATCCATAAACGCATTAATGTTTTTGATGTGCTCGCGTTTGGCATGTGGTTTTAAGGTAATGTAACCAGCAGCAAATGCCGGGCTCGAACTTCCGTCCAGGGCATTAAAACCAGAGACTGTTGTCATGCCATTAATGTCCTGTCTTTTCTTTAAAATACTATCGGCACGATGAAGAACCTCAGTAGTCCGACTCAATGAAGCGCCGGGAGGGAGGGCAATGTTATATGTAATAAAGCCATCATCTTCGGTCGGAATAAAACTTTTGGGCGTTTTAATCATGAACACGATGCCAAGTGCTGTAATTAAAATTAAGCCTGCCCAGGCTATTTTTTTATTCTTGATCAGTATTTCTACAATAGCGACATAACGGGCCGTCACCCGATCAAAAGAAGTATTGAATGCTTTAAAGAAACGATCTTTAAATTGATTGATTTTGCTGCTTTCTTGATTGGTATGCTGTTTCGGGGCTTTCAGTAGGAGAGCACATAAGGCTGGACTTAAAGTTAAGGCATTGAGTGCTGAAATCAGAATCGCCGTTGCCAAGGTATAGGCAAATTGGCGATAGAAAATACCTGCTGGCCCTTCCATAAATCCTACAGGCAAAAATACAGCAGCCATGACCATGGTTATTGACAGGATGGCTCCCGTAATTTCGGACATCGTCGACAATGTTGCGGCTCTGGGTTTCAATCCTGTGCTGTGCATTTTTTCATGGATAGCTTCGACGACAACGATGGCGTCATCCACTACGATTCCAATAGCCAACACCAGGGCAAACATCGTGAGGACATTGAGCGAAAATCCAAAAAGCTGCAGAAAAAAGAAGGTTCCCACCAAGGAAACTGGGATTGCAATTGCCGGAATCAGGGTGGATCGAAAATCTTGCAGGAAGATAAAGACAATAATAAATACCAGGATAAACGCCTCAAAAAGGGTGTGCTCCACTTGGTTGATCGATTCGTCGATCTGATCACGTACTGAATAGGTCACCTCATAGTGTAGGCCTTTTGGAAATGTTTTTGATTGTTCTTCAAGAACCTTTCTGACAGCAATATCGATGTCATGGGCGTTGGAACCACTGGTCTGTGTTAAGTTGAGTGTAAGACCGGGATGGCCATTCACCTTGTTGTCGCTGCTTAAATTTGTAGCTCCGAATTCTACCCGGGCCACATCTTTTAAATAGAGCACTGAACCGTCGGTGTTGGTTTTGATCACAATACTCTGGAATTCCTCCGGTGTGGTGAAACGCCCCTTATGACGGATCACTGTTTCGAAAGCTTCATCCGAGGTTTCTCCAAATTTGCCTGGGGCAATCTCAAAGTTTTGATCTTTTATAGCATTCATAACATCTTGTGGAACGAGGTTATAAAGGGCTAGTTTTTCTGGGTTCAGCCAAAGGCGCATCGCATAATCCCTGGCCCCCAAACGGGAAACTTGAGCTACGCCATCGACACGCAGCAAAGGTCGCATCAGGTTAATCTGTGCATAAGCCTGGAGAAAGGTTTCATCGTAGGCGCTATCCTGGTGATCGGAGTAGAGATTGATGGTCATGATGACACCGGTTTGCCGAGGCATGACCGTGATGCCGGCTTCATTTACTTCGGCAGGAATGGAACTGATTGCTTTGGAAATCCGTGTCTGTACGTTGACCGAAGCAATATCAGGATTGGTACCTGTCTTAAAGTACACCGATACACTTCCCGATCCTGAATTGGAGGCAGACGACTTGATATAGGTCATATCCTCTACACCATTGATGGCTTCTTCGATAGGCAGCAAAACACTTTTTGCTACGGTTTCCGCATTAGCACCGGGATAACTTAGTGAAACAAGCACACTTGGTGGGGCAATTTCTGGAAAGCGCGAGACAGGCAGGAGTTTTAGGCCCACCAAGCCTAAGATAACCAGGATAATAGAAACCACCGTAGCTAATACAGGCCTATTTATAAATGTTTTTAGCATATACATAGAATTTTAAACACGCTACTTTTGGTGCACAGTATGCCTGGCACCGGGTAGTATGCAAAAATGATCGATAATTATTTCTGTAAAATCGGGGTCACTGGTGAACCGTCGGTTAATTTGTCAAATCCGCTGGTAATAACGCGATCGTTTTCCTTGAGGCCTGTATAGACGATATAATTGTTTTTACTTTTGCCCATCAGTTGGATATTTCGTTTTTGCGCCTTATTGTTTTGGTCCAGTATATAGACAAAGGTTTTATCCTGCAATTCATTGACGGCTATCTGCGGAATTTGAAGAACGTCTTTTTTTACTTCGGCAATCTTAAGGGTGCCGCTACTTCCGGATCGAAGTATGTTGTCGTGGTTTTGGAAAGTGGCGCGCAAAGAGATTGCTCCCGTAGTTCGGTTAATCTGGCCATTGACGGCGTCGACAATACCTTTTTTTGAATATTCCTCACCATCTGCGAGGACTAAAGTAACTTCTGGAAATACGAGCTTTTGATTCTGGTTGTATTTTTTCCCTTCCAAGCTATCTTTTTTTGCCTGTGCTTTGGAAAAATAAAGAAAGTCAGATTCATTCATGGAGAAATATACATACACTTCCTGGATGTCTGAAAGATAGGTAAGGGGTTCTTTATCGCCTTTTGATACCAAATTTCCAATACGCTTTGGAATGCGGCCAATGTAACCACTTACCGGAGCGGTGATCACTGTAAAATCTTTGCTGATCTGCGCTGAACGTACGGCTGCGATGGCCTGGTCCAACGTTGCCTTGGCTACTTGATAATCTGATTTTGCCGACGCCAGTCTGACATCGGAGATAACGTCGTTTTGAACCAACGGTTTCAACCGGTCGACTTCGAGCTGTGCATTTTTAAGTTTGGCTTTGGCGACTTGCTCCGTAGCAACCATGTTATTGAGATTTTCTTGGTAAGTAGAAGGGTCTACCTTGAACAGTTTCTGGCCTTTTTGAACAAATGAGCCTTCATCGATATAAATTTCCTGAAGCAGCCCTTCGACCTGTGGGCGGACCTCCACGTTAACTTTACCTTCTATGGTTCCCAAATAATCCTTGATGGTGGTGGCATCAGATTTAGTGACGGTATAGACTGGCAAGGCTACGTTTTTTTCTTTGGTTTTATTTTCTTTTGAAGAACTTGAAGAACAACTTACCTGTGTGGCTAAGGCTGAACAAATCAAAAAGGTTACGTTAAAAAAAGATAATGTTTTTTTCTTCACAATGCTTGATTAATTTTTACGATATATGTGTTGAGTAATATGAATATTACAATATAAACGACAAATCGTTTAATTATTGTGAAGATTAACATTTGTTAACACCTCAAATTTTAGTTAATAACCGTTCAATTATTAATCAAAAATAATAGTTAATAGTTTTAAGGGTTTGATAGTTATGGTTTTATGGAGAGGGATACATCATATTTTCCTAGAAAGGGAAAATATGATGTTGGTTGAAATACAGCTTAAAATTTAAGGTGCTTCACGGTCAATCCGTTATTGATAAGCTGTTTTAAAGCATCAATACCTATGCTGATATGTGCTTCTACATATTTTGCTGTAACTGTTACATCACTGACAGACGTTTTGACTCCTTCGGGTACCATTGGTTGATCCGAAACCAGCAACAGAGCACCTGTTGGAATCTTATTGGCAAATCCGACACTGAATATCGTTGCGGTTTCCATATCCACGCACATGGCACGGATTGATTTTAAATATTTTTTGAAGGCTTTATCATGTTCCCAAACTCGTCTATTGGTGGTGTATACCGTTCCTGTCCAGTAGTCACGTTGGTGATCCCGGATTGTCGTGGATATGGCCTTTTGCATGGCGAAGGCGGGTAATGAAGGTACTTCGGGTGGAAAGTAGTCATTGGAAGTTCCCTCACCGCGGATAGCGGCTATTGGAAGAATCAATTCGCCTACAGGAATTTTTTTCTTGATTCCACCGGTTTTACCCAAAAATAGCACTGCTTTTGGTGCAATTGCTGATAATAAATCCATAATGGTTGCGGCCATTGGACTTCCCATCCCGAAATTGATAATGGTGATGCCTCCGGCAGTGACGGATTGCATCGGTTTATCTTCTCCATAAATAGGCGCATTATCATGCATTTCAGAAAATAGGTGTATATATTTCGAAAAGTTCGTTAAAAGGATATATTCCCCGAACTCTTCCAAAGGTCTTCCGGTATAACGGGGAAGCCAGTTGTTCACGATTTCTTCTTTGGTTTTTAAACCTGGTGTGATCGGACTATTTACGGTATTCTTTGCACTTTTCTTCGTTGTCATAGTCATTAAATTTAATTTCTTGAATCTCTTATCTTCCTGTCAACATTCCGTTATGGCTATGTTATTATTGTAATATAAGATTTTTAATTCTTTTCCAAAAAAAAATCCCGTTCAGCGAACGGGATTTTTTTAAGCAACTTTAAGCTTTTTTAAATCAGACTTTTCGAATTTCTTCTTCGCATAGTCTAGCGTGATTTCCAATGCTTTCTGTCCCGTCTGCTCTTTCGTTGACGGAATTTCAAACATGGCATCCAGCATAATGGCTTCGCATATACTGCGTAGGCCTCTGGCTCCAAGTTTAAATTCGTCAGCTTTATCAACAATAAACGTATAAACGTCAGGATCAAATTTTAGCTCAATACCTTCGTATTCAAACAGCTTTTTATATTGTTTTACCAAAGCATTCTTTGGCTCAGTCAGAATACTCAGCAAGGTTTCCTTATCCAGCGGGTTTAAGTAAGTTAATACAGGAAGACGACCAATCAGCTCTGGAATTAATCCAAAGTTCTTTAAGTCTTGCGGTGTAATATACTTGTACAAATTGTTCAAGTCAATTTCCTCTTCGTCCTCGTTCATTTTATAACCTACTGTCTGGGTACGCAGACGGTTTGCAATTTTCTTTTGAATACCGTCGAATGCTCCACCACAGATGAATAGGATATTGCTTGTATTAACCGCGATCATTTTTTGATCAGGGTGTTTACGGCCGCCTTGCGGTGGAACGTTGACAACTGTACCTTCGAGAATCTTCAGTAGAGCTTGCTGCACACCTTCACCCGATACATCTCTCGTAATAGAAGGATTGTCGCTTTTACGTGCGATTTTATCAATCTCATCGATGTAGATGATACCACGCTCAGCAGAAGCCACATCGTAATCTGCCGCTTGCAGTAAACGCGTCAATATACTTTCTACGTCTTCCCCTACATAACCTGCTTCGGTCAATACAGTAGCATCCACAATACAGAAAGGTACATTAAGTATCTTGGCTACAGTTTTTGCCAGCAAGGTCTTACCAGTGCCTGTTTCCCCCACGATAATCAAATTGGATTTTTCGATTTCGATCTCGTCTTTATCCACTTTCTGATTTAAACGTTTATAGTGATTATAAACGGCTACTGAAATTACTTTTTTGGCATCATCCTGACCGATGACATATTGGTCCAAGTGGGTTTTAATCTCCAAAGGACGGATCAACTTTAAAGCTGTCTGTAAAGTTTTACTTTTTCGTTGTTTTAATTCTTCTGCCAAGATTTCGCCCGCCTGCTGGATACAACGGTCACAGATGTGCGCACCGTTGCCAGCAATAAGCATCTGGGCTTCATTTTTGCTTATGCCACAAAACGAACAATGAATGTCTCTATCGTTATTCTTTGCCATTGTTATTTAATAATCTCCTTCTTTGGAAGTAAAATCTCGTCAATCATACCAAATTCTTTGGCCTCATTAGCCCGCATCCAGTAATCGCGATCGGAAGATTTTTCTACCCATTCGTAAGTTTGTCCAGAATGATCTGAAATAATGGTGTATAATTCTTCTTTTAATTTCATCATCTCACGTAAGTTGATTTCCATATCGGCTGCAACTCCTTGAGCGCCACCGGAAGGTTGGTGAATCATGACGCGTGAGTGGCGTAAGGCTGCACGTTTGCCTTTTGCACCAGCAACTAAAAGAACAGCGCCCATAGATGCTGCAATACCGGTACAGATGGTTGCTACATCTGGCGTAATATATTGCATGGTGTCGTAAATTCCTAGTCCAGCGTATACGCTTCCACCTGGTGAATTGATGTAGATCTGGATATCACGTTGTGCATCGGTAGACTGTAAGAACAAGAGCTGTGCCTGAATAATATTGGCAACCTGATCGTCAATACCGCTTCCTAAAAATATGATACGGTCCATCATCAAACGTGAGAATACATCCATTTGTGCAACGTTCAGTTGACGTTCTTCAACGATGTAAGGCGTAAGGTTTGTCGGAATGCTAGTCTCTGTACGCGCAATGAAGCTATCAACATGTTGACTTCCAATACGGTGATGCTTTACTGCATATTTTCTGAATTCGTTTTTATCTATATTCATCTTTTTATTTTTTCTATTCTGTAGGACTAATATAAAACTATATTTTAAAAATCAAATAAATTGAAAAGATGTTTTACATCTACTTTACATTTTTTCGGTGCTCCCCGTTCAAGACCTAAGGGAGACTGAATCTCCGGATTAATTTTTATCTATTTCATGCATAGCTCCTTAGTCAATTTCGTTGTAGTTGGGGAGGTCTTCCAAAAATTCGTAAGACTTTTTGATAAAATCAATTTTACAATAATAATGATTCATACCGTTGCTTACTAGCAGGTATGGTATACGGTGAACTGTATTATAATTTGCAATTTGCTCAAATACTTGTTGTGTAATTTTTATATGAGGTGCCTTAAATTCGGCTAAGACCACCTTATGCCCGCTGCTGTTATAAATTAACAAATCACTTCGTTTCTGCAGGTTATTTAATTTCAAACCGCCTTCGATGTGCATCAGTGCCTTGGGATAATTTTTCATGAGCGACAAATAGTTGATCCAATGCTGCCTAACCCATTCTTCCGGTGTTAATACCAGATCCTTTTTTCTGAGCTCATCAAATATATAAATCGCATTGTTCTTTTTAGATATTTTAGCTTGATACGGCGGTAAGTTCAGTGGAGTCGGTGAAAACATACACAAATATACTAAAATTTTAGCAAAAAAAATACATTCATCAGGCATGAAATATGGTGTTTTTTGCTGACGAAGATGATTTTTTGTAAAAAACCTCAGGTCTGCTTTTGTGGCCGTATTGCTTGACCAGAATTGTGGAAGTTGTGGTGCTAAATGTTCATGGCTTTAAACCAATAGCTTAAAGTGATGGTCGTACATGAATCAATTATAAAAGCGTTAATTCGGCAAGGTTACTCGCTTAAATTGCCATTAAAATCGTAATTTTGCTTCCTATAAAATGTCCATAGTCGAACTAGATACACCATGTGAAGATGCAATAACATGGGACATTTTAGACTGTAGCAGATTGTTTGGATGCGGGAAAGTAATGGGGCAACCGATCTGCAGTGAAAAAATAAATAAATAGACCGGGTACTCCATAGCAACTTTAGACAAGTTGCCGCGTGTAAAGAGCTTAATTGGGCCCAGGGAAAATAAATACTATCGATAGTTTTAAATATGAACATCAATCCGATCTTATCCGATATTAAGAACAGGTCTTTTAAACCAGTGTATTTATTGCAAGGGGAGGAGAGTTATTTCATTGATACCATTGCTGACGCCTTGGAAGCGACGGTGTTGAACGAAGCACAAAAGGGCTTTGATCAATCGATTTTCTATGGAAAAGATATTGATATATCTACCATTGTCAATGCAGCAAAACGGTATCCCATGTTGAGTGATTATCAGGTGATTATTATTAAGGAAGCGCAGGAGCTGAAATGGAAATCGGATACGGAAGAACTGTTAACTAAATACCTGGAGCATCTTACACCGACAACCATTCTTGTGTTCTGTTTTAAACATGGGAAATTTGACAAACGCAAAAAGGTCTATAAAATCTTTGAAAAAAAGGGACTAGTTGTTGATGCGGCCAAACTATACGACGATAAGGTTGGCCCCTGGATTGGGACGTATGTGAAAGATGCGGGCTGGCGCATTCATCCGCAAGCTGCGGTGATGATTGCGGATTATCTCGGTAATGACCTGTCCAAGGTGTCCAATGAACTTGACAAACTGATGCTTAATGTTCCGAAGAGCCAAGAGATAAGCATGGAAGATGTTGAACGGAATATAGGTATTTCCAAAGATTATAATGTTTTTGAATTAAATACTGCTTTGGCTAAACGTAATGCCCTAAAAGCATATCAGATCGTCGATTATTTTGTCGCCAATCCCAAAAATAATCCACTGGTGATGGTTATTGGACAAATTGCCACCTACTTCACGAAGATTCTCAAATACCATTATCTGATAGACAAATCCGTCGCGGCAAAAGAACTTGGGGTACATCCTTTCTTTCTAAAAGAATACGAGCTTGCTGCACGGAATTACAATAGACGGAAAACTTTCGATGTGCTTAATGTGTTGAAGGAGACCGACTTGAAATCCAAAGGTGTCAATGTGCCGAGCAATTTCAATAGTGAAGAGATTTTAAAAGAAATGATCTATCGGATACTTAACTAATTCCATCCAACAGCAAAAACACCAGAAATGGTGTTTTTTTTACACAAATTTAATAATTAAACACTTGTTTAAATTAAACGTTTGTTTAACTTTGTCGCGCATTTAGCGAGAACGTCTTTTATTATCGCTATGAATATGCGATGGTATCTTTAAAAGATCGAGGTTTAAAATGGAATTTAACGAGAAACAGATTGATATTTTACTTGCAGCTGAGCGTCTTTTTGCAACAAAAGGGTTTGATGGGACTTCCGTGCGTGATATTGCCAACGAAGCGAATGTAAATGTTGCAATGATCAACTATTATTTTGGATCAAAGGACAAGTTGCTGGATACGTTTTTTGAGTGGCGTGTTCCTGATTTTATGATCAATGTGGATGAGTTGGCGCTTATTGACAATGCGCTGGACAAAATAGACGCGATGGTAGATCGATCAATTAAATCGATGAATTCGCATCGTAAGCTGTATCATATCATTACCATTGAAAGTTCACTAAAACAGCGGATGCTGATCTCTGAAGCATTCAGGAAGCTCAAATTGCATAACCTGGAGGTTATTTCTTCCGTGATCAATGAAGGTGTAGAACAGGGGGTGTTCAAAGGTGGATATGATCCAATTTTAATCCATTCGATGATGATGGGAACTTTTATGAATTTCCAAATGAATCATTGCTTTTTGCAAGATCAGTTGCATATCGATAACGATGAAGAATATGCAAATTATATAGAAACAACTTTAACAGAATTTATACAGACAACAATTAAAGCTTTATTGACATATGAAAAATAAGTTGGCCAATTTGAGTGCTTTATTGCTTTTAAGTCCCATGGGTTTGTTGGCACAGGACAACAAGCACATGACTTTGGAAGAAATAATTCACTTGGCCGCAAATCAAAGCGTGGAGGCGAAGTCTGCCGACACCAAGATATTGGGTAGGCAGCTCGAGGTGGAAACGGCCAAATCGAAACAACTTCCTGATGCAAAATTGAGTGGACAATACATGGCTATGACCACACCAAATGTGAATTTAAAGTTGGCTTTAGGTGAGGGGGGATCTGCTCCAGATATCGCTGCAAACCAATTGTGGTTAGGACAGGCTTCGGTGAGTATGCCAATCTATACCGGTGGCAGAATTAAGGGCGGCATTGATATTGCAAAGGATGTATTGAAAGCCGAGGAATACAATGCTGTAGCGAGCAAAGAACAATTGGCTATACGTGCAGTAAATCTTTATTTGAGTCTTTATAAGGCTCAGCAAACCAATTTGCTGATTGCTGAAAATATCAAGCAGTCGGAGCAACGTGTTTCGGATTTTAAAGCGATGTTGGATAATGGTTTGATCGCACGTAATGACTTATTAAAAGCAGAACTGCAGCTTTCAAACTATCAGGTTTCGCTTCAGGAAGCACAGAAAAATATCAAGGTGCTGAATTATCAATTGGCTAATTTCTTGAAAATTGATGAAGATACCCAACTGGATCAGATCAATTTGGGCGAAGTCACAGGTGTGGATTTGGGCTTAAAAGCATCATATGATGCAGCAAAAACCTCGCGCTCAGATCTAAAATCGATGGAATCGCAACGTTTGGTTGCTGAAGATCAGTTGAAAGTAACAAAAGCGGCTGCCATGCCAACTGTTGCTGCAACAGCTGGATACAATGCTTTTGGTCTTCAAAAGGTGGTTACCGTGACGAATGCTGCCATGGTTGGCATCGGCGTTTCTTACGATATCGGTTCGCTTTACAAAAATAAAAGAGAAGTGAATGTGGCAAAAAACCGTATCAAGGAAATTGATGAGCATATTGAATTATTAAATGACAAGGTAAAAGTGCAGGTTCAACAGGCCAATGAAAACTATATGCTGGCACAAAAGCAGGATGTGGTCTATCATCAGGCGGTGGATCAGGCTGTTGAAAATTATCGGATCACCAAAGATAAGTACGATAATGGTATCGCAGATACCGACGACTTGTTGACCGCAGACGTACAGCAGCTGCAAAGCAAGATCAATCTGGCAATCAGCAAAGCAAACACCATTGAAAAATATTACGACCTGCTGTTAGCAAATGGGTCTTTAAACATTAAATAGCAATTAATCTAGACATGGAAAATACAGTAGAAAACGCACCTGAAAAAAAAGGTACAAATAAAAAATTTACAATTGTTTTGGCTGCATTGGTCATCTTCGGAGGGGCTTATGGGGCGTATAAATATATGCATGGCCAGGCGCATGAGACTACAGACGATGCACAGGTGGAGAAAAACATGAGCCCGATCATTCCACGGGTGGGTGGTTTTATCGCTAAAGTCTATGTAAAGGACAATGATTTGGTTAAAAAAGGGGATACGTTATTTACCATTGAGAGTCAAGACTATCAGGTTCGTGTGGACGAGGCATTAGCAGCCTTGGCAGCAGCTCAAAGTAGCTTTGATGTTTCAAAGGCAGATGTATCTGCGTCTTCGGCTAATGTGGCGATCTCAGATGCAACGATCCAATCTAATTTAGGCAGCATCGATGCGGCACGTATTCGTGCTAAGCAAGCGAACAATGATTATATCCGCTACCAAAACTTATACAATAACCAGTCCATTACGAAACAGCAGTACGAGCAGGCATTGACTGCGAAATTGGAAGCCGACAAGCAGGTTGAAATTTTGCAACAGCAACGCAATGCCAGTGCGTCGCAACGTAATGCAATCGTCAGTAAGACTACAGTTGCTTCAAAACAAACTTCTGTTGCTGAGGCGAATATAAAAAGAGCGAATGCACAGCTTGAGGCGGCTAAATTGAACCTTTCTTATACCGCGGTACTGGCTTCTGTGGATGGTCAGGTATCCAACATTAAGGTTCAGCCTGGACAAATGGTCAATCCAGGTCAATCTTTATTCTACATTGTCGATAATATTGAAACTTGGGTAGTAGCCAACTTTAAAGAGACGCAATTGGAAAAAATGAAGCCTGGTCAAAAGGTGGGGATCAAAGTGGATGCTTATCCTAATATCGAATTTGAAGGTGAAGTAAATTCTTTCTCACCGGCGACAGGATCGCGTTTTTCTTTATTGCCGCCAGATAATGCGACTGGTAACTTTGTGAAGACTGTTCAGCGTTTACCTGTAAAAATCAAATTGACAAAAGACAATAAAGCAGAAAATGTGGCTTTGCTCAGACCGGGCATGAATGCTGACGTAGATGTGCATGTTCAATAACTATGGAAAATTTAAATCAACAAGATAGTCTGGTTGAATATGGTTTTCGACGTGTTGTAATCACGATTACAGCGGTGCTTTGTGCGCTGTTGGAAATCGTGGATACAACCATCGTCAACGTGGCTCTGAACGACATGAAAGGTTCGTTGGGGGCGACTTTGACAGATGTGGCATGGGTTATCACGGCTTACGCAATCGCCAACGTAATTGTGATTCCGATGACCAGCTGGTTGTCCCAACAATTTGGACGGAGAAATTACTTTGCTGCGTCTATTATCATATTCACAGTATCTTCATTTTTATGTGGTAACGCGACCAATATTTGGGAGCTTGTTGCATTTCGTTTTATACAAGGGATGGGCGGGGGAGCGTTGTTGGTAACAGCGCAGACCATTATTACAGAGAGTTATCCGAAAGAAAAACGTAGTATGGCTCAGGCTATCTATGGTATGGGGGTAATTATTGGTCCAACGCTAGGCCCACCGTTAGGTGGATATATTATCGATAATTTCTCCTGGCCATATATATTCTATATCAATGTGCCGTTAGGGATTATTGCGACCTTGTTGACCTTATCTTTTGTGCGCAGTCCTAAATATAGCCAAAAGCAATCTGCAAAGGAAGTGGATTGGTTTGGTATGATCTTTTTGATCATGTTTATTGGTTCCCTTCAGTTTGTATTGGAACATGGACAACAGGATGATTGGTTTGACGATCCCTTGATTTTAGGCTTATCAATCTTGTCTGTTTTCGGACTATTATTCTTTATATGGCGGGAATTGGTCTATGATAAACCCATTGTTAACTTGCGGGTATTGAAGGACAAGAATTTGCAGGTTGGTGTAGTGATGAGTTTTATTCTTGGTTTCGGCTTGTTTGGATCGACTTTTATTATTCCAATCTATACACAGTCGATATTGGGATGGACGGCCACAGACGCAGGTTTGTTATTGTTGCCAAGTTCAATCATGACCGGTATCATGATGCCTTTTATTGGGAAGATGATCCAAAATGGTGTTCCCCAAAAATATATGGTTGCCGTAGGACTAAGTATCTTTTTTGG
This sequence comes from Sphingobacterium sp. UBA865, assembly GCF_002295765.1. Classification (NCBI taxonomy): domain Bacteria; kingdom Pseudomonadati; phylum Bacteroidota; class Sphingobacteriia; order Sphingobacteriales; family Sphingobacteriaceae; genus Sphingobacterium; species Sphingobacterium sp. UBA865. The sequence goes on along the minus strand of NZ_DBGB01000012.1, from coordinate 170,342 downwards.
CTTCTGTTTTTGGATGTACAGTCTCATGACCAATGATACGGGAGCAGAGCACATGTTTTGGCCCCTAATTCTCCGTGGAGTTGGCTTAGGATTGTTGTTCGTACCTGTCATGACACTCTCCCTATCGACATTACATGGTAAGTCAATCGGTGAAGGAGCTGCCTTTACAGGGATGATGCGCCAGCTGGGTGGTTCGTTTGGTATAGCCTTAATTACGACATTTATTGCCCGTGATAGCCAAAAACATCGCGTCGATCTGGTGGCTAATTTAGATCCAAGCAAGTTTGATGTGCAACAACGGGTGCAGCAATTGCAAATGAGCTTTCAGGCGAAAGGTTTTTCGCCCAATGAAGCTTTGGCCAAAGCACACCAGATACTCGATATGAGCGTGATGAAACAGGCTACTGTATTATCCTACATGGATGTGTTTTTATATCTGGGTGTGGTATTTTTGCTGTGTGTCCCCTTTGTTTTAATGATCAAACAAGGAAAGACGCAGATCGATATGTCCAGTGTGCATTAGCATTTAAATAGTCCGGTAAGCTGGTATCACGGTGACTTGTCAGTAAAGTACTGGTTATCGTTCAGTCAGAAGTCCTCAAAAAGTGTTTAGCTTTTTGAGGATTTTTTTGTGCATTTTCTTTTGCGATAGAAAAGTCCTTAAGGTTGGCGTTTGGTCTTGTCTAAACAGGAGCAAGCATACCTTTGATCAATTGAAAAACCATAAATTGAAAAACCTGATTTAAAATTGATTGTTTAATAATAAAGAGTTTGAAAGAATTTATCTTTTGGCATCAGAAAAGACGAATCTTATCAAATAGCGACTCAGGTAGATTGTTTGTCTTTAAAATAGCAAATGGATGTATACGGAAAAACTTAATTTTTTGGCATTTATCATTCCCTTATTTTTAATTCTGATGGTGTTGGAATATGGGTATAGCCTCAAAAAACAGAAACGTTTTTATTCTTTTGATGAATCGATCTCAAATCTTAATGTTGGTATCGTTGAGCGTATGTGTGATATGTTTTCCGTTAGTTTATTTTACTTTTTTTTCGTTTGGGTGTATCAAAATTTTGCGATATTTCACATTGAAGCTAATGTTTGGACCTGGGTTATACTTTTCCTATTTACAGATTTTCTCTGGTACTGGTATCATCGCTATAGCCATGAAATAAACCTATTGTGGGCTGCGCACGTTGTACATCACCAAAGTGAAGATTATAACTTTACGGTGGCGGCCCGGATCACCATATTTCAAGCCGTTTTCCGTTCGCTATTTTGGGCTTTTATCCCCCTTTTGGGGTTCCCGCCCTTTATGATGACCGCTATTCTGTTGATTCATGGCGTATATCCATTTTTCTCCCATACGCAGACTGTTGGAAATTTGGGTATTTTGGAGCGGCTATTTGTAACGCCTTCCCATCATCGGGTGCATCATAGCAGCAACGAAATCTATCTGGATAAGAATTATGGGGATATCCTGATTATTTGGGATAAGCTGTTTGGAACATTTATATCGGAACAAAAGGAGGAGCCTTGTGTCTATGGGCTCACAAAGCCCATTCACCGCTATACTTTTCTATGGCAGCATTTTCATTATTTATTTGAAATTGGTTTGTCATTTAAGCGGGCGAAAGGATTTGGGAACAAAATGCGGACTATATTCGGTAAGCCTGACGATATACAGCCTGAAATTCGCGAAGAACTGGAAGAGCGCATATTTGCCGGAGCTAAGCCGCAAGTTCATGCGCAGGCGTTAAGCCGCTATATCTTTTTTCAGTCCATGTTGACGATGACACTTCTTTTTTTCTTTCTGCTTTATGGTAATTATCAGCAACTGATACAACTCGTTATTGGCGGGGGATTTATTCTTTGTAGTGTTATTTGTATTGGAGGACTTCTAGAACATGAAGACTGGGTTTTTCCACTTGAGATGCTGCGGTTATTCTTATTACTACTGTATATTGGTCTAACTTTTTATTCACCATTGGGACTTGTTTTGGTAGGATGTTTCGCTTTGATTCAATTGATTTTTTATCGACCGTTAGCAGTTCGCTATAAAAAAGTTTTGCGTCTTGAAAGACGTTGAATTTATCCGTATGAGTTCTTGTCGTTGGAAGTAAGCATCTATTGTTTCATATTTCATCATTTAATTGATCTTTTATCTGTATAGCAAGCAAGCAAGCAAGCAAGCAAGTAAGTTCTATAAACAATGCCTTTTGAAGAGCTTTCCGCGTGGATGACAGAAGCAGTCAACTTGATGCGGTATTACGTTCAATTATTTATCTGCTGCTGTAATTAAGTCTGCAAATGATTGGCAATAGGATCTGGCCATAATATCCCAGCTATATTGTTTTAGGGTATTCTGTTTAAATTGTAGGCTTAGCTTTTTATAGTGGACTGGATCTTCTAAAATGGCTTGAAGTTGTTCGATCCATGCGTTTTGGTTTTCGCTTGGCAGGAGAAGCCCATTGTAATTGTGTGTAACGGCGCTTGTAATTCCTTCTAATTCGGCGGCAACAACAATTGTGCCTGCTGTGGAAGCTTCTAGGCAGACGAGCCCAAAGCCTTCCATATCACCGGCCATTTCAATATTGGGCATCAAAAAGGCCTGTGCGTTGGTCAGGAGGCTTTGCAGTTGTTCGAATGGAACTTTTCCAAGATGTTCAATTTTTTCGGGGTATGCTTTCAGTAATTTTCGGATGGCCCCTTGATCGGTGGGAAATCCGAGGAACAAGGTGATTAAATGATTTATCTTTTTTGGTGTAAGCTGCAATAGGCGTTCTTTCCATTGCGGTTTTTGATCGAATGGCCCCACCATTAGTAATTTGAAATCGCCCTGAATCGCGGGGATGACATGTTTCATCAACCACGAGAAGCCCTTTCGCTTAACAGGGCGTCCCAAAGTGATAAAATAGGGCCTGCTTTCGCAGGTTGGTTCATTGTTTTGAGTGGAGCAGTGTATCGGATCTACACCGTTGGGTATAACAATGATTTTGGATGGATCGATACCGCGTAACTGTGCGGCGTCGGCGGTGGCTTGGCTAACGGCAATAAGCTGATCAAAAGTGTTAAACCGCGGTATAATCTTACGTTGAAAATAACGAAGTGGAAAAACGATATCCAGACCGTGAAGCGTGACAGCACGTTTTAAATGGGTATATCCTTTGTGAAAAGAGGCGAAGGACGCAATTAATCCATCATTAAAGTGGATAAGCTTGATGCCGGGGTTATCGTTAATTTTGGCTAGAATGCGGCGATTCAGTAGGAAGAAGAAGGCTAAAAGAGGTTCCCTATTGTCATAGACTAAGGTGTGTACCTTCAAGTAAAGAGCCGCAGTATTGATCAGTTCAAAGCTTTGTTTTTCCATACCGCCAACACTTGGGGGATATTTGTGGCTGACAAAAAGTATTTCTATTTCAGAGGGGTACATGTACTGGTTTCTTTTTGATGCATAGATAAAATATAAAACCCAGTGCTACCCAGGTGAGCTGTCGGCCGCGACGTAATAATGAAGCACTGAGCCAAATACTACCTCCTGTAATACCGATCATATGGAGTAGGAGCTTATTGGCGATTTCTTCAATACCCAGTTGTCCTGGAATAAAAGCACCGATGCTTTTTAGCACAATGACGCTCATATCTACTATTAAACCATGTATTGGTTGTACTGAAACACCCAAAAATTTTAGAATATAATAGAATTCAAGGCTGCCAATAATCCAATGTAGTGCAAAAAGTAAGTAAGAATACCAAAAAACCTTATTTTGATGTTTATAAAAGTCTTTTACACTCCAAAGTAGTGACTGAACATGCGCTTGTGTTTTTCCAAAAGGTGTTGCTGTTGAAGCCTTGGTTTGTGAGGGACTTTTTGCAGCTATTAACCAGTAAAGTATCAAGATCATCAAAAGAAATAAGAACATACAGATCATATAAATTACTGGGCCTGCGTAGCGTATAATTTCATTTTTTAAAGGAGAAAATATCAACCAAATCATAGCAATCAAAAAGAGTGTCAATTGAGACAGTACGGCAGTAATACGGGATATTGCAACCGAATTCAATCCTTCTTTTAAAGGAATGTCATAACGGGTTATCAATTGTGCCTTTAATAAATCGCCACCGATAATGCTGGTGGGATTGAATAGTCCAACGGTTTCCCCGATTTGACGGACGGCAAAGAGTTCGAGCAGATTGACCTTCTTTTTTGCAGGGCCTAAACATATCCACCAAGCTAATGTACCTAAAAAATAGGCCGCGCAAGTTGTAAACAAAATAACGATGAAGCGATAACCAACAGAGGAGAGCTCTTTTTTCAACGCATTTAAATCGCTTTTCGCTAAAAAGATCGTGATGGACGCCAGAATCAAAAGTAAAAAAACACCTTTGATGAGTTGGCTTGGGTTTGTTAATTTGCCCATGCCAAATCGACTTCCTGTGTTTTGTCTATTAATAGTTCAATGTCATTAAAATAGCGTCCAGCTAGTCTATTCCAATCCAGTTGCCCAACATAGGATAGACCTTCAATGACGAGATTCTTTTTTAAGCTTGCGTCGGAGAGAATTTTTTTGAGGTAGTAAACATATCCAGCCGCATTTTCAGGTTGACACTTAAATCCATTTTTTCCGTGCTGAATCAAGGAGGCCGAGCCTCCGCCGTTGGCGATAACACAAGGAAGTCCGGATGCTAATGCTTCGACGACGACGTTTCCATACGTTTCTGAGACCGACGGAAAAACAAAGGCATCGGCCGAAGCATATAAAATTGCGAGCTCATCATGGCTTTTCTTTCCTAAGAAAATAGCTTTAGGCATCTCTTGCATCGCAATTATTTTGGCTGTTCCTTCACCGACAACAATGAAATTATAGTCGAGGTTTTGAGCCTGTATCTGTTGATAGATTTCAATAAGCGTTTTAATATTTTTTTCCCAGACGATACGACTGACAAAAAGGATTGTTGGTTTGTCATTCTTTGTGATGGTCTGCAGTTGAGATAGATTCTTTTTTTGGGGGTTAAACAGAGCTGTGTCTATTCCTCTTTGCCACAGTTTTAATCCTTCTTGTTGTAAGCCGATCTGCTGTAATTCATTTAGAATGGATTTGGTCGGTACATAGACAATATCACATTTGTTGTAAAAGTTATTCATTGCTTTTTTCATCCATTGTTCAGTCGGTTTGACTAAGGGTAATATGTTTTTGAAATAATAGGCAATGTATGAAATGAAGTGTGTATGATAGATTGTAAGGACAGGAATACCTTTCCGTTTGGCATAATTCAATGCAAAAAAACCTAAAAGGGAAGGAGTTGCAATATGGATCATGTCGGGAGCAAATTTATCTAAAGCGAGCTCAAGTTTCTTTTTAATAAGCTGTGGAATAGCGAGACAATAATCGTCATTGACCGGTATTTTGAATGTGGGAACCTTGTAAGAATGGAAATTTCGAAATTGCGTAGGGCCGCCGCCATAAATAAAGAAATAGTTGAATTTCTGCTGGTCTATACGGTTTATCAGCTGAAACATTGTCCGTGATGCACCGTCAAAATCCTCGACGAGTATCTCTGTAAAGAAGGCTACCTTTCTCATGTTATTCTTATTAGGGGTTGTATAAAAATAGTTGAAAGCTGTAACCCCTATGCTATGCAGGTATTAACCTTTTGTCATTATAGTGTTTATAAATTATTAGTTTTTAATGATTTGTGCATGATTATTAAAAGTAGAATTAATTGAATATGATAATAGAGCTAATGTTGGTGGAGTACCTTTGGAGTGAACAAAATATTCAGTCCATGCTATTAGATCTATTGTTCGAAAAAAAAATTAGACCCAAGGGTTTTCGAAAGATTGTCATCTTATTTATTTGTGCGTCTGCCGGTGTTATGTTGGGTTTTAAGTTGAAGCCAAAACAACAGCCGAAGTTTAGTAATTCGGTGTATGCAGCTATGCCGGAGGCGACATACGGAAAGCTAAATTTGTTAACATACAATATAGCTGGCCTTCCTGAATTGATTTCCAGTGCTGTAACCGAGCGGTCTTCCAGTATTACGTCGATCGGCAATCGGATCAATGCGTTTGATATTGTCAATGTACAGGAGGACTTTAACTACAACAAGTTTCTTTACAGCGAAAATAAGCATAGCTACCGAACGGCAAATATGGGTGGAGTACCTTTTGGGGACGGGCTGAGTACACTTTCAAAATATCCGATCGTAGAGTTTGAGCGAATAAGCTGGACCGATTGCAATGGTGCAGATTGTCTGACGCCTAAAGGCTTTTCTTATGCTCGAATTCAATTGGCCAAGGCAGTATTTATTGATGTTTATAATGTACATGCTACAGCGCAGGATGATCAGAATGCAACGATTGCCCGGCAGAAGAATATAAATCAGCTAAAAGCCTATATCAAAAAGTATTCGGCTGGCAGACCACTTTTGATTATGGGTGACTTTAATGCACATTATGCTTACGAGCTGGATAACATCGGTTCTTTTCAGAAGGACTTAGGTTTGGTAGATGCATGGGTAAGTTTACGCAACAAAGGTGATATTCCTGCGCATCAAGCGAACTTTGAAGCGAAAACGGCGTTGGAGTTAACAGAGGATTGTGAAGGTATTGATAAAATCTACTATCGCAACGATCATCATTTGCTATTTGAGGCAAAGAATTATCAGGTTCAAAAAAAGCTTTTTCAAAACGAAAAGGGCCAAGATTTATCCGATCATTGTGCAGTGTCCTTACAATTAGGCTGGCGTATTGTCAAACCGTCGGTTCAGTAAAATAAAAACTTTCTCAATTCTTTCATATCAATCGCGATTAGCACTGAACCCCTCAGTGCTTTTTTAATGGACATCAAAAAAGCCCCATAAAATGAATTATGGAGCCTTTATTAAATTGGGATAAATTATCTTATTTATTTATACATTTCTTCACGTTGTGCTTTCACTACATCGCTATTAATGTATTCATCGTAAGTCATCAATTTGTCGATGATACCTTTCGGCGTCAATTCGATGATTCTATTGGCAACAGTTTCAGTCAATTCGTGGTCACGGGATGTGAACAACATGGATCCTTTAAAATCAGACATTCCATTGTTCAATGCAGTGATAGATTCCAAGTCCAAGTGATTGGTTGGTTCATCGAAGATCAGGAAGTTGGCACCTTGAAGCATCATACGGGAGAACATACAGCGCATTTTTTCTCCTCCCGAAAGCACAGATACTTTCTTCATAACCTCTTCACCGGAAAATAACATTTTCCCCAAAAATCCCCGTATAAACTGTTCATCTGCTTCTGGGTTAGTTGTATATTCTCTCAACCAATCAACCAAATTATCACTTTTTCCTTCAAAGAACGCGGCATTTTCAATCGGCATATCGGCAGGAGTGATGGTAACGCCCCATTTGAATTCGCCGCCGAAATCGGTGTCTTTACCAGTGATAATATCGTAAAATGCTGTGGTAACCAATGAATTTGGACCTAGAACAGCGATTTTATCGCCTTTATTAATCATAAACGTGATATCCTTAAAGAATACCTCGCCATTGACCGTTTTGCTTAATCCTTCAACTTGTAGCGTTTGATCTCCTGGTTCACGATTCATGGTATTGAACATGATGGCAGGATATTTACGGTTGGATGGTTTAATCTCGTCAATATTGATCTTATCCAAGGCTTTTTTACGAGACGTAGCCTGTTTGGATTTGGAAGCATTGGCAGAGAACCGACGGATAAATTCCTGGAGTTCTTTTACTTTATCTTCCATCTTCTTGTTTTGATCAGAACGTTGCTTTAACGCTAATTGAGAAGATTCGTACCAGAATGAGTAGTTACCCGTATAGATTGTCATCTTACCAAAATCAATATCCACTGTATGCGTACATACAGCATCCAAGAAGTGACGGTCGTGGGATACAACGAGGACGATTGCTTCGTAACTCGCTAAAAAATCCTCTAACCATGCAATGGTATTAATATCCAAATCATTGGTAGGCTCATCGAGAATCAAAATATCGGGTTTACCGAATAATGCTTGCGCTAAAAGTACGCGTACTTTTTGGTTACCGTCGATTTCAGATACCAACTTATAATGTAGTTCTTCTTTAATACCCAAACTGCTCAATAAAGTTGCGGCATTTGATTCGGCATTCCATCCATCCATTTCAGCAAAAAGACTTTCCAATTCGCCGGCACGTTCGCCGTCGGCATCAGAGAAATCCTCTTTCATGTAAATGGCATCTTTCTCTTTCATGATTTTGTAAAGCTCTTGGTTACCCATCATGACAGTTTCAAGAACAGTAAACTCGTCGAAAGCATAGTGATCCTGACTTAAAACAGACATGCGTTCGCCTGGCGTGAATGCCACTGAACCTGTCGAAGGATCAACTTCCCCTGAGATAATTTTTAAGAAAGTAGATTTACCTGCTCCATTAGCGCCAATAATACCGTAACAGTTTCCAGGTGTGAATTTTAGATTGACATCTTCGAATAGTACACGTTTACCAAAACGAAGGGAGAGATTTGACACATTAATCATGCTGCAAAGATACGTTTTAATATTGTATTTTTAACTATTTACGGTGATCAGTTTCAGGAGAAATTGCGGAGAGTAATGTTGGGGAAATCAACTGTTTTTAGCTTCTTTTGAAAACCTGTATGGTCTGAAATTTCAAAGGATGAAGAGGATCTTGAAATGACGTGTGAAATCCGGCAATGTGTGCAAACAATGAATTAATAAATTATAAATATTGTGTTGGTGATTTAAATTGGCTTCTTTTTTGTGGACAAGAGCTGAAATGAAATCAATTATGAAAAGAAATAGAATAACCGGTGTCGTTATACTTACAGTTGCTTTTTTATTTAATATCCAAGGAGCCTCGGCTCAATTTGGAGGGCTATTGGATAAGGCAAGCAAAGCCGTTGCTTCCAAGGGAAGCAAAATGTTGGGTTTGGATAAACTGCTAAAGGAACCAGAAGCGATTAGTACAAGTTTTGAAGATGTGAATAGGAAGGGGGAGCAAATGCCCGATTTTCAAAATACGGCTGTTTATAAACCTTTAGAAAATTTGCAAAAGAATGGCAATGATGGTTACTTATTGGAGGCTGGACATTTTGAAATGACCAATAAGAGCTATTGCTTGAAAGCAGGTACTTATGCGCCTTCGAAAGGTGATGGATATATGTATGCACCTACATTGGGCAAGAAGAGAGAAGTAGTCATTGCAATTTTGAAAAGTGCTGAAAAGCACCCGGAAGTTGCACAATCTGACATACAGATGCTATTGTGGACGATCATAGCGAAGACAAAATTTATTGATTATTCGGGTCCGGTGAAAGAGACAGCCTTAAAATTGCTTACAGCTGAACAAATTTTGCATTTGGAAGGTGGTGCGCTCGGCGTTTTGCCATTCGATGTTGTCCAAAAGGCAAAAGACCAAATGCCTCCTGCAGTACAGACAATCTTTGAAGCGGAAAATAATATTCGGCAGCTCGTTTCCTCAGGAAACTATTCGTACGCTGATTTTGAACAATATGCAATCTTAGCTGGTATGGCTGAACCTCGTACGGACGTGCCAAGTGGTATTTGGACGCTTCACCCCGATGGTTATTATGTTCGCTATTTTCCAAGTGGTTATGCGATTACCAAAGTTCAGGTGTATGTCCCTCAAGAGTTGATTACAAAATTGAATGGCAAGAAGCTTGTATACGATGCAACAGACGATATTGCATGTCCGGCAAATACGGGATCGCAACGATTAGCACAAACGAATGAACCGATTCGGGATTAAGATGTGAGGCATTGAAAGGTCGATAGGAAAGAGAAGGGTATAAAGAGGAAATTTAATGAATAAGGGAGATCTACTGATCTCCCTTATTCATTAAATTTCCTCTTTTGCCTCCTGTATAATATATAAACAATGACAATAATAGCGATGATTGCTAAAATAATGTAATGGGAACCTGAATGTTGGGTTTTATCCTCTGTCGTCTGCGCATATGTAAAATTTGCCACGAAAAGAAGTACCATGAAAATCCACTTCTTGCACATAATAAACGGTTTATTAACTATAGTAGCAAGCTAAGTATTTTTTGCAACAAAGCCAAATTATTTCATTAAAAAATGACAAAGCTTTTTATAAAAATTTAATGTATAATGTCTGTTTCTCCCATTTGATTTGTTAGGTTCGAAAAATAAAAAAGGGTAGCTACATTGGATATAGCCCGGGATATCGTCGCTCGAATTCGGTAAATGGTCCTAAAAATCGTATCTTGTGAACCTTTGTAAGCGTTTTTAGATATTCAAATCATGTCAAAACTTATCAATTTAACTGTCTTTAGAGAATTCTTAAAATCCAGCTTTGCAGGTGGAATTATACTTTTTTCCTGTGTTATTCTAGCATTGATCGTTGCAAATACACCTTTGTATGCCAGTGTAATGGAATTCCTGAACAAGGAAGTAGGCTTTGAGAGCGATCATGTTCATTTAAAATATTCGTGGTTATTGTGGCTCAACGATGGTTTGATGGCTATTTTCTTTTTACTGGTGGGGCTCGAGATAAAACGTGAAATTGTAGAGGGTGAACTCTCATCGCCAAGTAAAGCAATCCTGCCCATTTTGGCTGCGGTTGGTGGGGCACTTTTGCCAGCCATCATTTATTTTGTATTAAATCAGGGAACCAATACGGCAAACGGCTGGGGTATCCCTATGGCGACGGATATTGCATTTGCTTTAGCTGTTATCACGCTTCTGGGAAATAAGGTTCCTGCCAGTCTTAAAATCTTTTTGGCTGCTCTGGCCATTGTTGATGACTTACTTGCCATTTTGGTCATTGCGATCTTTTATAGCAATGGTATTCATGCGACCTATTTATTTATTGCTTTAGGCATCTTTCTGTTTTTGATCGTGTTGAATAAACTGGGCGTTAAAGCGATATGGGCTTACCTTATTCCGGGTCTATTTATTTGGTACTTTGTTCACCACTCGGGAATTCATGCAACAATAGCTGGCGTGTTGGTGGCTATGACGTTACCAACAACACCGGATGCGGAAGAATCTCCCCTGGAAAAATTGGAGCATCTATTGACCAAACCCGTCAATTTTATTATCATTCCGCTGTTTGCATTTGCGAATACGCTTATTCCAATCCATGGGGAAATGATTGGTGGTTTGACTTCAAAATTGGGGATTGGTATTATCTTTGGTCTTATCGCTGGTAAATCAATTGGTATATTTTTGATCTGTTATATTGCGAAGAAGTTGAAGATTGCGCAATTACCGGAAGGGGCTGGCTGGAAACAGATTTTTGGAGTAGGCTTATTGGGGGGAATCGGTTTCACGATGTCGATCTTCATCTCGATACTGTCTTTTGATGATAGCATGCTGATTGAAGAGGCCAAGTTCGCGGTTCTGATCGCTTCTTTATGTGCCGGCCTGCTAGGCTACGTCGTTTTGAGCGCTGTGTCAGCTGCAAAGAAAACAGGGGTTATTGATTAGATTTTGAATAGATAGCAGTCGAAGGTTAAAGATTAATCCTATTTGGGCATCTATTTGAAAGCGGATAACGAGCTATAGGTATTAATTTTAGACTTTTATGAATTAGATTTAGTAATTTAGGGCACAACAATAAAAACAATACGTTGAGATTTGATGAATTTGGCTTTGTTCCGGCTTTGGAAGAAGGTTTAGAAAGTATGATGTTTGAGGAGGCTACGCCGATCCAAGAACAGACCATCCCGATTATTAAAGAGGGAAAAGATATGATTGCCTGTGCACAGACAGGTACAGGTAAAACAGCAGCTTATATGTTGCCGATCCTCGATGCAATAGCACGGAATTCAAGGGAATCTATCCTCGCTATTATCCTTGTTCCGACCCGGGAACTTGCTATGCAAATTGACCAGCAGATTATGGGCATGTCTTATTATACGGGTGCAACATCCATAGCCATTTATGGTGGTGGTGATGGTATGGGGTATGAACAGCAAAAACGGGCCATACGAGAGGGGGTAAATATTATTGTTGCTACTCCGGGAAGGTTGATAAGCCATCTTACCTCCATGAAGATTGATCTCTCTCATTTAAAGCACTTTGTTTTGGATGAAGCCGATAGTATGCTGGATATGGGATTTCAAGACGATATTTTACGTATTGTAAGTTATCTACCGAAGAAAAAGCAGATGCTTTTGTTTTCGGCGACGATGCCGATGAAGATCAGATCTTTTGCCCGAAAAATTCTGCAAGAGCCTGTGGAAGTTAATATTGCCATTTCTAAACCTTCGGAAGGGATAGATCAACGTTTATATCTTGCGTATGATCAACAGAAAATGGAGCTTCTGAAGAATATACTGAAGGATCCGAACTATGTATCTGTTATTATTTTTGCGTCCCAAAAAACTACGGTCAAACTTCTCGCTCAGGAATTACAGAAGCAGGGGATTGATGCGGAGGGTTTCCATTCGGATCTCGAGCAGTCGAAACGGGAAGATATCATGGCTAGATTCCGGTCTCGTCAGGTACGGGTACTGGTAGGGACAGATGTGATATCTCGCGGTATCGATGTGGTGGGGATCAGTTTGGTCGTTAATTACGATGTTCCACCGGATCCGGAAGACTACGTACACCGTATTGGACGTACGGCACGGGCAGCAACTACAGGAACAGCCATTACCTTTGTCAATGAGAAAGACCAAAACCGTTTCGCTCAGATCGAGAATTTAATAGGTTATCCGATTGAACAACTTCCATTGCCAGAGGGGTTTGAAGCGGGACCTACTTACAATCCTGCCAAAAAGAATCCACAGCATAAGAAGAAGCGTTTCAATAGGAATAAAAATAAAAACTATCAGAAAGCTAAAAGAGCCTGATTTTAAAATAAAAAGCCCCCATATGAGAAAAATATGGGGGCTTTGTATTTGAGTATATATTGTATTTAACTTTTATTCAACAGTCCATACGGCTAATTCATATCCATCAGGATCCTGGAACTGAAATCTTTTTCCTCCGGGAAAGCTAAAAATATCTTTTAATATGGTCCCGCCAGCACGGATAACCTGATCACGCGTAGCCTGTAGATCGTCGGCATAGATAACGACGAGAATACTGCCATTTCTGGGGTCACCAAGTGTAAAACCACCATCAACATATTTTCCGCCAAAAGCCGTATATGCTGGTCCGTAATCCGTAAACTCCCAACCGAAACTCGTTGAGTAGAATGCTTTGGCACGTTCAAGGTCGCTTGATACAAACTCAAGGTATTGGATCTGCTGGTTGACAAATTTGTTTTCTGTACTGCTATTGCTCATAACGGAACTATCTATTTAATGTATATATAATAAATTGCTTGACCGGTTGTGCCGGTTTTGGAATTAAAACCCGAATCGTTTCATAAATATAATGCTTTGTTGAAAATGACACACATTTTTCTTTTCAACATGTTTTTTCGGGGCTACCTGTTTATCGGGGCTACCTGCTTGGCACAAGGAGGAAACAATATTCATTTCCCAATCTTCATTGGACTGGGAAATGAATGGAGGTTGTTAAGCGCTCTTTTTACTGCTGATCCAATACTGCAATAACATAGATGAAACAACCAAAAACAGTCCAACATAGAAGGATAGGTTTAATTCTCTTGCTTCATTAAGAAGTAAAAATGCAATCAAAATAGCATATACTGGCTCAAGATTTAAGCTTAAGTTCAATGTAAATGCTGATATCTTCTTTAAGATTTCTGTAAATGCGAGATAGACTCCCACAGTGCAACATAAAGATAGGATGATCAGATAGAAAATATCCAGGGCATTGGGAATGAAAGTGCTGATTGGATAGTGCTGAATGTAAAAAGGAAGTAGACATGCCAGCCCTATTGTTCCACCGATCATTTGATAATAATTAATGCATATTGCATTGTACTTTTTGGTCAATTTTTCATTGTGAACCGCATAGAGTGAGGCAAAAGCCGGAGAAATTATCCCTAAGACTATGCCAAGCTGGTGTGAGGTATCGAAGTGAAATATCAGTGCTATCCCACACAACGTAAGTCCACTCAACAGAAGTTCAGACAATCTAAATTTCGTTTTATTGATCATCGGTGCAAAAATAGCGGTAAAAAAACTTGCCATACAGTAGCAGATCACGCCGATGGAAATGTTTGAATATTTGATGCTAGCATAGAATAATAGCCAGGATGCTGTCAATAGTAGCCCATTTTTTGCAATATGCAGTTTCTCTTTGAAAGTAAAATCTGTAGGTATTTTATACCATTTTAGAATAAAAAATAGGATAACGGCAGCTAAAAATACACGGTACCATGTGAGTATCCCCTCGTTGAGTGAAATCACTTTTCCAAATACGCCAGATAGTCCCAGGCACAGCACAGCAAGGTGCAGCATGAAATATGAATGTTTCAAAAGAAATTGTCTTCCAGTTCCGTCCAATAAGGACGAAAGATGTTAAATAATAAAATTGATAGAAAATAAGAAGCACAGCAAATCGGTCCATTTCTGGTATTGGGCTTCAGTAATATCGGGAAAAAATATTACGCTACTGGAGGAGGAAGACAACTCGTTCTATTCATCATATTTGTATTTACCCGAAGATAGGGAATTTTGGGCGCAGCTGCAAAAAAGTAATGAAAAAGCCCCTAGGAAGTTTTTGCTTCTAGGGGCGTATATTTATTCAGTTGCCTTTATTTTGTGCTTTTTATTTTCTGCTTTTATGGCGTATTTGGCGGTAAAGTATCCGTTCCGCCCCCCAGTGCACGGTAAAGATCTATGGCCGCATTGAGCTTTTCCCGTTTTACTGTAATACGTTCCAAATCATTTTGAAGTGCATTGTTTTGCGCAGTTATCACTTCCAAATAGTTTGCCATCCCACTTTTGTAAAGTAAGGCCGCATCAGCGGTGGCTTTGGCGAGGGCATTTGATTTGGCGTGGATAAGTCGCAGGCGCTGTTCTGTATGTTTGATTTTTGCCAAGGCATCAGAAACTTCCGAAACTGCGACCATAACCGACTGTTTAAACTGCAAAGCTATCTTTTCGCGTTCGATGACCGATATCTCATAGTTTGTTTTCAAGGCCCCTTTCTGAAAAATCGGTTGAGCAATATTCCCTGCTATTGTTTTCACAATAGAACCCGGTAGATCAAACCATTTGCTAAATTGAATGGAGTTTGTACCAATGGATGGAGTCAAGCTTATGGAGGGGTACATTGCTGCTTTAGCGAGTCCCATTCTGCTTGTCGCAGCCACAACAGCGTATTCAGCTGCTCTGACATCTGGTCTGCGGCTTAATAGTTCGGCCGGTACCCCTGCGGCAAGTCCGTCTCCAACAATCGTATCATCTAAACTTGCTGTACGTTGAATGCCCTCGGGGAAACCTCCGCAAAGAATGCTCAGTGCATTTTCTTCGACCGCCATATTTTGATGGGCTAGGGGAATTAATAATTCAGCAGTTTTCTTCTGAGCTTCGGCTTGCTCCACAGCAAGCGAACTGACCAGTGATGAGTTGTATTGCAAACGTATCATATTCAGTGTGCTATCGCTCAATTGAACATTTCTTTGTGCAATCTTAAGCTGTTCATCCAAAGCAATCAGATTGTAATATGACTGGATGACCTGTACAATAACCCGGGTTTTCAAAGCCGATAAATTTTCCTTTTGGCCAAAAAAATTGGCCAAGGATTCTTCTTTTTGCATTTTTACCTTTCCCCATATATCGGCTTCCCAAGACAATCTGAGCGTAGCACTATAATCGTCCATATGAGGCGTCCCGATAAATTGGTCACTTAGTGAGCCATTTAAAGAGTTGCTCGATAACCAGGTTCTACTCGCTCCAATACTTAAATCAGCTGTCGGTAGTAATCCTTTCTTAGACTGCTTGTACGCGAGTTCCAATTGTTGCATGTTCAGGAGTGCTACATTGACGTCCGTATTATTGGACAAAGCCTTTTCAATGAGTGATGTCAACAGGGGATCCTGTACAAAGTTACGCCAGGATAGCTGTAGCGTATCAGACGTCACGACAACCTCGCTGTTTTTGAAATTTTCGGGCATTGCTATCTCCTGACGGGTGTATTTTTTGCCCACGCTGCATGCGGACAACAACAGGGTAGTGCTTGCGAAAATTGTTATATAGTGATGAAATCTTTTCATTTTAATCGTTTGTATTGTGTACTGTATTGTCCGTAAGTTTTTTACCCGAAACTTTTTCTTGCAAATATTGGAATACCAGGTATAGTAACGGTATAATGATTACCCCAAGGACAACACCGCTTAACATACCCATTGCTGCTCCGGTACTGATGGAATGGTTACCTGTGGCCGTTCCGCCAGTCGCAAACATTAAAGGTACCATACCGGCAATGAAAGCCAATGAAGTCATCAGGATTGGGCGTAGACGAGCTCGTGCCCCCTCTAAGGCCGAATCAATGAGAGAGGAGCCAGCTCTTCTTCGCTGTAATGCAAATTCGACAATCAAAATGGCATTTTTTGCCAAAAGACCGATGAGCATGATCAAGCCGACCTGGACGTAGATATTGTTGTCCAATCCAATGGCACGTGTTCCTAAGAAAGAACCGATCATCCCTGTTGGGATTGATAATAAGACGGCAAGAGGCAATAAATAACTTTCGTACTGTGCTGATAGTAATAAGTATACAAATAGCAAGCTTAATGCTAGGATAAGTACGGTTTGATTGCCTGAAGACTTCTCTTCCAAACTAAGTCCCGTCCATTCGTAGCTGTAGTCTCCCGGTAACTTGGTCAATACATTTTTCTCCAATGTTTCCATGATCGCACCATTACTGATGCCAGGCGTACTAACAACGTTTATTGTGAGTGAATTGTATAAATTATAACGTGTTACCGACTCAGGACCATACACTTTACGAAGTGTGACCAAGGTATTTACAGGGACCATTTGGCCAAGATTATGCTTGACAAATATTTCGTTGAATGCTTCTTTATCGGTTCTATAAATGCCATCAGCTTTAACTGCTATCCGATAGAATTTACCGAAACGATTGAAATTCAATGATTGGTCACCCGCAAAGTAAGTTTGAACGGACGAAAGCATTTCACTGACATCTACGCCAAGTTGGGCCGCTTTGTCTTCATCTACTTCTAACTCCATCTGTGGATAATCTGCTCTGAACATGGTATAGGCAAATTGCACTCCCGGTTGTTTCATAATCTGCGCAATAACGGAGTCGGACATTGCTTTGAGCTCTACCGGCGATTTACCAGCTCTGTCCTGCAAAACGAGTTCCGCGCCATTCATCATACCATAACCATCAACAGGAGGGGAGCGAAATGCCATTGCGTTACCTTCTTTGACACTGGATAATTTTTGTGAGATAACTTGGTGAATCTGATCAATATCGTTCATCTCACCACGTTTCTTTTTATCTTTCAAGCGTATAAATCCTGTCGCATAGGCTGCGCTGGAGTTGTTACCGATCATATTGAATCCAGTAATACTTGTATGGCTTTCAATCGAAGGGATATCGGCCAGTAGTTTTTCGATTTTTTCTACTGCTTTTGTTGTTCGGTCCAGTCCCGTTCCTGGGGGCATTTCCAAACTGTATACGACAAAGTTATCATCTTCCATTGGTACGAAACTTTTGGAAGTGCTTGTCATGAGGTACCCCGCAACGCCAATTGTAGCCAGGATCAAAAGTGACGAAATCCATTTTTTCTTTGCAAGGAATTTTAATGAACCAACGTATCGATTGGTCATGTTTTCGAAGCCTGCGTTAAACGCTTTGAAAAAACGCTGAGAAAAGCCAGTTTTTGAGGTCTGTCCATCTTGATTTTCGGCGTGTGTATTTTTAAGTAATAATGCACATAGTGCAGGTGTCAGCGTCAATGCATTGATCGCAGAGATCACAATGGCGATCACAAGAGTATAGGCAAACTGTTTATAAAACATGCCCGATGAACCTGTCATAAATCCAATGGGAATAAAAACTGCACACATCACCAAGGTAATGGAGATTACAGCTCCCGTGATTTCACTCATGGCACTATGGGTAGCCTGTTTACCTGTTAAATTGGAAGTCTCCATCTTTCCATGTACTGCTTCGACAACGACAATTGCATCATCGACAACAATACCAATGGCGAGTACGAGGGCAAATAACGTCAATATATTGATGGTAAAGCCAAATACGAGCAAGAAGAAGAAGGTACCTACGATAGCTACAGGGACTGCAATTGCTGGAATAATAGTCGATCGTATGTCTTGTAAGAATAAGAATACAACGAGGAAAACCAAAATGAAGGCTTCAATTAATGTCGAGCGTACTTGGGCTGTACTTTCATCCAAGCGCTCCTTGGTACTGATCAATTTAAAAATCTTGATTCCAGGAGGGAATGAGCGTTGCGCTATTTCAATCTGTTTGTCGATTCCAATTTCAATTTCATTGGCGTTGGAGCCTGATGTCTGGAATATACCGATGGTGACGGTATTGAGACCGTTATTTTATGAATTACCGCTATAGCTGATCGAGCCAAACTCAATACGTGCCACATCCTTTAAACGTACGATCTGGACATTATTGTTTTTAACGATAATGTTTTCATACTGCTCTGGAAGATTCTTTTTCCCCTTATAGCGTATAACATATTC
Source organism: Sphingobacterium sp. UBA865 (assembly GCF_002295765.1). NCBI lineage: Bacteria > Pseudomonadati > Bacteroidota > Sphingobacteriia > Sphingobacteriales > Sphingobacteriaceae > Sphingobacterium > Sphingobacterium sp. UBA865. The sequence goes on along the minus strand of NZ_DBGB01000012.1, from coordinate 151,719 downwards.
AAGAGGTGCTTTTGATTCTTCACCTAATTTTCCAGGTGCAGATTCCAGACTTTGTTTGGAAATTGCAGCGATGACTTCTTGCGGCACAAGTCCATAACTTGCCATTTTTTGCGGATTCAACCATACACGCATCGAATAGTCTTTGGAACCAAATACCATCGCCTGACCGACCCCGGGAACACGCTTGATCTGTGGGATCAAGTTGATGTTCACATAATTCTGTAAAAATAGTTCATCATATTTTTTATTATCTTCTGTATAGATATTAAATATCATGATCATACTATTTTGTTGCTTGGAGGTCGTTAATCCCATCCGGACAACTTCCTGTGGCAAGATCGGAGTAGCCTGTTGTACTCTGTTTTGCACGTTGACGGCTGCTTGATCTGGGTTTACACCTGCTTTAAAGACAATGCGCACAGAGAATGTACCATCGTTACTTGCAGTCGATGTAATGTATTCCATGTCCTCCACACCATTGATTTGTTCTTCAAGGGGTGTAACAACTGATCTCAATACTGTTTCACTATTTCCTCCGGGATAGCTTCCGGTAACTTGGACCGTGGGCGGGGCGATATCCGGGAATCGCGTTTGGGGCAGCCTAAAAAGACCGATGACCCCCAGTATGACAAATATGATCGATATAACAGTTGCCAAAACTGGCCTGTCAATAAATTTCTTTAACATTTTAGTATAATTTTTATAAAGCTTTTAGTACCATTTTTTAAAAACGCATACGGAACGTATAGGCGTGTTACCGCTCTTTGGACGTTGCAGCTTTTGCCATGATTGCTATTGCCTAGATTTCTCCCAAATATTTAAAAAGGAACTTTTTCAGCAGCTCTGTCGTTGCTATCTACGCTCCATCTGGTTACATGGTGGATTTTTTAGTCGGTTGAACTTGCATTCCATCGTTAAGCATGTCAATTCTATTCATAACGATTTTTTCACCAGCTGTAAGTCCTGATTTAAGTAAATAGGCGTTGGCGGTATTTCCCGCAATTTCAATCTGTTTCATGGAAATTTTGTTCTTTTCGCCAATAACATAAACGAAGTAGCGATCTTGAATATGCTTGACAGCCGCCATAGGTACCAACAATACGTTTTCGTGCGCTTTTTTCAAGATTACTTTGGCTGAACCACCCGAACGGAGAATTTTATCAGGGTTGGTGAAACTTGCTTTAAGTGCCATGCTTCCGGTTGTTCTGTCGATGTTACCACTGGCTAATTCTACTTTCCCCGAATGGTTGTATGCCGTTCCATCAGCTAGTAATAGCGTTGCTTGTTGATTGGATGATTTGTTATTCTGATCTTTGATAAAGGCTATAAAATCGGCCTCACTCAATGAAAAATACACATTTACGGTATTGATTTCAGATAGCGTTGTTAACGGTGTCGCATCTGCTGCGGTAATTAAATTTCCGATCCGATTAGGAATACGGCCGATATAACCACTCACTGGTGCATTGATCAACGTAAATTTGGCATTTATTTGAGATGAACCGAGTGCAGCTTGTGCTTGCGCTACCTGTGCTTTAGCTGCGGCATAATTGGCCTCTGCAGTTTTTAACTGTAATTCGGTATACACTTTACCTTCAACAAGTGGTTTGATTTTTTCAATCTCCAATTTCGCGTTTTGTTCTGCCGATAAAGCAGCTTGGTAAGCTGCCTTGCTGTTGTTTACTTGTTCGTTGTAGACATCAGCTTTTATTTTGAAAAGGGGTTGACCCTGGGATACATAGTCTCCTTCTTTGACATAAATCTGATCCAGATATCCAGTTACTTGCGCTTTGACATCGACGTTGACGGTCCCCTCTAATGTACCAGGATATTTTTTTTCGGTCTCCGCGTGGGTAGGAGATAATTCGATAAAGTCAACAGTAACTGCCTGCTCTTGCGGTTGATCTTGGTTGCCTCCACAGGACGATAATAATGCTGCTGCTGTAATAAGTGTAAGGAAAGGTTTTAAAGTCATCGTTCTTTGTGCCATTTTATCATTTTATAATGAAACAAAGAAAAGAATTCTTTTAAGCCATAAGGCAAAGAAATCTACCGAGACGTTACAATTGCTTACTGAAACGTCACAGTGGTGAGCTGAATTTTACGATATTAAATGGTACGATCCAATTGTGTCGAAGATATTGGGCTTATAGATTAACATCCCTTCTTCATCGCGAAAACTTACTTTACCTTTCTGACGAAAAAAGGAGCAAGCGGATCAGTTTTAACATTAATAGTCTAACCAATTTTTTAGCAGTTGAGCCTTTTCTCTGCTCACAAGGATTTCCACTTGATCGTTATGTTTAATTTCTATTTTTAGTTTTCCGTTGAAGTGGTTATGTAATCTTTTGATCGCATCTATATGTACAATGAATTGCCTGTTGGCGCGAAAAAATACTTTTGGATTCAATTGCTGTTCGAGTTCTTCCATTGTTTGAGGGACAATTTCGACAGTACCACATTTGAGTTGCGCATGGGTAAGTTTAAATTCGGAGTAAAAGTATAATATTTCTTCGACGAGAATGGTCTTATAACCGTCTTTGAATGGAATTAGAAAACGTGAGCGAAAATCTTTTGGATAGATAAAATCCAATAAACCTTGAAGCGGTTGTTGGTTGATCTGGAGATCTTTTTGATAGTCAAGTTTTTGGATGGCATTTCCCAGCTCTATTTTTTCTACAGGTTTGAGCAAATAATCTATGCTATTGAATTTAAAAGCCCTCACAGCGTATTCGTCAAATGCTGTTGTAAATATGATTGGGCAGTCTATTTTTATAGTCTCTAATATTTCAAAGCTTAAGCCATCGGATAAACGAATATCCATCATGACCAGGTGGGGAAGTTCATTGCTATTGAACCAATTGATGCTATCCGCAATATTATCAAGTACATCCAAAATAATGATGGATGGTTTTATTTCTTTCAAAAGTCGCTTTAAACGATCGGCATTGAGTTTTTCGTCCTCGATGATTAATACTTTGGTTATATTCATTATGCTTGCGCTAAAAGTGGGAGGATAACGTTAAATGTTTTGCCATCATTCTTTATTTGCAGTTTTAAGTTGGATAGCAAATCGTATCTTTTAATGATGTTTGAAATTCCGATTCCCGATGATTCGGATACATTCTCAATAGGAATTAATATATTTTCAACAACAAGTTGATTCTGGGCGTTGGTGTAGACTTTAATTTTCAGCGGTTTTCTCTTATTTGTCTGATTATGCTTTAATGCATTTTCTACCAATAACTGTAAGGTAAGAGGAGGTAATTGGCAATTGCGTTTGGCGGGATTGACGTTTATTTCGAAGTTTACCCCATCGCCAAATCGGTTTTTGATGAGAAATATGTATGAATTTAGAAAGTTGAGTTCTTCTTCGAGTGAGATAATGTCCTTTTTGGAATTGACAAGAAGGTAGCGATATATTTTGGAGAAGTTTTCTGCATATTCATAGCCTAATTGTTGGTCTTCGAGGATGATTTCTGAGAGCACGCTCAGGTTATTAAAGACAAAATGGGGGTCGATCTGTAATTTTAACGATTGAAGTTCTGTTTCAAGAATGACCTGATCAAGCTTTGCAGCGCGCATGGATTCATTCTTCCAGTTGGTGATCAAATGACTACCAATATTGATCCCCATGATCATCAACGCAATCAATACACTGATTGTAATGTTTTGAATCATCCCCCTTTTTTCCTCCAAAGATGGGGCTATAGTAACATTTTGAGGTCCAAAATAATATTTTGAAATCAGGTACTCCAGAAGTAAATTGATAAAGAGTACTGCAAAAAGGTTGATGACGGTTTCAAGTAGAAGTCGCTCTGTCGGACTATCTTTCCAGGTTAAGAACTTATTAAGCTTGTCATGGACAATGATACTAAATTCGGAAATGATAAAGCTATAAATGATCGTAAATGTCCATTCACCGAGTATTTCAAACATATTCCGTTTAAAATAGCCATCCCAGCAACTCGAGAAAGGATCAATAATATAGGCAACGAGATAAATAAGCAGAAAGGACAGAAAGGTAAATATCAGCCTTTTTTTATTTGTACTAATTAGAGTCTTATCGTTTTTATAGATCGCTATATCCTGCATTCTTTTAACTTATCTGTATCGGTGAAATCTATGCAAATTTCGTAATTCCTTTTAGTATTGGACGACAAATTTCTGCTGAAGCGTATAAAGCCCTGACTGAAATATCAATTTGATGCACTCAGGCGTATATTGACGAAGGCTGATAGATGATCTAACCTTGGCCTATCAGTGTATAATTCATAATGAAATCCCTGTGATATTTTTTTAATATATTGTAAATCTTGTAGTTATCTTTTGTTTTATAATCATTTGATCTAATCGTGTCAAAGAGTGACTTTGAATATGGAATTCGTTTTTAGCGATAGACAGAAAGGCTTGACATCATTTCGTCAAGCCTTTCTGTTTTATTGTGGTTACTATTTTTTCGATGTGTTATCTAATAAATTATTTTGGCTCTTGATGAGTTGTTGGTGTATGGATGATATCGAAATAGATCGTTTTGTCATTAGCGTTTGGATAAACTCTATAAGTGAATTCTTTCTTTGTTAATACCGTAATATCAACCACACGAGTAAACAACGTTTCTCCAGCAGCATTTTTAGCAACAATTGTTCTCGTTTTACCATCTGCAGATACGGTCCAGTCGCCGTGCATTTTTGGAGAATTGTCAAGATTGAACATTGTAAAAGTACCATCAGATTTGAAATAAGCAAATCCTACAAAATTTGCCACGTTAGCATCTGTTAATACTACACTTTCACCTTTATTATTCTTTGCGTTTGTTGTTTCCCATGGCGTACTGGCTAATATTTCGCTTGGGGTAAGCTGGGGTTCAACAACAGTTTCATCATCTTTACTGCAGCTCACCGCTACTAATGTGCTTAAGGCGATACATACCGCTAGTGCAATCTTTTTTAAATCTCTCATTTTATAAAATTTATATTATGAAACAAAAGTAATCGCATTGGTTCAGTTGCATTTGTCTCTTTTATTCCAAGGTTTGAAGGATTTATAAATTGAATGCGATCGGGTTGTTGAAGAAATTCTAAAAAATAGAAAAAGCTTATGTATTGCCTGATTTGAAGTTTGCTTTACAGGGCGTTATGTTAAAGGTGGTGTAAAAATGAACTTCGGATAAAAATAAAACAGGGGACCCTAAGGGCCCCCCATCTACCAGATATGTATAATAAAATTAGAAAATTGCTTTTTATACCGTATTAGTTATTGCTCCATCCACCTCCCAATGAGCGGTATAGATCAACAACAGCAGAAAGCTCCGCTTTTTTTACCTGAGCAAGTTCGAGCTCACTTTGTAAGATATTGCTTTGCGCTGTGATTACTTCCAAGTAGGTGGCCATTCCTGTTTCAAACAAAAGATTGGCATGCTTTGTCGCTTGCTTTAAACGCGTCGTTCTATCCGAAGTAATCTTTTGTTTTTCTTTCAATTTTTGAATTGAAATTAAAGCATCGGATACTTCCCCAGCGGCTGAAATTACTTTTTGCTTGAAGATCAATACATTCTTTTCTTGTTCGACACGCGCCAGCTCATATTGCGTTTTTAATTCCTTGCGTTGGAAAATAGGTTGTGTAATACTCCCTGTAATTGCACCAAATAATGACGCGGGCAAGTTGAACCAATTACTTGCTTTGAATGCGTTTACGCCAGCTTCGGCACTAATCACCAAGGAAGGATACATGCGCGCTTTTGCATACTGTTGATAGGCCTGTGAAGTTGTAACAGCTAGTTCGGCCTGTTTTACATCCGGACGGTGGCTCAACAAATCAGCTGGTATGCCAGTTGCTAGCTCTTCGGGGAACTGGATGTCTGTCAATTTCTCCGCTGTCTTAATCTCTTGTGGGAGTTTTCCGCTAAGAATCTGAATGGCATTTTCCTGAATAGTGATCTGCCGTTCAAAGTCAGGGATTAACGCCGCTGCGGACAATCGTTGCGCATCAACCTGTTCCAACGCAAGCAGCGTAATGTCACCAACTTCATATTGCTGTTGGACGATGCGTAAGGTTGTATCGCTTAATTGCAAGTTTTGTTTGGCAATATCACGCAATTGATATAGCATCAGCAGTTGATAGTAACCTTGTGCAACTTGTGCAATTAATTGGGTTTGAATTACTTTTTTAGCTTCTTCTGTCTGCAGATAGGAAGCTAAAGCAGCGATATTTTGATTTTTGATTTTACCCCATAGATCGGCCTCCCAGGATAAACCTAAGGATGCCGTATAATCCTCCACATGATGTTGGCCTAAAAACTGTCCGAGGCTCAATCCATTCATACTGTTATTGGATGGATTGGTGCTATTTCCCCTGATCTGTAGCTGGGCTGAGGGAAGATAGTTCGCTTTTGCTTGTTTCAGGCTAAGTTGAGACGCTTCTATGTTTTTCAGTGCTAGCTTCATATCTAAGTTATGTTGTATTGCACTGTCAATCAATGTCTGTAGGATTTGATCTTTAAAAAAATCACGCCATGGAATAGAGCCAATGCTAGTTTCCTGCGGAGCTTTAGCTTGGTCGCGGTACTGTTCGGGTAAGTTAGGGGCAAGGTGTTGATTGCTGACCAACTTATCTGTTTTACAGGACCATGCGACAAAAGATAAGATGAAAACCGTCAGTAACTTTGCTTTACTATTCATATATTTAAATTTTGTCATGATATACTAATTGTTTGTATGCACGGGTATTTCCAACGAAGCGGTCTCGCTTTCATACTGCTTTTGCTTCGGGACACCAGCTATTTTCTCTTGGATAAATTGGAAGAAAATAAAGAGAATCGGGATAATAAAGAGTCCTAAAACTACTCCGGTGAACATCCCACCCGCAGCGGCAATACTGATGGAATGATTTCCTTGAGCAGACGGACCTACGGCTGTCATCATTGGAATCATACCAACAATAAAGGCTAAAGAAGTCATGATAATAGGCCTCAAACGTAATCTTGCGGCTTTAAGTGCAGCGCTAGGAATCGATAGCCCCTGTTTGCGCCCCTGAATAGCAAATTCCACAATCAAAATGGCATTTTTGGCCAGTAAACCAATCAACATGACAAGTGCAACTTGTACATAGATGTTGTTGGCGATATCAGTGAAGCTAATTGCTGCAAAGACGCCAAATATGCCGGTTGGAATGGAGAGAATAACCGCTAATGGAATGATGTAGCTTTCATATTGTGCCGCAAGCAAGAAGTAAACAAATATCAGACAGAGAATAAAAATCAATGTAGACTGTCCTCCGGAGACAATTTCTTCCTTGGTCATACCTGAGAATTCATAGGTAAATCCAGTAGGCAATTGTTGTTTTGCAACTTCCTCAACTGCACGGATAGCGTCTCCAGAACTATATCCGGGTTTTGGTATTGCATTTATGCCGATTGAATTAAACAAGTTGTACCGCGATGCTGTTTCCGGTCCATATACACGTTCTAATTTGACTAATGTATTGATGGGAACCATATCACCTAATCTGTTTTTTACAAAAATACCGTCCATTGAAGTAGGTTCACTTCTATCCTTGGCATCAGCTTGGACCATCACACGATAGTACTTTCCAAAACGATTAAAATCTGAAGCTTGGGCACTACCAAAATAGGCCTGCATGGTTTGTAATATACTTTTTGTGCTTACGCCAAGTTGCTCTGCCTTGATATCATCTACCTGGAGCTCATATTGTGGATAATCCGCTTTAAAGGTTGTGAAAGCCATCATGATTTCAGGACGTTTCATCAGTTCGCCAATAAACTTCTGGCCTACGCCACTGAATTTTCCAAGTTGTCCACCGGTTCTGTCCTGCAATACCATATCGAGACCGTCAACATTACTGAACCCTGGTACTGTAGGGAAGGTAAAGACAAAGAAATTTGCACCTTTGATATTTGCCAGGCGTTGATTCACATCGGCCATAATCGCATTGATGTCTTTTATCTGACCACGTTCTTCATGTGGTTTAAGGAGGATAAATGCAACACCCGCTGAAGGACTTGTGGATTGTGTTAAAATATTGAAACCAGCAAGTACATTTAAAGTTTTGGTAAAATCAGCATGTTGAAGTTGCTTCTCAGCTTCGGCTAATGCCCCAGAAGTACGATCTAACGAAGCGCCTGCAGGCATAGATAAAGAAATGGCAATAAATCCTTGGTCTTCCGACGGAATAAATCCAGTAGGTGTTTTACGGATCATAAATATTGTCAAAAGTAGGGTAATCGCCAATCCTGCAAATGCAACCCACTTGTAACGGATCAAGAAGCGTAGACTACCTAAATAGTTTTTAGTCAACCGGTCAAATCCAACATTGAATCCAGCAAAGAAACGTTCCTTGAAATTAAGTTTCTTAGCATCAGAATGACCATGATGCGTTGGTTTTAAGAAGAGTGCACATAACGCAGGACTTAGTGTCAAGGCATTAATTGCTGAAATAACGATTGCAATCGCTAACGTGAAAGCAAATTGTCGGTAAAACACTCCGGTAGAACCTTCCATAAAGCCGATGGGAAGGAATACGGCAGACATCACCAATGTAATCGAGATAATTGCCCCGGTGATTTCGCTCATGGCAGATGTTGTAGCGAGCTTAGGTGGGAGATTTTCATGTTCCATCTTGGCGTGCACTGCCTCGACGACCACAATTGCATCATCGACGACAATCCCAATGGCGAGCACCAGGGCAAACAAGGTCAATAGATTGATTGAAAAGCCGAAGAGCTGCATGAAGAAAAATGTTCCAACGATGGCTACTGGTACTGCAATCGCTGGTATTAATGTCGATCTAAAGTCCTGAAGGAATAGAAAGACAACTAAAAATACCAATATAAATGCTTCAACTAGTGTATGTTTTACTTGGTCAATAGATTGATCAAGTGCATCTTTTGTGTTGTATAAAACGAGATATTTGACACCTTTCGGAAAGCTTAAAGAGGCTTTCTCCATGAATTTTTGAATCGCGATCTGAATTTCATTTGCATTCGAACCTGCCAGCTGCATTACCCCAATATTCAATCCTGCTTTGCCATTGATACGGGTGTGGCTCGCATAGGTATAGGATCCCAGTTCAACACGAGCGACGTCTTTGAGTTTAAGTACTGAACCGTCAGTGTTGGAGCGGATAATAATATTTTCGTAGTCACTTGGTTGGTTGAGTTTACCTTTATATTTGATCACAAATTCAAAAGCTTCACGGCTGCTCTCGCCGAATTTACCAGGAGCAGCTTCAACGTTTTTATCTTGAATTGCAGCCATAACTTCCTCAGGCGTTAGTTTATAGGTCGCCATTTGATTTGGATTAAGCCATACCCGCATGGAGTAGTCTTTGCTACCACCAAACGCCAATGCTTGTCCAACACCAGGTATCCGTTTCAGTTCGGGAATAATATTGATTTGCGCGTAGTTGGTAATAAAGGTCTGATCGTATTTACTCTGATCTTCCGTATAGAGATCCAATACCATGATCAAGCTGTTTTGCTGTTTTGCTGTTGTAATTCCGGCTTGTACAACCTCAGCGGGCAATTGGCTGGTTGCCTGAGCCACACGATTTTGGACGTTCACAGCAGCTTGGTCAGGGTCAGTGCCAAGTTTAAAATATACGGTAATCATTAACGAGCCGTCGTTACTGGCAGTAGAGCTCATGTAGCTCATATTTTCAACACCGTTGATTGACTCTTCGAGTGAGGGAGCTACGGCACGGAGTACCGTTTCGGCATTTGCCCCAGGATATAATGCCGTTACTTGCACCGCGGGCGGTGCAATATCGGGAAACTGCTGCAAAGGCAGTTTAAGGATACCAATCACCCCCAATATGACAAGTAATATGGAGATAACGGTAGCAAGTACAGGTCTTTCTATAAATTTCTTAAGCATGTGATTTTCTAATATTATAATGAATTGATGCTATCCCTTGATAAAGCTTGTGGCGTAATTTTCTGCCCATCCTGAAGCAGGTCAATGCCTTTGTAGACAATCCGATCTCCCGCATTCAGTCCTTTGCTTACGAGGTAATTTGCACCACTTTTTCCGATGACAGTAATGGGCTGTTGAACAACTTTATTTTCTTTGCCAACGGTGTAAACGAAGATTTTATCCTGCATTTCAAGGGTAGCAAGTTGAGGTACCAATAATGCTTGTGCATACTTCTTCTGTAGTCTTACACGGCCGGTATTTCCGTTACGTAAAACCCCTTCCGGATTGTTGAACGTCGCGCGGAGGGTAATCGCACCGGTATTTTTGTCAAACTGGCCATCCACCATATCAATTTTTCCTTTCTGATCATAAATTGTCTGATCCGAAAGAACTAAGCTGATCGGAGGTAGGTTGTGAAGCTTTTGTTGTAAATTACTACCTTCTGTATTGTTTTTGAATGCGATAAAGTCATTTTCTCCCAATGAGAAATAGACATGGAGATCCCTTACATTTGACAATGCTGTAAGTGGTTGGGAGTCTGTAGGTCCCACCAAACTCCCTTGTTTGCGCTGCAATCTACCGATGTATCCTTCGGCTGAAGCCCGTATTAGCGTGTATCCGACATTGATTTTTGCCGTTTCAACCGCCGACAGTGCCAGTTGTACATTTGCTCTAGCGGCGTTACGTGCGCTAATTGCAGTTTTTAACTGAAAGTCTGTCAGTACTTTGGTGTTCACCAGCTTTGTTTTCTTTTCCACTTCTAACTCGGCGTTTTCCAAGGAAGCTTTTGCTGCTAGCAAATTTGCCTTCGCTTGATTTAATTGTTCCTGATAGGGGCGGTCGTTAATCTTAAAAAGCGCCTGACCTTTATTTACTTTAGCACCTTCATCGACATAGATGTTTTCCAAAATCCCTTCGACTTGTGGCCTGATCTCAATATTGGCCGAAGCTTCAATAGTTGCTGGATATTCTTGATAAACCGTCTCGTTACCATTCTCGATGGTAACGACCGGAAGGTTAACCGGTGGTGGATCAATGGGTTTGCTCGTGCCTGTTGAACAACTATATAGAAAGATTGCACTGAGCACATATGCAGTCTTTACGATATTAATTCGTTTAACACTGTTAAGTGTTGGAACGTAAATCCTTTTAAGACTTGGTGATAGATTTGTTTTCATGTGATATTAAAAATTGAAGTTTTGGTATATTTAACGGTGTTAGATTTCTTAACGTTGTATTTTTTGGTGTAAAAAAATTAATCAGTCAGGGAGCGTGTGATGCCGTAAATAGCATCCTTTAAAACCTCTTGATTGGTATTGTCGCCATTGCCTTGGTTTACCAAATTGATCGAAATCAATCCATGTATAATTGACCAGTACGTAAAATACTTCCTGCAGATCAATTCTTCGGATGGGTTTTTCTCTTTCATGATTTCACGGATGACATCACTTATCAATTTTCCATGGGATTCAGCACATTTATAGGTTTTTTCAAAACCACAACAGGCCGTTCCCACACCGAACATTAATTGGTACAATTCGCGTTCTTCGAAGGCGAAATCCCAATAGCTAAACCACATTGCTTCTAATTGTTTCTCCAAATCGGTTTCAGTTGATTTGGCTTGTTTTACTTTTTTGGCAAGCAGGAGATAACCTTGGTTAGCAAGCTCCATCAGAATGGCATCTTTATTGGCGAAATACTCGTATATCATGGGGGCAGTATATTCGATGATATCTGCAATTTTGCGCATACTCAAGGCCTGCCATCCTTCTTCTTTGACGATTTGGAGCGCAGCATCTAGAATATTAGTTCTATTCTCATCTTTGAGCCGTTGTATGCGTTCTTTGCTACCCATGCTAATGCGTAAATAATTTAACAGTGTTAAGCAAAAGTGATACTTTTAATTTTATTTATTGACATCTAAAAGTCATTAAATAAAAATGTATTATTTTTTCTGCTCGGAAGAAGTGTTTTCATCGTTCACAGCGCGGGTTATAAGCTGTTTTATGCGATTCTTTTCTTTGTCAGTTAGAGGAAGTGCCTGTTCGATGATAGGGAGGATTTCCGTGCTTTTTTCCGACTGCAATAACAAGTCGATGAAACCGAGATAGGTGCGGATAAGGTCTGTTTTAATGCCGAAGAAAATGCGTGGATCTACAATAAATAGTTCCTGTATTAATGCTAACAATAGGTTTTTTCTTTTTTTATCTTGTTCCGAGCTGCTATATTCGGGCAATAGGCCTTTTCTTTCTAGATCTGTTAATTTTACCGCGACAGCGTGCTCTAGTACATATTTTTTTTGCTTTCTATCCAGTAAATCACGTAACTCAGCATGTAAATTCCGATAAATAACTTGTTTGGCCTTCCCCGAGAAAAGATTATCTTCTGTAGATAGGAGGATATCTTGTTGTTCAAAATGATCAAAGAAGGTAGATTCAACATAGACGGAGTGGTGGAAATTGATCGCGTTATTGTTGAAACTGCTAAGTACTTTGGCAATTTCCTTTTTATCGCTATTCAGAAAATAATAATAATATCGATCACCAATTTGTTGGTTCCAGCGAATGTAATTGATGGTAAAATGATAAGAAGTATCACGATCAGGGCTATAGCCTGTCCAAGAAAGCTGGTCTGTCTCTTCGATTAAATGGTCATAAGCTAATAGCTTCCCATTGACGCGTATGGCGTAATTCCTATCCTTATTCAAGTAGAGAAACCAGCCAAACTCTTGTGCGAGGAAATTGTTAAAGTCGTCGCTTTCAAAAAATGTAGCATTAAGTCCAAAAACGCCTTCAAGAGTAACTTGCGTTCCCGTATTTTTAGATTCTACCAGCCTGCTTTCACTGATATCGTATTGCTCTTTACTTTCGCGATCAATTTGAATTCGGTAGCTTGAGAAATATTCATTCTCCTGAAAAACGGTATCCCAAATCGCACGTGTTGCAAAAAGCGAGAAAGAAAATCGACCCTTTCCCTTTTTTCCTCTGGTATAGGAGCTCCGTTTGAGACTATTTTTTTTTATAGAATCCAAAAAGTTTCCAAATGAGGAAGAAAGTGTCTCTAGGGGTATGCCTTCGCCATTGTCCTGTATGCTTACACGATTAATGTAGCCTAATTCATTACTGTCTATAGAGAGTTCAATCTGTGTGGCTTTTGCATCAAATCCATTCCAGAAATATTCAGCAATGGCATGTTTAGGGTCTTTGGGAAGTCCTGCTGATTCGATACTTTGGTTCGTTATTTTTGTGCTTTTCTTCATCATAAAGACGGTTTAGCTTAAAACTTGTATAAAACAGATGGAAATAATTTGGTCGATTAATTCCATTTCAATGTACGCTATTTTTTAGATCTCTGGATTAGAAATGTGAAAAAATAAGCAAGTCCAAAACAGATAATAAGATCGAAAAGAAAATAAATAGAATTGAAACTACTTCGATTCTCAGGTTCCACTGAGCGCTTGCCACCCATATATTCATAAAAAGGAAATGGAAAACCCAATCTGTCATTTCCATCGGATATGCTATCGCATTTGGCGAAGAGAATGGTAGTCGTGACTGTTATTACACTAAAAATTACCCAGGTTTTTTTTGGGAAATTTGAAACTATCTTCATGGTTATAGCTCTTTAAGTTGTTTAAAATTACATAATATCATGCGGAGATGTATATTTCTGATTCGTATCAATATGGCTATTTAACGCTAAAGCTGATGTGTTGATATAGAAATTGCTTTTTTGAGTAGAAATATATCTAAATTTAGTCTATGCTTATAGAAACTTTAAAAAACCTTTTCCGACGGGACTTAAACAGGCTGCGTGATGAAATTTCTTTGTACAAACAGGAAGGAAATATATGGCTTATTGAACGTGATATTTCCAATTCAGCTGGCAACTTATGTTTACACCTGATCGGAAATCTTCAAACATATATTGGTGCTGAAATAGGCAAGACGGGGTATATCAGAGATCGAGCGGCTGAGTTTTCGTTAAAAGACATTCCTCGAACACGATTATTAGATCAGATAGATGATACGATTGATGTGGTTACACGTTCTCTGGATCTGTTGTCGGAGGAGAACCTTTTTGAGATATATCCCATACTCGTGTTTGAGGAAAAAACAACAACGCAGTATTTGCTTGTTCATCTGACCACCCATCTAACTTATCACCTTGGCCAAATAAACTATCACCGGCGACTACTGGATCAACCTGAGGTATAGTTAATGTATTGGTAAACCTATTCTTGTTCTAAAACATAGGAAACAAATTTATAGTATGGACATAAGAAAAGCGGTATTATCTGATGCTCCGGAGCTCGCAACCTTGACCGAACTGCTGGGTTATCCAGCCGATATTGAAGGAACGAAAACTATTTTGGAGGATCTGTTGCGGTAGCAGGAGTATGCTGTATTTGTGGGGATTATTGATAATAAAACAGTTGGCTGAATTCAACTTCATCAGGTCATCAGTATGGAGACTGGTGTTTATGTAGAAATCATTGGCTTGGTTGTCGATGAAGAATATCGAGGGTTAGGCCGATTATTATTGCATGCGGCATCCGATTGGTCTAGGTCTGTCGATTGCTACCGTTTGCGTGTAAGATGCAATATCATTCGGACCGAAAGCTATAAGTTTTATCAAAATAGTGGTTTTATACTAAAAAAGGAGCAGAAAGTTTTTGATTCTTTGCTTTAAAAGGTGAACTTTAGCCCAATTAGATATCGAGACCATCAAACATTCTACCTGTATCGACTGTTGATTTCTCGAAGACCCGACTTAGATAAAATGAGAAGAATCTTTACATTAATTGCCTGTTGCTGTGTTTTTAATTCGCATGCGCAGCGTATGGACAGTATTACCACGGTGATCGCACCTGAGTATGACCGAGTGGGGTTACTGCATCGATTTTGGCTTGGAGATAGTTACCGTAAATTATATAATACTCCTGTTAAGATGCGTGTGATGGATCTCGCTACAGAGCGGGGCGGGCTTCAGATTGTTAAGTTGGGTGGTGGCATGCAGACACAGTCACTTCGACTGGTAGATTCTATGGGTAGGGAGTGGGTTCTTAGGTCTATTCAGAAATACCCTGAACGTAGCCTACCGGAAAGCCTTCGAAAGACATTTGCAAAAGATATAGTACAAGATCAGATTTCGATACATCATCCATTTGGTGCATTGACCGTTCCGCCATTTAATAAAGCCTTAGGTATTCCTTCAGCTTCGCCAGAACTGGTTTTTGTAGGAGATGACCCTAGGTTCGGCGAGTATCGTGAGGTATTTAAAAATAGGGCCTATATGTTTGAGGCGCGTACCCCTTTTGAGGATCAAAAAACGGATAATAGCGCAAAAGTCATGCGTAAAGTGTTGGAAGACAATGATACACAAATTGATCAGAAGCTCACACTACGTGCACGATTGTTAGATTTTACGTTGGGCGACTGGGATCGCCATCAAGACAACTGGCGTTGGGACCCTGAAAAAGAAAAAGGTAAAAAGATCTATACGCCTGTCCCTAGAGATAGGGATAAGGTGTATTATAAAACTTCGGGGGTATTTCCAACATTACTTTCCTATCAATGGTTGAAGGCCCATTTGCAACCCTTTAGTCCACATATCCGAAATGTGCCCCATTGGAATTTTAATGCAAGTACTTTTGATCATTTTTTTCTCACGCATCTTACGGTGGACGAGTGGATTGACGAAATACAATTTGTTCAGAAAACATTGACGGATTCGTTGATTCATCAGGCTATGTTAACGATGCCTGATACCATTGTGAAAATGAGCGCGAATGAACTGGAAACAAATATTCGTTCAAGAAGGGACGAACTGATGGAAAGTGGATTAACCTACTACCGATTTCTAGCCCGTGTCGTTGAACTACCATTGTCCGCCAAATCTGAATTTGTAGATGTCGATTACAATAGTGATGGTTCGGTCACTGTCAATATCCATAACAAGAAAAAGGATGGCACCGAAGGGCGAAAATTGCTAAAACGTACTTTTGTACCTGATCAGACCAAAGAAGTTCGCATATATGGTATATCGGGCGTTGATGAATATAACTTCCATGGATCGGGCAAATCGCCCATAAAGTTTCGGATTATTGGTGGTGATGGTCAGGATTTGTACCGTACAACAGACAAATTTGCCAATGGCAGCAAAGTTTATATTTATGATGGTAAAGACCAGGTTCAGGGTACTATCCAGGTTGATGATGCTATTCATCTGAAATTGAGCAAAGACAGCGCTGTCCATACGTTTGACTATGACAATTTTGTCTATGATCGTAAAGGAGTTGTTTTTAATTTGGACTATGGCGTTGACCGCGGACTTATTTTTGGACTGGGGTATATGATCGAAAATCAAGGATTCAGAAAAAAACCTTATGCGTATAGGCATCAGTTTCTTGCCAGTTATTTGACCGGTCGCGAATCATTTATGTTTGATTACAAAGGTAATTATAAGGAACTCATTGCAGGGCATGATCTTTACATTCATCTTTCATCCCTTGGGCCCAAAAACCTGAGCAACTTCTTTGGGTATGGAAATAATACCATTTTTGATAAATCGGATTCAAAGCGCATTTCCTATTACCGAAATCGATTTGATCTTGTGAATGGTGATATTTTTCTAGAAAGATACCTAGCCCCCAAATTCAAGGTTTTCTATGGATCCTCCTCCGAATATTATAATAGTAAAGAATTAAATAATGTTGGACGATACTTTGAAGAGTTTCATGAAAAATATCCTTCGGAGCCTATCTACGGTAGTAATTTTTTCACTGGGGTCACCACTGGTATAGATTACGATACCCGCGATAATATCAGTAATCCAAAATCGGGAGTACATTTTCACACTAGATTGGGGTGGAATGCTGAAATCGGAGGGGAGGGCCGCAACTATACAAAATTACAGCATTCCATGAGTTTTTATAAAACGGTTGCCGACAACTATATTACTTTTGCTAATCGTGTGGGATTTGATGCGGTATGGGGAGATCCCTACTTTTATCAGCACGCACAAATTGGAGGAGAAATGAGCTTAAGAGGGTATAATTCTCGGCGATTTACTGGGAAAACAGCGCTTTATAATAATTTTGACATGCGATTGAAATTATTTAGCTACTCTTCTTATATCGTTCCTGGAACAGTCGGGGCAATTGGTTTCTATGATGTAGGAAGGGTCTGGATGAGTCATGAAAATTCCAATGACTGGCATATGGGATATGGTGGCGGAATTTATTTTATGCCAGGAGATCTATTAACTATTCAAGGAGTAATAGGGTTCAGTAAAGAAGCAACCTTGCCCTATCTCCGAATTGGACTTTCTTTTTAAAGACCTAAAACGAAGCTTTTAAGTATAAAATGAAATCGGAGATCAAAAAAAAATTAGATAGAAATTTTGCTGAGCGGAGATTACGAAATAGCAACATCGATTTATCTGTGCTAAAACACTATAAGAGTTACGCAAAAACTTTTGCCGACATTCATAACGGTATAGTCGTACTGAGTGACCTGACGGCAAACTGGAGTTATACCTATATGGGGACAATTGCAGAACGACTTTACCTTCCTTCATATGACAAGAAGCTGGAAATAAACGGTATTTGGGAAGATTTTCTTCTCGAACGTGTTTACCCCGATGATTTGGCCATTAAGCATGCTTTGGAGCTTCAATTTCTCAACTTGGTCAAAAAAAAGGATCTGGCGGAGCGATTCAATTATCAAGCAAACAGTATACTTCGGGTCGAAGGGAGAGAGGGGCAAATCATCCAGCTGTCCCATCAGATTTTTTACTTGGACACCCCAGGACCGGAATTCCCCCAGCTGGCTTTATGCTGTTATACCTTACTACCAGAAACTGAAACTTCAATCAATCTTCGAAATTATATCCTCAATCAGGTAACAGGCGTAGTCCATCACTTAGATGGCTATGGTGCGAAAACTTCGATTAGTACACGAGAGAAAGAAATTTTAAGCTGCATCAAGGAGGGGATGATTAGTAAACGAATTGCCGAAAAACTAGGGTTGAGCATTAATACCGTTAACAGGCATCGGCAAAATATACTCCAAAAGCTTCGTGTACGAAATTCATATGAAGCAGTGAGTGTGTTTAACAAGATGCAGCAGGACATACTGACTTAAGATGACGCCCGTCTATGGGGCTGTCTTAGACGGGCGTCGATATTTTTTAGTTTGAATTATTCTCTTTCAGCCATTTGCTTCGACGTTGATCTGCAAGGTGTTTGATCGTAAAATAGTCAAATTTCGCCTGAAAGCCATTGCCGTCTGGTGAAGCTGCCATTAAACCAACCATAACAGGGTGATTATCCTGCAGCCAGGCATTCCTCATCATGATATACTCCTTGTCATCAAAAGAATAGAAAAATTCGACAGCATCTAATCGACGTATTGCTTTGATCCAAATAAAAGGGATTTCCTTATCTATTGGAATAATGCTCCAATCACTCGTTTTATGCGTAACGACCGTACTCAAATTGTATTTTCCATCCACAAATTCTATCCCTGCTTTTATATAGTTTTCATGATCAATGCGCAGCATGAGACCTGCTTGGTCAAAGCGGGTTTGGTAGTTCGCCGAGATCTTTGCCTTGACTTCAAACTCTCCCCCGCGTAGCGTATAGAAAAAGGGGGCGTCGTCTACTGTAAATCCATAATGAGAGATACGCCAATAATCGCTTTTAGGCGTAACGAACATCGAAAGTGAATTGTCTTTGATGTTCCATTCTGTTGGTTCGTTAAACCAAAGCATCTTATCCAATTTTTGTGCGCTGGCCTGTGTCGTAAGCAATGGAAATAATGAAGCTGCTAAAAATGTCTTTATAGTTTTCATGTTTTTGTTTTTGTGATGATATTCATTTTCATCAGCAAAGATATTTAAGCATAGCACAGGTTTTCAATACTGATAAATAACCATGATTTCAATAATTCATCCTATTGTAATTTATTTGCAATTTAATTGCATTTAATGTTTTTGCTACATAGTTGCAATAGTGAAAAATACTATCTTCGCTGAGTTGACTTTTAATCCACTGTAGTACCGAATCGGTATAGCAAACAAGATCGATTTCAATTTTAAACAATATAAGCAACAGCAGTATGGAATTTTGGGAACGTAATTTTATAGAGAAGCAAGAAATGTGGGGGGATGAAGCCGCAAAGTCTACAACGTTTGCAGTAGGCTTTTTTTTGGAACACAACATCAAAAATATACTGATTCCTGGGTTCGGCTACGGTCGCAACGGTCGCCCTTTTTTGGAAAATGGAATAAAAATTACAGGCATTGAGATCTCGAAAACGGCAATAGAACTCGCCCGGAAATCCTTTGGGACAAATACGATAATCCATCATGGTTCGGTTAATGAAATGCCTTTTGATCAGGATATATATGACGGTATATTTTGTTACGGGCTTATTCATCTATTGGATGCTGAAGAACGTAATGCGTTAATCCAGCATTGCTTTGACCAATTAGCTGAAGGAGGTTATATGATTTTTACGACCGTATAAAAGCTAGCGAGTATCTATGGAAAGGGGGAGGCCATAGGCACTGATCGATTTGCAATGTTTGATGGAGTACATATGTTTTTTTACGATATTGATTCCATTCATGCCGAATTCGATCCCTATGGATTAATGGAAATTAGGGAGGTAGAGGAAAATTTTCCATTCTACTTCATCATTTGTCAGAAGAGGATTAATATTTAAATATATATATTTATGAAAGATGATAGAAGCTATGAGGTAATTATCGTTGGGGGAAGTTATGCGGGGCTTTCTGCAGCGATGGCATTGGGACGTTCCTTGCGGAATGTGTTGATTATCGATAGTGGGCTACCTTGTAATCGACAGACGCCGCACTCTCATAATTTCATTACGCATGATGGTGAAAAGCCGCTTAGTATAGCGAAAAAAGCGAGGGAGGAAGTTCTGAACTACCCGAGTGTCAAGTTCCAGAAAGGGCTTGCTGTGAGCGGCATGATGACAGCTACAGGGTATGAAATAACCACCGAAAATGGGGACGTCTTTCAGGCTAAAAAGCTCATTTTTGCGACTGGTGTGGAAGATATTATGCCTAGTATACAAGGATTTTCAGCCTGTTGGGGAATTTCGGTTATCCATTGCCCATATTGTCACGGTTATGAATTCCGAAAAGGAAAAACTGCTATTATGGCCAATGGAGAGCGTGCGCTTCACGTAGCGGGATTGGTCAATAATCTCTCGAACGACTTAACGCTATTGACTTCGGGTAAGGCTAGTTTTGATGTTAAGCAGAAAGCAAAACTGAAGTTACATGGTATTTCGATTATTGAAGAAGAAATAACTAAAATCCAGCATAAGAATGGATGGGTCCAACAGGTACAATTAAAAGACGGTCGTGAACTTGCCTTTGATGCTGTTTATGCTGCCATACCTTTCAGGCAACATTCGCTTATTCCTGCTATGTTAGGTTGCGAATTGACCGATCAGGGACATATAAAAACAGACAATTTCCAGAAAACAACAGTCGCGGGTGTTTTTGCCTGTGGAGATAATTCCAGTATGATGCGTTCTGTAGCGAATGCGGTTGCTGCAGGAAACCTAGCTGGAGCAATGGTTAATAAAGAACTTGTTGATGAGGTTTTTTAGTGGCCATATTGATCTGTTTTCCGGCAGTGGTGACACATTGTTAATTCATCAGGAAGTTTTTACAAAAACTTCCTGATGCGTAAATGCTGTCTTTATTAAATTTTTTTGTCCAAATTTTACTGAAATAATAGCTGCCGATAAGATAAACCGACACCAGGAAGTGATCCTTTATGATGGATAATCGTTTTAAAAGTCGACGGTTCCTACTCTACATTTGTTGAATACGTTCGGTCCGACTAGCCGTTTCCCGTCCCCATTCTGCAATAGATTCTAATAGCGGAATAAGCGTCTTGCCGAATGGTGTAAGTTCGTAATCTACTTTCAAAGGAGCTTTTTCGGTATGTACTGTACGCTTTACTAAACCATCAGCCTCAAGTTCCTTTAATTGTAAGCTTAATGTACGCTCGGTAATTAATGCACATTCTTTTCTTAATTCATTATAACGTTTTTTTTCAATTAGATGAATCAAAATTACTGCTTTCCATTTTCCGCCTATGTATTTCATAGTTAGGCTGGTACTGCATGGGTATTGTTTGTTGTCTATCAAATACATCTGTTACTATCAAGTTTGACCGTTATTGCAAATATATAATACTATATTTAAGTTTGCAACTATAAAATATATAGTTAATTTAATCTTGTATGTTATGGCTTTTTTAGAAACTGCAAAGCAACGTTACACAACGAAAAAGTATAATTCAGAAGCGCTAATTCCGGAGGAGAAAATCGCTGAATTAAAGGAAATAATCCGATTGAGTCCATCTTCCATCAATAGCCAGCCATGGAAATTCTTCTTTGTCTCTTCTGGGGAGATGAAACAAAAACTCGCTGCCGCATCCTATTGGAACGCACAGAAGATAAATGAGGCAAGCCATCTGGTTGTCTTTAGCGCACTTACCGATGTAGATCGCTTTGAAGAGCAGATCGCAAACACGCTTCCAGAGGGATCGATTAATTACTATAAGCAATTTTTGCAGTCGAAAGGGGAGTTCCATGTTCAATCCTGGATGAAGCAACAGGTGTATCTTTCTTTGGGATTTTTCCTTGCAGCCTGTGCTGCAAATCATATTGACGCAACCCCAATGGAAGGAATTGAAAATTCCGTCTACGATGAAATACTGGAACTCGATGGCTATCAGACGCTGTTTGCAGTTGCTATTGGCTATCGACATGTGGAGGATGCAAATCAGCCTGCAATTACCGCAAAATCACGTTTGACAATTGCAGATATAATTGAAGAGTTCTAGGTAAAAAAAGATGAAACCAATAGTGGTTTCATCTTTTTTACATTAGTTTAAACTTATCTTTTTGCCCTGTTCGGGGAAAACATAATTTATTTTAAGTGGATTATTGTTGAGCAATTCGTTTTTAATGATTTCAGGGTTGTTACCAGTTGGTTTTCGGTGTGTGACTACTATGCTTAGCCCTTCCAAGTTTTTTAGTCCCGTTTTTTCTTTGAGCTTTACGAGTTCTTCTAGCAGCAAATTGGGGGTTAGGTGACCGAAGAGTAAATTTTCTGGCTGATTATTTGGGAAGGAGACTTCAATCAATATGCTGTTTAATTGTTTATTTTTGATCAGAGGGGTAATCTTATTCCAGAGCTTATCTAGCTGATCGGATTTTTCCACCCGGTCCGCGCCAGTATCGCCGAGGTAAAGGAGGTAGTGATTATCATGGCGGACAAGTGCTGCACTACTTTTATATGGATTTACATGGCTCAGCTCATATGCCGTCAAAGATAATGCTGTATTTGGTACTTGCATTTCCAGCCCCTCCTGTAAACTGTTGTAATGATACTTTCCTAGTATGGGTTTTTGGCCCTGATCCCCAAAATTGATCCAGGTATCCGTGATGAAATAGTGATTTTGTAGAATTTGAAGGACCGGATCAATAGCGAAAATGTTCTTTTTGCTATCGGCAGGAGAATTAATAATAAGACCCGATAGATGATCGAGATGTCCATGGGAAATGAAATATCCCTTTATTTGGTTATGCAAAATTGTTTCGACCGATCCATTTAGACTTTTCAACACAATAGCTTTTCTAATCCCCGTATTTATGGTTCCGGCGTCGAGGCAAAGGAAGGCAGTATCTCTTGGAGTGCCTACTAAATAAGCAGAAAGATTGTCTTCTTGTTCGCCACCATATATTCCCAGCGGGACAAGGTCAAAATGCTGTGCCTGACAGGTCATGGTCACAAGAAATGTAAAAATGGAAAGCGCTAGTTTTTTCATGATTATTAAACTAAAAACCCATCCGTTGTTATAGGATGGGTTCAAATTTACGTTATTTTTTGTTTATTGGTTGAATCGGTAACGTACACCCAGCTGAATTCTCCAGCGTGAAGTTTCATCCACACTGTTCGAGAAAGTGTTGGTTAAAGGAATCTGATTTGTTGCATCTAAATACGGGAATGAGAATGTTGGTTGTCCCTGCGCATTCAATCCTTTGTAATTTAAGATACCGTTCGCTTTGTTGGCAAATTGGGCAACTCCCCAGCTTTTGTTGATCATATTACCGAAATTAAATACATCAAAAGTAATCTGCAATTGATGTTTCTTACCGCTGGTATTTAAAAATACATCTTGCGCGATGCGGATATCCAGTGTTCCGATCATTTTTCCTACCAATGCGTTACGTTTCGCGTATTGGCCTCTGTGCGCGTTCAGGTAATTGTCCTGATTAATGTATCCGTTCAATTGAGACCATAATTGATCAGCTGTCCGAGTGTCTTGCACATTGTCGCCAACAAGTGCAATTTCAGCTTTACTATTTGGAATGTAGATCAAGTCATTACCAGACAAACCATCATTGTTCAGGTCACCGCCATAAGTATAAGAGTAGCGAGGCCCGTCCTGCAGTTGATAAAATAAGGAGAATGTCGTTCCTAAATGATCCAGGTATTCTTTACGGTAAGAGAAGTTGGCAATAAATCTATTTTTAACCAAATAAGTTGAATAAGATAGGTCAGCGCTATTTGGATTACCCGACACATAGCGATCACGCCACATGGATTGAGCAATAGATCCTCCATCGTTCACAGATCTTGAATCTGTATAGGTATAACCAATATTTGCAAAAAATCCACCTTTGAACTCTTTCGACAATGTTCCTGTCAAGGTATAACTATAACCTTTTGATGTATTGGACATCACAATGGCGTCGGAAATATTCGGATTTTCGGGAGTAGGTTGAGCAGCACCATAAATACGTGGAGTATTGTAACGCATACGGTTATCGGCACCAACTAAAGCTTTACCGTCCGTCGTATTTAGATTGACGTTACGGAAATAGACCGAATTGATATCTTTTGAATACATGGCTTCAAAAGTACCAATAACACCGCCTGGTAATTTTTGGTCAATGGCAAGGTTCGTTCTCCAAAGCTGCATAAATTTGAAGTTATTATCCGTTACCGCCAAGTTATAACTCGAGTTGTTGGCTGCAGTTTGGTGGTTCACATTGCGATAAGCATCTACATCAGGTGTAAATGGGCGGTTTGTAGGATTATTAATAGATTCAGAACCAAACATAACACCATTATTGCCGGCCTGATTAGAAATCCATACTAATGGCGGACGACCCGTAAAGATTCCCGATCCACCACGTACCTGCGTTTGATTTGTTCCATTGACATTCCAATTAAATCCAATTCGTGGCGACCAAAGAATTGCACTCTTTGGATATTTTGATACATCGATCTTTTCACCTTGATCAAAATTCAACTTGGTTACATTATCATTTTTCAGTTCATTGGGGGATGATATGTTAGTCAAATCGGCTCTCAATCCAGCAGTCAATTTAAAATGATCATTTACAGCATAGGTATCCTGTGCATATAGACCAAACATACGTGCTGAAATTTCTGCATAAGGAAATGACCCATCAGGTAAAACAGAATATTGGATTTGGTATTTGGTTGCGTTGGAAACATTATTTTTTGCAGAGTTGTAGAAGTCATCTAAACTGGCAAATGTATAGGCTCCATAATAGTTCGGTGCAAATCCATTGGTGGTTTTGTAATTTTCAAAATTGGCTCCCAAGGTAATCTCATGCTTTCCGGCATAAATATTAAAGTTGTTGGTTGCTTGAAATACCTTCGTCTTTAAGCTATTAAATGCTGTAAATGGTTCGTAACCAAATGCTGTCATGCTACTACCGTCGGGGTTCATGATGTCTACCAAAGGAAATGGTTGGCCACCTTTCGACTCTCTATAGTCGTTCATGACATTGTATCCTACGGTCAATGAATTAGAATATTTGCTACTGATACGCGTACGTAATTCTAAATTCACATTGTCCATGTTGTTGTTTATACCGTAGCCTGCTGAGCTGAAAGGTAGGCCAAGGTTGGACGGTTGCCGATTATTTTTGGGCGCACCACTATTGGACGGTAAGATGTCGCGATAGGAACGAAAGTAGAAATATTTAGCGCTTAAGGTATTTTTTTGATCGATATTGTAATCTAATTTAACGGAAAATTTGTCACTGCGTGTATCCAAAGGATAATCTTGATAAGATCCAGGATTATACCCGATCGATTTAAGGTAGTTGGCTAGCTCATCAAGTTTCTCCGCAGATACGGTTGAAACATTCGGCCCCGTATTTCCTCCGCGTGAAGCTATAAAATTTGTTCCTGGGTCTGTTCTTCGCTCAAGCTCGCCGCTTGCAAAAAAGAATAGCTTGTTTTTGATAATTGGTCCCCCCACGGTAAAACCATAGCCTTTTAAGCTGAAGTTGTTGACTGGTGCTCTTAGTCCGGCCGAATTGTATTTGTTGACTAAATTCTGATTTCTGAAATAATAATTTAACGAACCTTGTACTTCGTTGGTACCACTTCTTGTTACGGCATTGATTGCAGCACCGGTAAAACCATTTTGTCTTACGTCATAAGGAGCAATGTTTACTGAAATCTCCTCAAAGGCATCCATATTGATAGGTTGCGAGTTTGTTTGGCTTCCGATGGTTCCTTGTAGTCCAAACGCGTTGTTAAATAGCGCGCCATCGATGGTAAAGTTATTGGCAAGGTTGCTTCTTCCTGCAAAAGAAGGATTACCGTACTGCATCGAAAATTGAGGGGTCAGTTTGACAAAGTCTGTAAAGCTTCGATTGAGTGTGGGTAGATTTTGAATCGCTGTGCGGGAAATGTTTTGTGCCGCACCTGTTCGGCCGGAGTTGAAGACTTTGCCCTGTCTCGTACCTACAACGACAGCTTCATCCAATACTTGCGATGCGGACTGCATCTGAATATCTAATGTTGAGCTTTGTCCCAAAGCCAGTTTCTCGATCTGCTTGATATTGGGTGAATGCCCAAGATAAGTTACAGTGATTTGATAAGGGCCACCAATTCTCATATTGGGGAGATTATAGCGTCCATCACTTCGCGATGAAGTAACGTACTTTGTCCCAGAAGGTAAATGTATGGCTTCAATTGTCGCCCCATTGATTGGCGAATTTCCCTCTCTGACGGTTCCATTCAGAGCAGAGGTGGTTTCATTTTGCGCATAGGTAAGTGAGGTACCGATTGTGCTTAGCAAAATGCTGGTAATCAAATGTTTTCTCATTTGTTTTGTAGCTGTTTAAATGACTAGGTGATTTTTAAACCGCGATAAAGGTAGGAGAGTAGTATTGATTTTGTGTTAAGTAAATATTATTTAACGGTTTCCACTGTCGTAGGTATAAACCGTTTTTTATTATTGATAATTCAGTCCAATCTTGCTTGCGGCTATTTTTTAATTTTGATTATGTTTACGTTTTTTCTTTTGTTGTTTAGTATATTCAAACCTATCTAACCGGATTGGATTTTATCGTTACTTATGACCATAAATTTTAAAAACATAGATTATTTGAAGTTTGGAAACGACGTGCAGAAAAAAGCCTATCGGTTATTGACTGACTATCAAATTACTACTCTTCTTGATGCTTATGATCCGATTGTAGTTGGTACGATACCGATTCAGCTAGATGTGGGTGGGAGTGATATAGACATTATTCTTTGTGTCGACGATTTTGATGCTCTTGAAGAAATGCTGTCTCTTAATTTTTCGAAACATGCACATTTTCGGTTACAGCGGCCGGCCGATCGTGTAATCATCTGCCGTTTCACGATTGAAGAGCAGCTTTTTGAAATTTATGCAACGGATAAAGCAACTGAAATTCAGAGTGGATACTTACATATGCTTAAAGAGCATGAAATTATTCAATTGAGGGGTGGAGAATTCGCTGAACAGGTCAGACAGCTCAAGAGGAGTGGGATAAAAACTGAGCCTGCATTTTGTCAGCTATTGGGAATTGAAGGCGATGCATATACAGAACTTCTAAAGTATAATCCAGCAGATAACACGATGAACTATGAATGATTTTAATCTATAATAGAATGAATCCCCTAGTTGAACAGTTCAAAAAATATGGCTATCTCAATGAAGCAATTGAGAAAGCGGTAGAAAATAGAACGCGTTATTTCTTTAAGAAAAAGGGCGAGCATTTTTTGAGAGAAGGGCAGCATTTATCCAGCTATTTTGTTTTAAGTACAGGATTACTACGAGCTTATTTTTTTAAAAACGGACGTGAAATGAACAGCTGGTTTGGTGAGGAAAACCAGATTTTTGGATCGATTTTACCCGTTTATACTGAAAAACCCTCTTTTGAAAATATTCAGCTTCTTGAAGATTCCGAGATCTATGCTATTTCTGTAGACGATTTAAATGAATTGTACAGAATTTATCCTGAACTAAATCTTATCGGTCGGAAGATTGCCGAGGAGGTTTGTATTATTCTTGAAGAACGGATTATGTCGCTGCATACCGAATCTGCAGTAGAACGATATCAATCGCTCATACGCTTACAGCCAAATTTGTTAAATAGAATTAATCTCGGTCATATTGCATCATATTTGGGGATTACACAAGAAACACTTAGTCGGATCCGGCGATAAGGTACGATTTTGATATAAGTCAAAAAATGCCCCTCATTTAGCGATTATCTTTGCTGTAGAAATTTAAACTATTGAAAATGAATTGGATTGCATTGATCATCGCTGGCATTTTTGAAATTGGCTGGCCGCTCGGATTAAAAATGGCTCAACAGCCAGATTCAAATAAATTGGGTTGGATCATATTGGCTATTGTTTCTATGAGCATTAGTGGAGGATTATTGTTTTACGCTCAAAAGGCAATTCCTATCGGTACAGCTTATGCCGTATGGACAGGTTTGGGAGCTGTGGGAACATTGATTGTTGGAATCTTTTTTTTCGGAGATTCTGCCAATATATTTAGGCTCCTTTCAGCAACATTGATCGTCGCTGGAATTATCGGTTTAAAAATATTCTAAAAAGCCACAGGAAATGCTATTTATGTTAGGGAAGATTTAAATAAATTATAAAGGTGAGCTCAATTTGCTTGACTAGAATGTTCAAAGTCGTTTGAAACGCACTTTTTTAATCAAAACTCCTTATAAAAGAGTAGGTTGGGATGATTTTTGCTTGATAATCAAATTATGAGGCAAGAACTAGCAGAAAAAATAGAATTGTATAGTAAAAGGTACGGCCTATTTATGCGGCCGGAGTATGTTAGCTTTGCTCGGGACACGACAAGACTTTTGCTTCGCAATGAATGTCTCCGTGAAGGTGATATAAAAGCGTACCAAGACTATATTGCTTCGCATTATCCGGAAGATCTTCCCTGGGAAATGAAACAATATCAGGAAACGACCAAAGCATTGGAACGAATGAGTAAGGAAATGGCAATTGCTTGGGTGAATACGCATCAAATCAATATTTTCGAATCCGATATTTTTATCGATGATGAAGATTCAATTTTGCGCCCTATTCAGTCAAAGGATGAAGATATGTTTCGCTATAATTTTAATGCGTTGGAAGAACTCATCTACAATCACCAAAGACCAGAAGATCTATTTCGGCGGAATAGGGATTGTTTTTGGATAGATACAAGAATTGAATGGCGGTAGTAATACTTCTTGCGATATTTTTTATAATCGAGACGCTAAAACAATTTTTTGTTTTAGCGTCCAAGTCCTTCGCATATCTGAAGGACTTTTTTTATAAAAGCTTTATTTTTAGATTTCTAAACGATACGCCTCTCGACCAATCCTGCAGTGCTAATTTCCCATTGATATGCTTACCAAACTCCGGATAATCTTTGAAATTACTATGCTTTACTAAATCTTTCCATTTAGCTGAATTAAAATCCATTTCAGCGGTGATTTTTCCATTTAGGAAGAATGTAATTTTTCCATCTTTCTGAACGATACTGGATTCATTCCAATCATCTTGCGTTTTAATGTTGACAAAGTTTTGTTGCGGTAGAAATGTATAAAGACAGCCCGAACGCTTTAGCGGTTTATCAAAATCAGGATGGGAATCTGCCAACAGTTGGTACTCCGGTCCAGAATGGTAGGTCGCATTAATATCGGGTCTTTCCTGTACGTTGACAAAAACGCCACTATTTCCCTCTTTTTCCAGCTTCCATTCAAACTTAAACTCATAATTTTTATACTCTTTGTCCGATACCAAGTCGTATTTTTGGCTTTCACTGTTTGGGTCACAGTAAATTGTTCCATTTTTTACAATCCAGGCCGTAGGCGCATTTTTGCTATTATTGTACGTATGCCAATTGTTGAGCGTGTTACCATCAAATAAAAGTTGCCAGCCATTACGTTGCTCTTCTTCTGTCAATGTATTGGGACTGCTTTTTTCATTTTGACAGGAGAGTAAAATACAGCCCAGAAAGACCCATAAGGTGATTTTTTTGAAAAGGTTTAAGTTTATCATTGTTTTTATTTTTATAAGTGTCTTTTTAATACGTTTTCCCAACCAATATGTATTCCCTAAAATAATTTTTAATGTGAACTTTTGGAGACAATTTCATATTCCTTTGCAAATTTGTTACATAGTGCTTCTGCTAATACTTATCCCGAGGTTCACATATTCTCCCATTCATTCATGAATTTTTAAAATGTGCTGGCCCATCATTTTAAAAGATAAATCGGCTCAAGCCGTCTATACTTTTTTGGTCACCTTTCAAGCATAGATGACAAGGTACACATTATAATGATTTGATCACATTTTCAGCATAGTCATTCTCATTTTGATAAAATAACCTTATCAAAATGATAGGATTCTCCAATTCTATTTTGTTACTTATTTTTTTATATCATCTGATTAATAGCGTTTTATGATGTTTTTCGGTACAGTGGAACAGGATTTGGCTTATGGGGACAAATGAATGTAAATATGAAAACAGGACGGAAAAGAAAAGTATGTGGTAAGAGTCCGCCGAGGGGGACGATCGGCAAAGCTACTAGCATTAAATTCAAGTTTAAAAAATGAAATCGCAAGTCACTAATAAAGTTTAACAATGGTAATAACAATCATACTCATCATAACTGGACTATTTTTCTTCTGGTTATTCTATAAAATGGTCGACTTTTTCGGCAAAATATAAAATAAATAATATGAAAGAGAAGCAAGAAAATAAAGGCAGAGGTTCCGCTCATAATGTGTCGGGCGACCGTATAGCGAAGGTCATCGTAGTGGTATTGATTATTGCAATGATTTTTCAACTCTATATCGGGTAGATTTTGATACATAGTTTTACGAACAACATGAAAAAATTAAATCAATACGGTGCAGGTCTGTATATGGCGCTCCATTACAAAGAAATCCGATCAGAGATTAGTTTCCTATTACGGAAGCACAATTTTGCAGGAGCTTTACAGGCTGTTATTAATCATCTTCGGAGCTCAATAGTACTGCAAAGCACGGACAAAATCTGCCAGCATATTCATTTTCTCGGAATGATTTATGGACGAGGAAACAATTATGTAAAATACATTTTGGAAAATCTTTTTGTTAGATCTTTAGGAGGTCTTCGACGTATAAGTTCGGTCAATGCATGGGCAGAAATCGAAGCCCAGCTACCAACACCATTTTTAGAGGTCCTCAAAGGACAACAAATCCATAACCTTCTAAAATCAAAGTAAATGACAGCTTTATTTATTGTAGCACTACTGGTTTTTACATACATCTGTTATGTACTCTTAAGGCCAGAAAAATTTTAATAACAAGATTACTCATTCGTCATTGTCAGCGATGAAACTGCGCTTTCAGTCAGTCCTTTTGGCATTACGAAGTCAAAAGAAGGGCTTAAAGTTAGCTGACGATTGATCATGATACACTTTTTATACAAATCAATTAAAGAAATGAATACAGAGATTCTTGGAATCATAGTGATGTTCATCGTAACATTACTACTCGGACTTCCCCTCGGGAAATATATAGCTAAGGTATATGGTAACGAAAAGACCTGGTTAGATCCATTGTTTCAACCATTGGAACGTTTTTTTTATCGAGTGACAGGAATTAATCCCAATGTTCAGATGACTTGGCAACAGCACCTCGTTGCTCTTCTGACAATTAATCTAGTGTGGTTCCTGTTGAGTATGGCTATCCTGATGAATATGGGAAGTTTGCCTTTAAATCCAGATGGAAATCCTGGAATGACTGCTGATTTGGCTTTTAATACCAGTATATCCTTTTTGGTTAACTGTAATCTCCAACACTATTCTGGGGAGTCGGGCGTGAGTTATCTAGGACAAATTTGGCTCATGTTTCTCCAATTCGTGACTGCAGGCGTGGGAATGGCTGCTGCAGTGGTTATTTTTAAAGCTTTTAGGGATAAAACAACAACGCAATTGGGCAATTTTTACGATTTCTTTGTGAAATCTTGCACCCGCATTTTACTCCCTATCTCGGTCCTGGTTGCTGCCATTTTCGTGTTCCAAGGCATGCCGATGACATTCGAAGGTAAGGACAGTATGATTACAGTTACTGGAGATACCGTACAGGTAAGTCGAGGACCAGTAGCTGCCTTTGTTCCAATTAAACATCTGGGAACAAATGGAGGTGGTTTTTTTGGTGCGAACAGTGCGCATCCATTCGAAAATCCCAATTATTTGACCAACATGGTGGAAATGATTGCCCAGTTTATTATCCCGATGGCGATGATATTTGCATTCGGCTTTTTTATTCGCAAGCGTAAATTTTCATGGATGATGTTTGGCGTGATGACCATTGGGTTTATCATCCTGACGATTCCAAATATAAAAATGGAAATGGCTGGAAATCCAGCGATCGCACAGATGGGTATTGATACGTCTATGGGGGCTATGGAGGGAAAGGAAGTACGTATTGGTGCCGCAGCATCCGGCTTTTGGAGTATTGTCACAACGATGATTTCGACGGGATCAGTCAATTCTATGCATGATAGTTACATGCCCTTATCTGGTATGAACGAACTGATAGCCATGATGGTGAATGCCTTTTATGGCGGTGTGGGCGCGGGGATACTCAATTTCTTCATTTTTATTATACTCGCCGTTTTCATTAGTGGCTTGATGGTGGGGCGCACACCAGAGTTTATGGGTAAGAAAGTTGAAGCGCGCGAAATGAAAATCGCCATGATTGTTGCTCTTGCCCATCCTTTTCTAATCCTTGTCGGTACAGCACTTGCGACAGCATTTCCAGCCCAAGGTGCTTCTACATTGAATAACCCTGGATTCCATGGTTTTAGTGAAATATTGTACGAATATACTTCATCCGCAGCCAACAATGGTAGTGGTTTTGAAGGTCTTGGAGATAATACCATTTGGTGGAACATTTCGACAGGTATCGTATTGTTACTCGGCCGATTTATACCGATTATAGGCCCAATTGCTATTGCTGGGTTATTGGCTGAGAAGAAATTTATACCTGAAGGCGAGGGAACGCTAAAAACTGATACAAGTACATTCGGTTTAATGGTATTCGCTGTGATCGCGATTATTGCAGCACTCTCTTTCTTCCCTGCGTTGGCACTGGGTCCAATTGCGGAATATTTTTCCATGTAATACGTAAAAATTAAAGAATTCTAAAAATGAGCAGTCAACAAACATTGTTTCAGAAAGAGCTTGTACAACAAGCGTTAAAGCAATCTTTCGTGAAGCTAAATCCTAAAATAATGTTCCGTAATCCAGTGATGTTTACCGTGGAAATCGGGACGTTGATTATGGCCGTGGTTTGTCTTTGGATAATGACCGGAGAAAAATCACAAGGTACACTTGGTTATAATTTTACAGTATTTCTTATCCTATTTTTAACCTTGCTGTTTGGCAATTTTGCGGAGGCAATTGCCGAAGCCCGCGGAAAGGCGCAAGCAGATAGTCTTCGGAAAACTCGGGAGGAAACTCCTGCAACCCTGCGCGATGGTCGGGTCGTTTCATCCGCTCAATTGAAAAAAAATGATGTTTTTGTTTGTCAGGCTGGTGATGTAATTCCATTGGATGGGGAAATTATCGAGGGGTTGGCGACAATAGATGAAAGTGCAATTACCGGTGAATCAGCACCGGTGATCCGCGAGGCTGGGGGCGATAAAAGTTCAGTTACAGGTGGCACCAAGGTTTTATCCGATCGAATTGTCGTGCAGGTAACGACAGAACCGGGTGAAAGCTTTCTGGATAAGATGATCGCACTGGTCGAAGGGGCAAGCCGCCAAAAAACACCTAACGAGATTGCCTTAACCATCCTTTTGGCAGGTTTTACACTTGTTTTTATTATCGTAACGGTGACCTTAAAACCATTTGCGGATTATGCCAATGTCGGTATCACCATTGCTTCGTTTATTTCACTTTTTGTCTGTCTGATTCCAACGACAATAGGTGGTCTTTTATCGGCGATTGGTATCGCGGGAATGGATCGCGCACTTCGTGCAAATGTTATTACAAAAAGTGGCAAGGCAGTTGAAACGGCGGGTGACATTGATGTCTTGTTGCTTGATAAAACTGGAACCATTACGATCGGAAATCGTAAGGCGACAAATTTTTACCCCGCCGATGGTGTCATGAAAGAAGCGCTGGTACGTGCAGCAACATTGAGCTCCATGGCGGATGAAACACCAGAAGGGAAATCAATTGTTGAATTGGCTGGTGTCAACCCATCGAGCTATAAGGTCGAAAACCCGGCATTCATTAAGTTTACCGCCGAAACCCGTAGCTCGGGAATAGACTTTGAACAGACACGTATTCGTAAAGGTGCAACAGATGCTATTCGAAATATCATTGTAAAGGCTGGAAATCTATTTCCTCAGGAAATAGATGAGCGCGTAAAGCTTATTTCTCAAAATGGGGGGACCCCATTGGTCGTAGCCGAGAATGAACAAGTACTCGGTGTCATAGAATTGCAGGATGTGATAAAACCCGGGATTCATGAACGCTTTGAAAGGTTGAGAAAAATGGGTATTAAGACTGTTATGGTGACAGGAGACAATCCGTTAACGGCCAAATATATTGCAGAAAAAGCAGGGGTGGATGATTTCATCGCCGAAGCGAAACCCGAAGACAAGATGAACTATATCAAAAAAGAACAGCTTGACGGGCGATTGGTCGCCATGATGGGGGATGGTACAAACGATGCTCCGGCACTTGCACAAGCGGATGTTGGTGTAGCAATGAATAGCGGTACGCAAGCTGCAAAAGAGGCTGGAAATATGGTCGATCTCGACAATGATCCGACCAAATTGATCGAGGTTGTGGAGATAGGTAAGCAATTGTTGATGACCCGGGGTACGCTGACAACATTCAGTATTGCAAACGATGTTGCCAAATATTTTGCGATTATTCCGGCCCTGTTTATTGCGGCAATACCGGCACTTCAAGGTTTAAATATTATGCAGCTCAGTAGTCCACAAAGCGCCATACTATCGGCTGTCATCTTCAACGCAATTATTATCCCATTACTGATTCCTTTGGCATTAAAGGGAGTTGCATACAAACCTATAGGCACAAGCGCATTGTTACGGAGAAACCTGCTCGTTTTTGGACTTGGTGGAGTGCTCGTTCCATTTATTGGTATCAAGGTCATAGACCTGCTGGTTTCGCTATTTATCTAATACATTTTTAATAATTAAAGCAAAGATGAAAACACATATATATCCAGCAATAAAGATTACAATAGTTTTATTGCTCCTGCTGTCAGTTGTATATCCGGCCCTTGTTTGGGCAATAGCTCAGATAGCACCTAATCATGGAAAAGGGGAAATGCTAGCGTACAACGGGCAAAAGTATTACAGAAATATTGGACAGGCCTTTACGCGTGATGATTACTTCTGGTCGCGTCCTTCCGCTGTTGGTTATAATGCAGCAGGATCGGGAGGAAGTAACAAAGGACCCTCTAATGGGGAATATCTTTCGGAAGTTAAGGCCCGTATTGATACGTTCTTAGTCCACAATCCCACCGTAAAACGCGAACAGGTACCGGTAGACATTGTTACAGCCAGTGGCAGTGGTTTGGATCCAGATATCTCGGTAGAGGCCGCAAAAATACAAATCGATCGTGTTGCGAAAGCAAGAGGTATATCGGTAAATAGCTTACAGTCTCTCGTTGATGCTCACGTTCAGACCCCTCTATGGAATATGTTTGGACCTCGCAAAATCAATGTCCTTGAACTAAATATTGCTTTGGACAAGATGGTTGAAAAATAAAATTGACCTGATGGGTCATTGATTTACACTTTACAAGAACGATATACATGAAAAAACTAGCGATGTTGGCCTGTTTACTCGCAGGAGCAACACAATTATTTGCACAGCAAGATACAACTCAAAATACCCAATTGTCTATCAGTGGTTACCTTGAAGCATATTACCTTCGGGACTTTAACAACCCAATTGGAAATACACGCCCAGGCTTTGTATATAGTCACAACAGAACAAATGAAGTAAACATAAACTTGGCACTTTTAAAAGCTGCGTACGAAACAACCAATACACGTGCAAATCTTGCTTTTGGTGTCGGTACATATATGAATGCGAACTACAGTGCGGAACCCGGTGTCTTAAAAAATATTTACGAAGCGAATGCCGGTGTTCGTATCTCGAAAAAACATAATTTATGGATCGATGCTGGAATATTTTCTTCCCATTTGGGCTTTGAAAGCGCTATAGGAAAGGATAATTGGACTGTAACAAGGAGTATTTTTGCTGATAATTCCCCTTATTTTGAAACCGGCGCAAAAATATCCTATACATCCGCATCAGGAAAACTATTTTTAAGCGGGCTTATTTTAAACGGATGGCAGCGGATTCAACGGGTGGATGGTAGCAGTTTACCTGCATTTGGACATCAATTAGTCTATAAACCGACAGCTAAATGGACTATCAATAGTGGTTCTTTTATTGGCAGTGATAAAGCGGATAGCGTCAGACAGATGCGCTATTTTCATAATCTATATGCCATTTATCAAATGAATGAAAAGCTGGGAATTACATTCGGATTTGATATTGGAGCGGAACAAAAAGCAAAAGGTAGCTCAACGTACAATGTATGGTACACGCCTGTGTTAATTGCACGATATGCGACGACCGAAAAATTTAGCTTAACAGCAAGAGGAGAATATTACAACGATAAGCATGGTGTAATCGTTTCGACTACGACAGATCAAGGTTTTCAAACGTTTGGCTATTCTTTAAATGCAGATTATGCAATTCTTCCCAATGTCGTTTGGCGCACGGAACTACGTAATCTCACCAATAAAGATGCTATTTTCCTTGATCGGACAAATAAGTTGGTGAAAAATAGTTTGACGGCTGTCACAGCACTTACAGTTAGTTTTTAAAACAATCGTTCCTGTCGTGTGTTGGATCGGCAGGAACTTTCTGAAATGAAAGGCAATAAAAATGGAAGAAAGGAAAAGCGCTGAACACTTTTTGGACCTTATCCGAAAATCGAGAAGAGGTCGCTTCAAACTTTATATCGGCATGAGTGCAGGCGTCGGAAAAACTTACCGCATGTTACAGGATGCCCATACACTTTTACAGGGAGGAATCGATGTGCGTATTGGCTATATTGAGACACATAATCGGAAGGAAACCCATCAATTGCTGGATGGTCTACCCGTTATAGCCCGACGCCATCTTTTTTATAAAGGCAAACAGTTAGAGGAACTGGATCTTTATGCTGTTTTGAATTCACATCCTGAGGTAGTCATTATCGATGAGCTGGCACATACCAATATTGAAGGTAGCAAAAATACCAAAAGGTGGCAGGATGTTATGGAGATTCTGGAAGCCGGGATTAATGTGATCAGCGCTGTAAATATCCAGCATATTGAGAGTTTAAACGAGGAGGTTAAAGCGATTACAGGGGTTGAAGTACAAGAACGTGTCCCTGACAGTGTTATTGATTCCGCCGATGAAGTCGTTAACATTGACCTTACTGCAGAAGAACTTATCATCCGCCTAAAAGAGGGCAAGATCTATGACGCTTCAAAAATTCAGGCAGCACTTCAAAACTTCTTTAAAAGCGAACATATCTTGCAATTGCGGGAAATGGCGTTGAAAGAAGTGGCTTCCCAGGTTCAACGTAAAGTGGAGATCGAAGTTCAACCTCAACGATGGGTACGAAAGGAGCGTTTCCTGGCTTGTATAAGTTCCAATGAAATAAAAGCAAAAAACGTGATCAGAAAAACAGCGCGCTTAGCAGGATATTACAATAGCAGTTGGTTTCTGCTGTATGTACAGTTGCCAAAAGAGCGTGGCGATCGGATAGCCTTAAATAAACAGCGACACCTGATCAATAACTTTAAGCTGGCGACAGAACTTGGTGGTGAAATTATCAAAGTGGAAAGTCATAGTGTGGCAAAAGAGATTATCGCTTTGTGCGAGCTCCGCAAGATCACCACAGTTTGTATTGGTAAACCACGATTATCTCTTTTAAGGATGTTACTTGCTAAGGATACATTTAGCAAATTGCTGACGCAACTGTCGACCGAAGATATCGACCTGATTATATTGTCATAATGATAAAGGTAAATTGTGAATAAGATGAAAATAAAAACGAAACTTACCTTT
This sequence comes from Sphingobacterium sp. UBA865, assembly GCF_002295765.1. Taxonomy (NCBI): domain Bacteria; kingdom Pseudomonadati; phylum Bacteroidota; class Sphingobacteriia; order Sphingobacteriales; family Sphingobacteriaceae; genus Sphingobacterium; species Sphingobacterium sp. UBA865. Next base: position 114,236 of record NZ_DBGB01000012.1, on the reverse strand, counting down.
GGTGTAGGATCACTTTTTCTCATGATCTTTCTACTCGCCACTTTAAGCGGCTGGTATGTAAACCGGTTAAAAAAGGATACCGCAAATATATTGACAGCAAATTACAACACGCTGCTGTATGCCAAGAATATGTTATTGGCTTTGGAGGAAATTCCTGTTGAAAAAACTGCTTTTAAGAACTTCGAGGTCAACCTTGACAAACAACGGAGAAATGTTACTGAAGTCGGAGAGCAACAAACAACGAACGCGATTGCTGAACATTTTTTAAAACTGAAATATAAGCCCTTAGACATCACTATCATCTCGTCCATCAGAAAGGATATTGCTTTGTTAATGGAGCAAAATATGACGGCAATTTCTAGGAAGAGTATTGTTGCGGATCGCACCGCAGAACATGCAATTTTGGTCATTTCATTTGCTGGGGCACTCTGTTTTATTATTGCTTTTATATTGCTGGTCAATTTGCCGTCCAATATAGCTGATCCCATAGCAAAATTGACAGCGAGTATTCGACAGATTGCAGGACAGAACTACAAAGAACGAATTCAGGTACAGAGCGGAGGTGAGTTTGCTGAACTCGTCGCTTCATTCAATTCCATGGCAGAGAAACTTGAAGAATACGCTGAAAGTAAGCTTGAAAAAATTTTAAAGGAAAAAAGTCGAATCGAGTCTCTTGTGGATCATATGCATGATCCGGTGATAGGCTTCGACGAAGAGCGACGTGTTATTTTTGTCAACGAGGAAGCGCTTCGCATCACCAATCTACATAAAGATCAACTTCTCGGAAGATCTGCTTTGGCGGTTTCAGATGAAAATGATCTTGCTAAAGATATTTTTAAAGACCTGTTCCTTCCCGTGGAGCAACGTGAAAAGAATGCTGTTAAAATTTATGCGGACGATAGAGAAAGCTATTTTGAGAAAGATGTTATCGATATCAATGTTTTGCCGACTGGTGAACTGGAATCAAAGTTTATTGGGCAGGTGGTTATCCTAAAGAATATTACGCCATTTAAGGAACTTGATCTTGCAAAAACAAACTTTATCGGCACCGTTTCTCACGAGTTCAAAACACCTATTGCTGCGATTCAGATGGGGGTTCAATTGCTGGAAAATGAACAAATAGGCCATCTGAATACCGAACAGCTCACCTTGTTAAACGGAATAAAAGAGGATTCTAACCGACTGCTTCAAATAACCGGTGAACTGTTAAATATGACCCAGGTTGAAAGTGGTTCCATCCAAATTAACTTACATACGACAGAAATACAGCCTATTATTGAATATGCTATCATGGCGAATCAATTTGCTGCGAATCAAAAAAATATACACTTTGTTATCGAGGTAGATCCCAAAGTGAAAGCTATCTTTGCTGACAATGAGAAAACTGCCTGGGTTCTTACCAATTTTCTTTCCAATGCGATACGTTACTCGCATGAAGATTCGGTCATTCGTATAGGGGTGGAAAATAACGAACTTAAAACAAAATTTATCGTTACCGACAGCGGGCAGGGGATCGAGCCTAAATATCTGGATAAAATATTTGCACGCTACTTCCGTGTACCAGGGTCCAAAAAAGGTGGAACAGGACTTGGTTTAAGTATTAGTAAAGAGTTTATAGAAGCGCAAGGAGGCGAGATTGGTGTTGAAAGTGATTATGGCGCAGGAAGTTCTTTCTATTTTTCATTACGTACTGCTATTCCCGATAATTAATACATACTAATCGGATCGTATCTGTTCCTATAGTGTATTATGACAACACGACAAAGTTGGATAAGGTGAGAACAGTTTTTGAGATTATAAGTGGTGCCGGCGAGCCACTCATAATCTCAAAAATGGATTAATGGTTAACTAAAGCCATAGCACCTTCGCTGTATCGAGCTCCGATATTAGGGTATTTATGGAGTATTTCATCGATTGTTTTTAAATCATCATTCGATAATTGTATGTCAAGGGCGCCCACATTTTCTTCCAGGTATTTTCTTTTTTTAGTTCCTGGAATGGGAATGATGTCATTTCCCTGTGCCAGTACCCACGCTAAAGCGAGCTGTATAGGACTACAGTTTTTATCTTTTGCCAGTAGAGAGAAGTCGGCGACCAATTGTGCATTGTTCAAAGCATGTTCGCCTTGATTACGCGGTAAGGTTCTTCTAAAGTCGTCCGAAGCGAGATTTTCTAGATTTAAAGAATTTGAAAATAATCCACGCGCTAGCGGTGCATAAGGAATTAAACTTATCCCCAATTGACGTACAGTCTTTTGGATTTCTTTTTCTACATCGCGTGTAAGGAGCGAATATTCGCTCTGTAAAGCAGCTATAGGGTGTACGGCATTTGCTTTGATGATTGAGGCGGGGGATGCTTCGCTTAAGCCAAGATACCTCACTTTTCCTTCTTTAACCAATTCCGCCATAGCGCCTACGGTCTCTTCGATGGGAATATTGGGATCTACGCGATGTGCATAATAAAGATCTATGGTATCTATTCCAAGGCGTTTTAAACTTTTTTCCACCGCTAATTTTATCCATTCGGGCGAGCCATCGAAGTAGGTGTTTGCCGTACCACTTGGACCTGCTACTTCATCTTTAAAGCGAAACCCAAATTTTGTTGCAATAAAAACTTTGTCACGGTTGGGAACAAGTACTTTTGAAATAAGCTCCTCATTGGCACCGTTGCCGTACATATCTGCGGTATCCCAAAAATTAATGCCTAGGTCCAATGCTCTTTCCAATGTAGCAATACTCTCTTTCTCGTCCGTAGGTCCGTATGCAAAGCTCATTCCCATACAACCTAATCCAATCGCAGAGAGTTTTTCATTTGTTGTTCCAAGATTTCTATATTTCATAATAATGATATTTTGTTTAATACAAAAGTATACATGGAATAAACGAAGGGAGTTAAGACAATCAAACAGATTGTTATACAATTCAAACAGTACCGCTTCGGACTTGGTTTGGGGACATCCCCGTTTGCTTTTTGAAGAAATTGGTGAAATAGGAAGGATATTCAAATCCTAGGCTGTAGGCAATATCCGATATATTCCAATTGGTATGCAACAACAAAGCTTTGGCTTCTTGGGCCACACGGTTTGCAATGTGTGTACTGGTGGTTTTGCCTGTGGCTTCTTTTACCGACCTGTTGAGGTGATTGATATGAACCGAAAGCGCATGAGCATAATCTGCAGGGCTTTTCAACTGTAGGCTAAGCTGAAGGGTATTGATTGGAAATTGTCTTTCTAACAGCTCAAGAAATAGTCCCGATACCCTGGTTGAAGCGTTGGTATAAGATCCAAAACTCGCTGCGGGACTCGATTTCATGGTTTCATGAATTAGAAGATGTAGATAACTTCGCAACATATCATCTTTATGAACGTAGCTTGAGTTCATTTCAACTACCATCTTCTGGAAGATTGCAGAAATTTCTGCTAATTGTGTTTCATCCGGAAAATAGATCGGATTGCTGCCTATCTTGAACAGCGGGGAGTCTTTTAGACTTTCTATCCGTTCACTATGCTGTATAAATTCCTCTGTAAATATACAATACCATCCTGATTGTTCTGAGGATTCCGGTTCCCAAGCATAGGGGACAACCGGATTCGCAAATAACATGGCCGGTTTATCGATTTGTATCCACTTATCTGCGTAATATAGTTTTCCACGCCCTATAATAAGGGAGGTTTTATAAAAATCACGGCGATTGTACGGAGATACGACGGTACAGGATTCTCTACTGAAAACATTGAAATGCCCAATTCCGGTATTATTTAGCGGCAAATCCAAATTAGTTAAACCTGGTTGCCTTTTGTAAAAATCTGTTACACTTTCGGCTGATTTCATATCACTAAATTAAAAAAAGTGAAACAATCCTAGGTCATAAATGGATCAGTTTCTCAAAAATGAATTCCAATTTTTGGTTAGCTAATGGTATTTTATTTAAACTGTTTGTGATCTTGTTCGTATTTTTGCCTTATCCAATAATTGTTTTTCTTTATCACAAAGATACCCTTTACATGTTATGGCCATGATTAAAATTTATCATAATAAAAATTGTAGCAAGAGTTGTAATGCATTGGAAGTGCTACAGCATCAAGCTCTGGATATAGAAGTGCAGGAGTACTTAAATGATGTTCCAACCAGAGACCAGTTGATTGAATTATTGGGGCAACTCAATTTAAAACCTTTGGAACTTATCAGAAAAGGAGAATCTGTTTTTCAGGAAAAATTCCAAAATCTTCATTTGACCGATGAGCAATGGATCGATGCGATGTTAACGTATCCGGTCTTAATTGAGCGACCTATCGTTGTAAAGGATGGTGTAGCCGTAATTGGTCGACCTATTGAAAAAGTTGTAAAGCTCATTCTGGCTAAACAATAAAGTTGGATTGATCCCTGTAACTTCTTTTTTATGAAGCATTTTATGAATATATTGACAGCTTTGTTCGATATTTTTTTTAAACTATTTGTCTGATCTAACTCATACTTATCTTCAGTGATCTGAACAGACTATTATTTGAGCAAATTAAGTTTATTGATGTCAAAGAGGCTATCTATGGTTATGTTTACTTAATCAAGGGCTTGCTGACGTATTCGGATGCAATATGCTGGTCATTTTTTTCTTATCATTTTCAAGGGCAACAAAGGAAAGATCAGACAGTACTCGGATTCTAGCTTTCGACAGTGCTTAGTCAGTGCTTGTTCAGTGATTACTCAGTGCTTGTTCAGTGATCATTCAGTGTAGAATGAATAAACAATGATTGACTACTGTCTAAAAATTGATTTAAAACTGTTATTAGATACAATTTGCTATCAATGTATTTCAGTTTTATCCTTGATGTCTATGACCTACTCTAGTAAATAAGGAAATCATACAGTCTACTTGTATTTAATTGGTTAAAATATTTGAAATTAACAATTGTCATGTTGTTTTCAAATATTGATTGTTAAGCTACAAATATCGCTAAGTTTTGACCTAATATGGGTTGCAGATTTAAGGGGTGAATAATTATGTGCAGATTTACGGTGATCAATGAAAACATGGGGTATGTTTTCACGATTTTACAGATTTAAATACTTCATTAAATATTTTTAGTTTGAAAAGAGTCCTCATTATCCTGTTCATATTGCTGGTTTCATTTTTAATTGCAGCGTTTTTTATAAAAGTCAACAAGAGGGAAACCTTACTCTATAAGATACAGCAGTGGGTTAGCTACGATGCAGCAGAATGGGAAAATTACAAAAAAAATAAGCAGCTATTGGCTTCCGGAGCCACCGAAGTAACGACGACAGAAGTGACGGCTGCCGAAGATGATCTATATCCGGTCGATACGAATCGCATATCGCCGAAATTTAGGGCTTTAGAAATCGAAAAAATTAAAAAGGCAGATTTTGGGCGAATAGTAATAGCAAAGTTACGACCCGATCATGAGGATGCACAAATTGCATTAATTCATCTCACAGATCGTAAATTGACCGATGTGATAATCAATCAGAAGATTAATATTAAAGTTGGAACTTGTTTTGAAAACCCAAAAACAGCAGGTAATTATCGCTGTGTAAGTTGTATGATTTTACTTTACAATCGAGAGAAGAAAGATTGGGTTGAAGCTCCAAACGGCGAGAATTTCTTGAAAAATGCCTATGATTTCTACCAGGCGTCCGAAGGGGATATTTGGCAAGCACGCGAGCTGTCCATGAGAATCCCGTACGATTATGCGCTGGTACCAAAATATAGTAAGTAAGATTTCTTTTAAGTAGTTAATATCAATACCGTTATGTTTAAATTTTTGAAAGAATTATTGAATGCGGCAAAGGAAGGTGTAAATGAAGCCAAAGATGAACTTACTTTGAAAGCCGAAGAGGAAAAAAGGGCGGGAAGTTTAGTATCTGATAACACTGTACTTCTGAATATTCCTTATGAAGAACAGTTTGGTAATGCGCTAGGAGCCGCATTTAGAGTGATTGTTTTTGGGGATTGGTTTACGGTATTCGGAAGTACCGGAGATGATGGTAGTTATCCGATTCACTTATATCAATTTGGTAATTATCCAAGAATTGATCAATATAGAAGTGATTTTATCAAATTGCTAAAGAGAGATTTTGGTATAACGGATAGAGAAACTTGTCTTCAAATGTTGAGTTCATACTTTACGTTACTTGGGATAGAAAAGACAGGGACCGCATTGGAGGGAAAAAACGGCAAAATTGATACATCCATTTGGGATATCTCCAAATCAGGGGTAAATGCCTTTGTTGTTGCTGTAGTGAGTCATATTACGACATCCGCAACGGACGTTGGATATTTAACAAAACCTGTGGCATTAAATGTTCTCAAGAGTTTGTCACTATATGCGAGAAAGCATTTTATTGATTGGTTGCAATTTTCCGATTATTTCCTGGAAGGAGAAGATCAAGTTGGTGTAAACAGTAAAATTGGGAAATCTTACTTGAAAAGGTATATTGGGTATCTTAAAGAAAAGAAAGGAAGTCCTTGGAATAATATCGCATGGTAGAATGGTAATCATTCCGTCTGAGTGTTGTCTCACGTGGCCTTCACATCCACTACATTTTACAGCTTTGGATTTGCTGTATCAATTTGAACAACAAATCGCTCAGAAACAACTCGGTGACCATAGCTATTTCGAAGGATTAGATGCTATCGAGAAAGATGAAGGGGGAATTCCGATGTTCTATCTGACTTGTGGAAGTTAATTTCTTTTTGTGGAATAAATGAATTCTAAAGGCATCATTTTGGTTCTCAGTTGTGTGTTGATCGTTGTCATGTTGATAGAAGTCTATAGGAAAAATGTAGCTAAGAAATATTTATACGGTGTTAAAAAAAGCTATGAAATGAATGATCATTTTGAGACAGATAAATTAAGAAAACTGTCATCACGTCCCTTTTTATTTGGTATAGAAGATAATCTGCTAAGTGACGAAGATTATTTTTTTGATGAAAATTATTTCTACGCTGTCGGTCGAAGAGGCGGGGCAGGTAGATCCTTTAGGTTAGTGGATATCATTGAGCTTCGTAGGACATCGACTCAAATTAATAATCACTATATCTGGCAAGTCGTCGTTCAATTGGATAGTAAGGGACAGTCCATTTTCAGTTTTACGCATAACTATTCCCTCTGGAATAGGAATTTCTATGCTTTTTATCAAAAAATACGGGAACTAAATCCACATGCAATCAAATCAAAATGGAGTTTGTGGAGGATGTAACAAATTCAATTTCAGCGTTTGTTTTGTACAGAAAAAGTTGTCGTAACTAAAACCGTAATCTAATAACTTTTGTTATCCTAAGTAAAAGTTTATGGGCAAATTACGATTATTGATCATGAATGTGTTGGCAATTTTTATTTATGGAGCTTGTCAATTTCCTCAGCGCCCACCACAATCCAGTACAAATGAATCTAATCACAAGGCACAAGAATTACCTTCTAACGTAACCTTTTTTGGTGGTGGAAGATCTAAGGAAATGAATATGGTATCAGGGAAAACAGATACTATTTTCATTTCAGTCCATCAGGCAGATTCGGTTCTTATCAAAATAAAAACTCCCATGGATACAGCCAATGTACGAATTAGTCAGCTTTTTCTGCCCGATGGTTCTTCTGATGGCCCTTTTGGCAAAGAGTTTACCTATAGATTTAAAGATATTGGCCAATATCATATTACTGTGAATGAGAATAAAATGATAGGGAATCATTATTCAGGGCCATATCTAGTGCAAATTGTGCCAATAGTTCAATCTTTCTAGGCTATTCGACATCACCTTTGTATTTAATCGTATTATTTACATAAAGTGCTGATTTTTTAGCATCATATTTATAGTTATCCTTTTGGTAAATGTCGTTTTCAACTTTATCTAGGATAACGGTTTTTTTACTGTCATCAGGTAAGAATAATTCTAGCTTTGATTTATCCTCGCTAAGGACAACAAAGGCACTAATGACAGCTTTTCCTTCTTCTTTCTCCGTTGGATTTAGGCGTAAGCCAACATTAAAGACCTGGATACATCCTTGTTTGATCTCACTCCAAGTTTGTCCTGCCGCGACCAAACAACCGTGCTCATCCTTGTTGCCGCCGATCGACGGGGTTGCTTCTTCCTTGCTTTGATCAACTGCTTCTTTGGATTCATTGTTCTTGGGAGTATTATTACAGGCCGTGAAAGTAACAAGACTCATTGCTATAAATGCTAATTTTCTCATTTGAATCGGTTTTTATATGTTCCATGAGGTTCGTACAATAAATATACCACAGTCATCAGTTTATTCTTTAATCGACCCACTACGTTAGATTTTCCTCCTTTAATTAGCTATAAAGTGTATCTCTACAGTATCGCAGAAAAATGTGTAGCGTAGGTCAATATTGTCATAGGACAAGTCGAATTTCTGTATAGTTTATTAATATTGTGATGTCGTTCAATGTAGCCTTTTATCTCAGTACATTGAACGGAATGATTTTAAACCGGTGTAGATAGATAAAAGGATTCTTATCATTTAAAACATCCTATGAAACATAAAGATCAACCTGTAAAAAAATTGGTTTCGGTTATTTTAGTTGAAAAGCAGCTAGCCGATGTTTGGAAATACTGGAATGATGCTGATGCCATTATGCAATGGAATATTCCATTTGACGATTGGCACTGTCCGGCTGCTGGTATCGATTTTAGGGAAGGGGGGATGTTTAATTTTAGAATGGAACAAAAAAATAGTCGCGAAGGATTTGATTATGTGGGTGTGTACGATGAGATTATTTGGATGGAGTCTATTGAAAGTAACAGTGGGGGAAGAAAGTATATTGTGGAATTTCAGGCGATTGACAACAATACAATTATTCGCGAAACTTTCGACCCTGATCCGTTTACAAGTTTGGACCTGCAACAGTCTTTTACCGATGGGGTCTTGTTAAGTTTTAAAAAATTTATAGAAAACAAATCGCTGTAGAAGCGTGTTGCTAATGATAAAAATATAGACCATTTAGTATAAATTATGCGTGAAATAGAATCGAAAAGCGGTTATGCACCTGCTAACGGGATAAAACTTTACTACGAAATATTTGGCACAGGAAAACCTCTCGTTCTTATTCATGGTGGTGGCTCCTCCGGTTTTTCGGATTTTGAGGAGACTGTAAAAAGGTTGCATGATCAGTATCAGTTGATTTTGATAGATCTCCAAAATCATGGAAGATCCGATCATCGATCCTAAGCTGAAACATTCGAGCAGGATGCCAAAGATATTTTGGCTGTTCTAGATTTTCTTTCCATCGGAAAAGCTTCGTTTTTTGGCTTTAGTAATGGAGCGACAACTCTTTTGAAATTTGCGACGATGTATCCAGACAAGGTCGAAAAGCTGATAGCAGCATCTGGAAATACCAAAAGAGAGGGGCTTCTGGATGGTTTTTTTGAAAGTATGGAAGCGTCAACTATTAACGATATGCCGCCGTTTCTGAAGGAGAATTTTATGAAGCTGAACCCAGATCCGGAGAAGTTTAGAAATATGTATGAAAAAGACAGCCAGCGCATGATACACTTTCAGGATTTTGACGCCGAATCCTTAACGCGTTTGGCCTGCCCCGTATTTTTGCTAGGCGGAGACCAAGATGTTGTAAAAACGACACATTTAGCCGCTATGCAACAGCAGATTTCTGCTGCACGATTACTTATTCTACCGGCAAATCATGGCAACTATATGATGGCTGATTTTAATGGCGATGTCAAAGTTGAACTGATTGATTTTACATTAAAACAAGTACAACAATTTTTGGAATCTAAATGATGTTCGGGTTATCGAATAACGGAGCCCTAATGATTTATCGGTAATTACGCATATTGCGTTCCAATTTACGCATGCGCTGTTCATTTTTCCCGTCAACACGCGATGCAACCGCCCATATGGCTGCGGGTATCCAACCAAGTATAGTTATCTGAAGGATCAAACAGAGAATGCCACTTAGAATTTTACCACGTAAAAAAAACGATAACCAAGGAAGTAAAACTGCTATTAGTATCATAAGTAAAAGGTTTATAAACATTAAAATACAAAATTACGGTATTCACTACTAAAAATTGCAAATAATATCAACTTAAGCAAAATAAGTAGTTTTTTTTTTAGAATTGTAATGTATTGATATATAACGCTTAGTGGTTTTGTCCTGTTAGCTTATGTAAATGTTAAGAAAACTTAAAACATGCTATTGGATAGCCAAATTTAAAGATTTTAAGGAGGAGTGGCACCAAAGTTGATGTTTCCCTGTCGAATATTTTAGATGCAGATTACATATAATAAATGACGGAAAACATGGGAAACGATAATAATATTATTGAGAATTTAAACAGCAAATATCATGGATATCTAGAAGATGAGGGGAAATGGCTCAATGAAGGATTTAAGAATATTTTCATCGATGGGGAACCAAGTAAAGCAAATCTGAAAACTTCAGTTTATCTGATGTTACCCCAAGAGATCAGAGAATATGTCGATCAGTTGTTACCCAACGATTGATTTTAAAATTATACGAACAAGTAAATCAAATTAAAAGTTTACTAGGATCAGTTTGTCCTGATTTTAGTAAACTTTCTTCTTTAAAAAAAAGGACCAGTAAATCTTATTAAATGCCGAATTCTTTCACGGTTTGGCAAATTTGCTCTTTTTGTTTTCGGCTTAATACGTTCAACATGGTCAGGATTTCTTTACCTTGAAAAGTCTCAAGCTCAAGTCTCGGACCCAACCAATTGCTTTCAATAATGCGGATATTAACGATTTGAATGTAGGGCACGAATACCAGCGCATCCAAATCTGCCAAAGCCCAGACACTCCCAGTCTTTTTTTCGATCCGTTTAAAATACAATCCTTTTTTATCTGTCCGGGCTCGGATAACTTTCCTGCTGTTTTTTAGAAGAAGGAAGCCGCCGATAATAAAAGATAAGTGGAGTAACAGCATAAATAATGAGACTAAAAAGCGAAATACGTCTTTAAAGTCAAGTACCATGGCGCTGAAATTCTCTTTAAGTGAATTATGAGGATGATAACCTATAAAACAAGTCGATATCCCCATTAAAATCAAAATACTGCCAATGATAATGGATCGCCAATTTGGTAGGTAATAATTGATAAAGGTTTCACTGTCTGTAACTGCTAATTTTCTCCTTTTCATATCTAAATATAGGGACCTTATAAATTGACTGCATCGAAGAATTACAATTCGTTCAGAAGCATTTATAATTCGACAACTATTAGTTATAAGGACATGAAGTCTGTTTTTGAAATTATTATGAACTTGTTTATTGGTCGCATCGAAATCCATGCTACCGAAGATTGGACCACTGTACATCTGCTATCTGGATGAGGTTGATACGAAAGAGTTAGGATACATTTGCACTATAAATCAAACTATTTAATGAAATGAATTATAACATTAGAAAGGCAAGTCTTGAGGATCTTGATCAAGCAGCAGCGTTATTCAATCTTTATCGAATTTTCTACAGACAGGAATCGGATTTGGAAAAAGCCAAAGAATTTTTGAGGGAGCGATTTTTGAACGGAGAGTCAGAAATCTTTTTGGCAATTCAGGACGAACATGCGGTTGGTTTTGTTCAGCTTTATAAATTGTTTCATTATACTAAATTGCAGCGGCAATGGTTGTTGAGTGATCTATTTGTGCATCCTGATCATCGGAGTAAAGGTCTTTCGGTTCGGCTTATAGATCGAAGTAAAGCTTGGTGTGAAGAGACTGGAGCTTGTGGTCTGATGCTTGAGACCGAGAAAACAAATGTTATCGGTAATAGTCTTTATCCGAGGTGTGGATTTGAATACGACGGCATGCATAACTATTATCATTGGTGGCGATAACTTTAATTGGATCGTCAGTGCACTCCCACGCCTGGCGATCCAATTGGCAACTGAGATTAATTAGACGGCATCGACGGTCATTTTACCCCATTGGGCACTGCTGCCTGGATTAAGATTTTGAATCCGTGCTATCACTTCATCACTCACTGTTTGGTCAAAAATATTTTTCATAATTTAAATTGACGAAATAATAATCTACATTAATTGAAGTACAATATCACATTTAAAGGCTCATCGTTTACAGTTACTTTCTTTTCGGTAGGCCCACTTTTATTGCTGTACCTCAATGTATAAGACTGATTTTTTTTCACGATAAATGTTAAATGATCATTCGCATCCTGCAGTTTAGTAGCAGTCGAGCCTCCGCCAATTTGATCATTTCCTTGTTAGATATCTACGTTGCATTTTGTTCTTCCTTCCGGTTGACATTGATCCTTACTGAGATACATGGTTACGTTTAGACGGGTGTAAGATTTGTCCTTCAATTGTTGGCTATATTGCTGATTGAATAGATCAATATAGCGCTGAGAAACATTATCGGCATATACTTCTGTTTCACTCCACGCCGGGAATGAGGTAGCTGCCGGTTTGTAAGAAGCCGCATAAATAGAATGTTCCTTGCTATTCGGATCCGCTTTACCCGCGTCTGCTAAAAACCAGCTGTAATTCAGGTCTTTGTCCGGATAATATTCAGTAAAATACCATTTACCATTAATCCACACCTCGACCCAACTGTGGTTACCACGGTTGTCATGCCAGTTTGGCGTTCCCGCAATCCGAGCCGGTATACCTACTGATCGCAATGCGTCGATCAATAAAATGGATAATCCGGTACAAGAAGCCATTCCTTGGCTTATCGATTCAGATGGATTTTGATCTGCTTTTTTTCGTTGCGTATTGTAATCGACTTTCACTTCATCTCTGATATTCTTATTTATGGCTACAATGGCATCTTTTATCGTTTTGCTATTTGTAACATATTTTGAGAAACGATCGTAGAAGTCACCACGCCAATCGTCGAGATCTTCAGAAAATACCCGATAGGGCAATACCTCATTTAGAAAAATTGAATCTGGAATTTCCTTTGCCCAGGAAAACGTTGATCTTGCCTGGTAAGCCTTTTCAATATTATGGATAAGATGATCACTCTTAATAGTCGTTAAATCATTCTTGGGCATTTAAGCTATGAGAAAAGCCGCCCCTTCACGCATTTCTTTGGGTAGATTCGCTAGTACTTTCTCTAATTCAGTGCGATTCATGCCGGCAGCTTTTAGTGCATTTTTGACCGGTTTTTGATACTGACTTGGCAACGAGGAAAGCTTGAAATCTTGTGCAGATACGTTGAAAAAAATGGCTGTAGACAAACAGCAGAAAACGAAAGAAAATACCTTTTTGAACATCATATGAGCTTGCTTGTTCTTGATCTATTTAAATTAACACAATTTGTATATTTCAAACATAGATAAATTGATTTTTATATGTAAGAATACGTTTTATAGTCTGACTAGTAGCTTGGAAGCCCAATTTACTTAGTGATGTTTCTGAATTTGAGCAGAAGGACTCCCAAATAGCAAGCGACCACGAATGATGTACTTTTGGATTGCGCTGCACTTCTAAAAAGTCAAAAGGTGTTAATCCCGCACAATTTCATTTGCAAATGAATACAAATTTATTTTAGTTTGAAGATCTTTACGGCAAAGTAAAGATCATAACCCAAAAAATAATTTAAATGACAATTCCGATGAAGCCGTTTCATTTTCTATATTATAGTGTATGCTGTCTGATCCTTTTATCGGGTATGCTGTATTCCTGTCAATCGCAAGATCCAGACAGGGTGATACTTGAAAAATTGGATAGAACCTTTAATGCATCCAAATTTTATGGCCCCAAGATAAAAAGGAGCGAAGAGTTGCTGCATGCGGACGTTAAAAGTATGGATAAGAAAGAGTTGAAAGAAGTCTTTGAAACTGCCATATTTAAAAAGGATACGCTTGCTGTTTTTAATTCAGAAGGGAGTTTGCCAACACCATTTTATATCGAGTCTACTGCAGCCTGGGGAACACGAAAATTAAAGCCGGTCAGAGATTTCGGTTATCGTTACACCACGGTTTCTTACAATGAAGATAAGGACACCATAGCCATATTAAACGGAGTTCCTTTTCCAGCGTTGACAGTGGCAGAGGATAAAAATGGTGAATTTGCTTATCTATATGCACTGAAGACTTCAAAAAATAAAGATGATTTTCAAAATATTTACAACTATCTACAGAAGACGTTTACAAAATTGAAGGTTCAAGATGATGCGGGAAGTGATATAAAAGGTTGGGAAAATAAAGACTTTTACTATTTTTTGCATAAAAAAAATAGAAGGGAAGAACAGATTTTTTCATTTGGAGAAGATGAAGACGACAAGCCGACGACTACAGACATCACCGATATCCGTTTGGAAATTTATTCTAAAATTTACATCCAAAATATGCAAAAAGAGCAGGTTTACTTACCGGATTATATTCCCAGTATTAATTAACAGCCTTTAAAAATGGGGCACCGGTAAACTTGTTACAAATCTGCATGGACGATTTTGTTTATATTTACGTCCTTGTAAAAAAATCAATCAAATCGTTTTGTTTTTATGTCCGATACTCAAATACCGACTTCCGTTTATGCAGATACCAAACCACATTATGCAGTACTTGACGGGTTACGCGGTGTAGCAGCTATAACTGTTGTTTGCTTTCATATTTTTGAAGCCTTTGCGACGAGCCATTTAGACCAGCGTATTAATCACGGTTATTTGGCCGTTGACTTTTTCTTTATGCTTTCAGGTTTTGTCGTGGGCTATGCTTATGACGATCGTTGGAAGACAATGACAATAAAAGAATTTATCAAGCGTCGGATAATACGTTTACATCCGATGGTTGTAATGGGTGCGATCATTGGAGCAGTCATGTTTTATTTTCAGGGATGTTCTGTTTGGGATGTGACTAAGGTGACATTTTCTTCGCTGGCGATCGCGACCCTTTTGAATGCCTTGTTGATTCCTGCCATTCCAGGACAAGAAGTGAGAGGGCTTGGGGAGATGTTTCCATTAAATGGGCCGAGCTGGTCGTTGTTTTTCGAATACATCGGTAATATTCTGTATGCATTGATTATTCGTAGATTTTCAACCAAAGTATTGGCTGGGCTCGTTGCTTTATTCGGGATAGGGTTGGCGGCCTTTGCGATATTGGGACCTTTGGGAGATATCTGTGCTGGTTTTTCACTCACAGAAACGGAATTTACGGCGGGTTCACTTCGTCTTTTGTTTTCATTTACAGCTGGCTTATTCTTATCTAGAGTATTTAAGTCGTTACAGATCAAGGGCGCATTTTGGATTTGTAGTTTGATCCTAGTGCCACTTTTGGCCATGCCGCGCATTGGTGGGGCCGAGCATTTATGGATGAATGGTCTGTACGACACGTTATGTTGTGTTGTTGTTTTCCCTTTGCTTGTTGTTTTAGGAGCATCTGGCAAGGGAGAAAGCGGTATTACAAGTTGGCTTTGCAAGTTTTTAGGCGATATATCCTATCCTTTGTATATGGTACATTATCCCTTTATCTATCTATACTATGCTTGGGTTAAGAATGAAAATCTGAGTTTTGAAGAGTCCTTGCCCGGAGCAGCGGCTGTTGTGATCGGAAGTATTGTGCTTGCATATGGCTGTTTGAAGTTATACGATATACCCGTACGGCAATATTTGTCAAAACGATTTCTAAACGCGAAATGGAAATAGATGCTAGCAAACTAATCCTATATTATTTATTATAAAATAAGAAAACACCATTTTTTGGTGTTTTTTTATGCATGTTACCTAGGACAGTGATCTGTACATAGAGAAAATATCTTGTCATGTTAAATAACGCTTCAATGTCAGTCTTTTTCAAAAAAAACGTTGTTATATTTCGACGAATAAAATACCAAATAGAAGCCTAAAGGGCTTCGGTATACCGTTGGATCCGAAGCAAGAATATGATGAGTGGGGAAGTCCATCCACAGTTTTAAGCGTGCGGATTGGTAAGGACAGACTGTTTCGATCTTGCCTTTGTAAACTTTGGATACTTTACCCTCACTTACGACGTTGAAATAAATCGAATCGTTATCCTTTATGACAAAATTGTAGCTATTATATTGCCAGTCAGCTTGTTTTCCTGGGAACAGGTCACGCTTTATGTGGTAGGTACCATAATAATCTTCTTTTTTTAGGATTTTTGGGCTCGTGATCCATTGAAAAAATTGAGACAAAGAAAAAAGTATAATTGCGCCACCGATCAGAGATAAAATTGCATACCCGAAGAATCGTCTTTTTGTGATAACCCCGCATAACAGCAGAATTATCAGCAACGGTATAAAGATAAATACTCCAAATCCCATATTTTTATACGTTGTGGCTTTAGAAGAAAATCAAATGGATTTTCCTCTTACTCCTCTTGTAGAAAGCTCCTTTCTAAATTCAAAGTTTAACTAAAGTAGCCCATAGCTACCAAATCCAACACAGTATGCCTTCTATTGGCTAATTTATTGTTGACACATGCTTCAAGGATCTTTTTGACACCACTGGAATAAGAATCATGTCCGAGGACCTTGGTCTCAATTTTAATTTCATCATTTTTATCTTTGATCACAATCTGATGGTAGGCATGCTTTTCTAAGTAGGCAACGGGAATATGGATTTTATAAGCTTGCGTTTTTGCATCGCGAATAGAGATAACGCGTTCATGAGCGACATGTAAAGAATTGGCTATATGATAAGCTGTACCTGGTTCAGTAAGCTTGGAGGACTGATGAGACTCCATAATAGATATTTCGTAGTCTTTGAAATTATGACCAAATTGTTGAAGCATATGGAGTGTTTTTAGCAAAAGTATGGAGGTATTTGGGCAAATGACAAGTGGAAACGCTGTCTCGAGCTTTTCGGTCTCTAGCCCTGTAGACAATTCAATGAATACCGAATCCGTACGTGCACAAAAATCAAGACAATCTTGCAACTCCCGACCCGATCCGGCATGTATAATGATCGATGGCGACGACGTTGTAATGGATGGCTGCCAAGGTAGAATTTCTACATTGGGGATGGAATAATCGGCTTCCAGTATCGCGTTTGCCAGCTTTCCTGATCCAACTACAAAGGCTTTTTTTGTATTCATATTGTTTGTTTTATGAAAACATCCGCTATCCTTTTGACTATGAAACGATGAAATGATACCGGATGAAATTGCAATGAAGTAAAGGTTATGCTTGAGCCGGGTAAGTTACAAAAATAGACGGTAAAATTTAATCTTTGCTATTATGGAATTATTCTTTTTTTACGCATTTCGTCAAAGAGCTGATAAAACATTTGTTCGGTGTCAATAAATTCATGAAAGCCGAGACGCCTTGCCTTTGTGCCATCGGCAAAAAAATCATAATCCCAAGAAAATACAAAATCGCCAAAAGGCCAAGCTGAAACTTGATCATAGCTATAGCTTAATAAATGCTTTTCTTTTAATTTTTGCCATATAGGCTCCTTGTCTGCCATCATTGTGTTGAGTGATAGCGGAATAGGATCAGCGCTTTCCATATCAAAATAGGCCGCTAATTTGGGCCATAGTTCCTTCCAGCGGAAGAGATCGCCGTTGTTAATGTTGAAGGCTTGATTGGCCGCTTGTGGATTGGTCGAGGCCCATACCGTTGCTTTGGCTAATAGTGTTGCATCGGTCATTTCCATCAATGTCTGAAAAGCGCCAATTTTTCCTGGAAATCGAAGTGGAATACCGAGTTCTTTTGAGATAGATGCATATACAGCAATGAGCATCGCTAGATTCATGGGATTATTGGGGGCCGTTCCACCAACAACTGACGGACACATCGCTGACCAAGTCCATTTCTTACCCTTTTGCAATTGTTCGAGGTATTGCTGTTGGCTGGTATTGAATTCCGGCGGCATATGTCCGGCATCTGATTCTTTGGCTGGTGTCTTGAAAGGGCCCAGATGAGCACCATATACTTTATACCCTTGCATTAAGCTGATGTGCTGAAGATCACTTGCTACCGGTTCCACCGCGGTTAAAACATTGCTTAGCATTTTCATATTGGGCTCCACTAATTCAGCCCAAGTCGGTCTATCCTGATAAGCAAAGTAGTAAATATGGGTTACGGTATCCAAGTTGCCTAGCTTTTTGAGATAATCGGCTATATCCAATAAATCTACAGCGATAAAACGAACGTTAGCCCGATCGGCATTTGCTCGTCGTGATAAACCTATAATTTCCCATTCCTCCATCTTTTCAAGATAGTCTATGAGATTGTTGCCAATAACGCCATTGGCGCCAACAACTAAAGCGGTGTTTTTTCTAGTCTTCATCTTTCTATATTACTTATAGGGCCAAAGTTAGTTGGAAGCCTAGTGGGTTTTAATGTAAAAATCCAATATAATTAGGTATATTTCTGAAATGAAACGTTATCGTCAGTTTGAACCGGTGCTTATTTCAGGGTTTAAGATACTTGAATGGACTCATCCGGAACACAATCACAATCATTACGAGTTCATTTTTATTCGTGAGGGTACAGGGCGACATATTGTTAATGGGCATTCATTTCCTTACAAAGCAGGGGCGATCTTTCTACTAGGGCCAGATGACCAACATTATTTTGAAATCGAACAACTCACCCATTTTGTATATCTTAAGTTCACCGACGCCTACCTTGGTCGTAACAGTTCGGGTTCCACGTCCGCTATACAACAGCTGGAATATCTTATAAAAAGTAGAGAAACTCATCAGATGGGGTTTCAGTTAGTTGGAGAAGATAATGCGATAATAACACTGATCTTTGATACCCTTCTCTTATTAAGAAAAGATCAAATTGGAAATCAGGAGCTTATTTGGTTCCAATTATTCAGTGTTGTACATGTTTTGCAGCGGAATATGCCCGAATTGCGTAGCAATAGTTTTAAAAGCCGTGACCTGCAGGCCATGTTTTGTTATATCCATAAAAATATTTACGATCCCAATCGTTTACGGATACAAATAATGGCGGAGCATTTTAACATTGCCAACGATTATCTCGGTATTTACTTTAAACGTCAGGCAGGAATTACCTTACGCGAATATATTCAAAACTACCGCAATACATTAATACGTCAAAGAATAGCAACAGGAAGAGTTACCTTAAAGGAAATTGTCGCTGAATTTGGGCTGACTGATGTAAGTCACCTGAATAAGATTATACCTAAAACGTAGTGTATTTCCGTCGATGTATTCAAATCAAATGTAATCTAGCAATAGTTGAGCAAAATAGCTTATGAATGTAATAGGTTACCGGCCGAGGCGGAAAGGATTTAGAGAAGTAAAATACGTATTAAAAATTTTAGAAAATTGAGATGTTATATAGAAATATTGCGGAAGAGATTATCCGATTAGCGCAGGACGACGAATCAATGTGGGAAAAGTTATTGCAGAGGGGAGAGCTTCATGGTGGATATCATGTGGAGATGGAAACAATTCACCGACGGAATGCAAAAAGATTACGTGAAATCATTGCCGAAATAGGTTATCCAACTATTTCAAAAGTCGGCGAAGCAGCTAGCAATTCAGCTTGGCTGATTGTTCAGCATGCGATAGGAGAACCTCAATTTATGCAACATTGTTATCAGTTGCTTCTTGATAATATCATGGACATCAATCTCGCAAATCTGGCTTATTTGCACGATCGAATTCAGGTTTTCAAAAGTAAGCCGCAACGTTATGGGACACAGTTAAGCAGCTGTGGCAGCATTTATCCCGTGGAAGATAAAAATGCAATAAACAGCTTAAGGAGCACAATGAACCTTTTACCCCTTAATCCTAAAGAAATGAATAAAATTGAAGATGTGAAGCGAATTCCATTTCTGGATCAGGAGAACGACACCTATAATGAGTGGCGAAAAAAAGTTGGCTGGGTGAATTGATTTTTCGACATTTTTTGTAGATTTGTCGAGTAATGACAGGTCAACAAGAAAATATTAAAGAGGAAATTATCTTATCATCCATGAAAGTGTTTGAAACCTATGGATTTGCAAGGGTTTCCATGCAGGATATTTCAAAAGCTTGTGGAAAGGGGCGGAGCACGTTGTATTACTATTTTACCAGTAAGATGGATGTCTTTGATGCGATTGCGGAGTACTTATGTCAGCAAGTGTTTGAGGTCGCGAGTAGAACTTATAACAGGGAAGCTTCACTGGAAGATAATTTAGTTGGTTTTTTACAAGCAAAACTACGTCAGATTAATTTAATTACGAAACGCTTTCATCTCGCATTCGAAGATATGAAATCCGACCCAGCCTTGATGGTTTCAAAAACACGATACATGCTGGATGACGAGATTAAGCTGATTCGTGAAATGATTGAATTAGCCGTTAGGAAAGAAGAAATTCAGGCCTTGGAGGAAAAGGATGTCTTGTTTTTATCGGAAATGTTAGTGACAACATCACGTTGTTTTGAGCAGGAAGTTTTACTTTTTGATCGTTTTCCGGATTTTGAAGCGAGGCTTTCCTGGTTGACAAGTATATGTGTTAAGGGGCTGCGCTAGCCATTCGACAGGATAACGAGAAAAGTTATTGTAAATAATAGGGACGTATATCGTTCTTTTTTTAGAAGGTGGTTTCGACAAAAATACAAAATATGTCTATTTTGATTGATCGATTCTTTTTATACAGACAATAAACAGGATGACAACTATGGTGTTAAATGCGAAAGTAGGCAAGTCGGTGGATAGCTTTGCATCAGAAAGATGCGTTTTGGTCATGGTGGAGACAGAGGAAACGATCCGCCCTGAAATGATGGGGGTACTGGATCCCGATATTGATTGTTATTTATTGATACACAATGATGTGGAACGCTTGGATAGCCTCGCTCTTGCGCTGGAAAATGAAAATAAAAAGGTTCGACTAGCCCGAGATTTTGAGGAACTGAAACAGATGCCTTTTTTGAACCACCAATTACAACAAATTGCCGTTAAAATTTTGAAATAATCTAAATATGTATAAAGTTGTTTATTCTTTATCTCGTAAGCTGAAGTGGAAAGCCAGCGAGATTTATCATTTTCTCTATCAGAGTTTCCCGGAGATAAAAAATATTGATTTATTGTTGGATGATCAGCAATTTTTGCTTGTCCTGCGGATTAGTACCCGATTGGAATTTTCTATTCTGAACATCTGCCAGAAACAGGGGTTGGCAATGCAATTTGTACAGGTAGAAGATACTGATTAGTTCGTTTGAACAGGTAGAAAATCCTGACGAACCCGTGCGGTTTACAAAGCTTAGCTTATCGCAGATGTTCAAGCATGATGCGGTGAGCCGTAAAGAAACAGCAACTTGAGCTTTATGGCAACATAATTCTGAAAGTTGCTTTTTACTTTTGTTATCGTTCCTTCAAAACATTTTTTCCATCCATTGGTTAATTTTATCGTGCGGATGGAATCTGTGTTGTACATAGGAATTTTATGCAGTCATTTAAAACAGAAAACAACAATTTTATCAAGTATGAGTACATTTTCAATTAGAGCTTTTGGAACAAGTGCACCAACGGCCGATCTAAAACAGATGGATATTGAACGTCGCGAAGTGACGGAGAAAGATGTCGAGATTGATATCTTATTTTGTGGAGTTTGCCATTCGGATTTACATACAGCGCGAAACGAATGGGGTGGGACCGTTTATCCGAATGTACCCGGCCATGAAATTGTAGGGCGAATTACTCAAGTTGGCTCAGCGGTGACCAAGTTTAAAGTCGGCGATTTGGCTGGTGTAGGCTGTATGGTAGATAGTTGTCGCGAATGTGAAAGTTGTAAGGAAGGACTGGAACAATATTGTGAAAATGGAAATATTCAAACCTACAATGGACACGATAAGCACCTTAATAAACAGACATTCGGCGGTTATTCCGAACGCGTTGTAGTAGACCAGGATTTTGTGCTCCACATTCCTGAAAATTTGGATCTTGCAGCAACAGCGCCTTTATTATGTGCTGGAATTACCACTTATTCGCCTTTGAGGCATTGGAATGTGGGACCAGGAAAAAAAGTAGGTATCGTAGGTATCGGCGGCTTGGGACACATGGGGGTAAAAATAGCGAAAGCAATGGGAGCACAAGTTGTTGTCATTACAACGTCTGCGTCTAAAGTGGATGACGCCAAACGTTTAGGTGCCGATGAAGTGATCTTGTCAACTGATGCAGAACAAATGAAAGCGCATGCGGGAACTTTACATTTCATTTTAGATTGTGTTTCGGCACAGCATGACATCAATGCCTATTTAAGTTTATTGAAACGAGATGGTTCCCTGACTCTTGTTGGTGCTCCGGAGCATCCACTTCCTGTGGCTCCTTTTAGCCTGATTCCAACACGAAAGAGTTTTTCAGGTTCGATGATCGGGGGGATAGCCGAAACACAGGAGATGCTTGATTTTTGTGGTAAACACAATATTATATCCGACATAGAGCTGATTAAAATGCAGGATATCAATCATGCTTATGATAGACTATTGAAAAGTGATGTTAAATACCGGTTTGTTATTGACATGGCAAGTTTGAAAAACTAGCACAATAAAATTATTCAATGCTGAACCATCAAGGGGAATTTCAAGTACCTTTGATGGTTCAGTCTGTTTATAGAGGTATTTTTACCTAATTATTGAGTTAACCTTTTACCCTTTAAAATTGTTAACATGGGTAATGATGGTAAATATTGGTCGTTTTTATGGAAAAAAATAAAATTATTGTGTTTTGGTTTCGTCGTGATTTACGGCTGGATGATAATGCCGGGCTTGCTCGCGCGCTGGCTTTGGGTTATCCCGTATTACCTATCTTCATATTTGACGAGGAAATTTTAAAGCAATTGGAGGATAAAAGGGATCGACGTCTTCATTACATCCATCAGGCTTTAACCCGTATCAATACTATACTAGGGGAAAGTGGTGCAACGTTGAATACGTTCTATGGTAAACCTATCGCTATCTACAGGGACTTGGTTGAGAAATTTGATGTGCAGGGCGTCTATTGTAATCGGGACTATGAGCCAATGGCAATTGCGCGGGACAAAGAAATTTTTGAGTTCTGTCAAGCTAAGGGAATTCCCTTCAAAGCTGTGAAAGATCAGGTTATTTTTGATAAAGCAGATATCTTAAAGAATGATGGGACACCATATACGGTTTATACGCCTTATGCAAAAAAATGGCGTGAGAAATTACGTCCTGAGGACCATCGTTCCTATACCTACGCAATGGAATCCTTCGTTCAGCAAAAGCATCAGAAGATCATTTCTTTGGAGAACTTAGGTTTTTTAGAGACCGATCTTAGCTTTAAAGAACCACACCTGGATGCTACTATCATTGATCACTATGATAAAACCCGCGATTATCCAGCGTTAATGGGCACTACTCATTTGGGGATAGCACTTCGTTTTGGAACAATCAGTGTACGTCGGTGTGTTACCTTTGCTTTCAAACACAATGCGACCTGGTTGTCTGAATTGATCTGGCGTGAATTTTTTATGCAGATTCTCTATCACTATCCGCATGTTGTTACCGAATCCTTTAGAAAGCAATACGACGCCATACAATGGCGGAACGATGAGGTAGAATTCCAGCAATGGTGTGAAGGACAGACCGGATATCCTTTAGTAGATGCGGGTATGCGCCAATTGAATACTTCCGGTTATATGCACAATCGCGTACGAATGGTCGTAGCCAGTTTTCTTTGTAAACACCTTTTGATTGACTGGAGATGGGGGGAGGCCTACTTTGCACAAAAACTAAATGATTATGATCTGTCGGCCAACAATGGTAACTGGCAATGGGCCTCAGGCAGTGGCTGTGACGCAGCCCCGTATTTCAGGGTTTTTAATCCGACGCTTCAGGCTGAGAAGTTCGATAAAAATCAGGAATATATAAAACAATGGGTTCCTGAATTAGGTACTCCAGCCTATTGTGAGCCTATGGTTGACCATCAGATTGCCCGTGATCGTGCGATAAAGACCTACGCAAAGGCGTTGAAATAATAGAATTGAATGTCTACATCTTACGAGAGGTTTTAAGGACCAACAAGTCGGAGTAGACATTCAATGTATCTCATTTTTATCAATCTAAAAACTCGGCAACGAATGCGTCGAATACCTGTGGATTTTCAGCTTGAACCCAGTGACCAGCATTAGGAATTGTTTTAAATACGGCATTTGGAAATTGTTCCCTGATCTTAATCTTATCTTCAGGTAATATGTATCTTGATTTTTCTCCTGGTAGAAATAATGTGGGGCCGTTGAATATTCCTGATTTTACCCCGACAGTAATAAACTCCGTATATTTATTTTTTAAAACATCCAGATTAAAGCGCCAATCTAATTTTCGATCTTCTCTGATATATACATTTTTCAATAAAAATTGGATAACACCCGGATCGCTCAAGTAGTGTTCAATCTTTACTTGTACATCTTTCCTGTTTTCTAGTGTTGTAATATCTACAGCAGATAGCGCGTCGAATATGTCCTCATGATGTGGAGGATAAGCTTTCGGAGCTATATCAGCGATGATCAGTTTTTCAATCTTTTCAGGATGGTCAATAGCAAATTGCATCGCTACTTTTCCGCCTAGAGAATGGCCCAATAGCAATACTTTATCTGCTCCAATGGATGCAATATAGGACAGCAGATCGTCTACCATAACTTCCACCGACATATCTTCACTATGGAAACTTCGTCCGTGATTACGAAGATCGAGTAGATGTACCTGTCTTTTCTCGCCAAAACTACGACCAAAGGATCCCCAGTTGTCTGCCATGCCAAAAAGCCCATGTAGGACAATTAATGGAGTGCCACCGTTATCTGCGCCATATATTTTGCTGTGTTGTAATTCTTTCAATGCCATGATATCTATTATTACGATTTATCACCTGTATGTGACGTGTATATGCAGCGAAGTTAGCTTTTGTTGGTGATTTTTTGATCGAAATTATGTAAAACATTACATAACTTTCTATCCATCCCGTCTTATCGCTCTTATCAAAATGGTAGTATTTGGTGATTTATTGGTAGGTCATCGCCGCTAAATCCAGCTTAATTTTGTATTAAACTTAATTCATAAAATAGATGAGAAATAGCGCATTAATAGTCATTGATATTCAAAACGAGTATTTTGAAGATGGCGGAATGGAACTTGTGGATCCCTTAAAGGCAGGGATGAACGCCAGAAGAGTGATCGACCAATTTAGGCGAGAAAAGTTACCTGTGGTTCATATCCAACATATTTCCTCAGATCCAAAAGCAATGCCATTCTTTATTGATGGCACAAGAGCTGCCGAAATTCATGAAAGCGTGAGTCCAATGCCAAACGAGCTAGTAATACGTAAACATTTTCCCAACAGCTTTAGAGAGACAGAATTATTGGATTACCTTCGCAGCAATAAGGTCGAGAAACTTGTTGTCGTAGGCATGATGACCCATATGTGTATCGACGCTACGGTACGCGCCGCTGTCGATTTAGGTTTTTCATGTACTGTAATTGCTGATGCCTGTGCAACGCGAGATCTTGAGATTAATGGTTCCGTAGTTGCTGCACTGGATGTTCAGCATGCCTTTCTTGCTGCTTTGGCGTTCTTTTATGCGCAGGTTCAGGATACCGAGACGTACTTGGCACGCTATTGATTTATAGGGAAATCGGGCCATGGGGAGGCCGATCTGCATGGCCCGATTTCCATAGCGACAATTTGTATAATAGATAATTCAACATTTATTTGGATTCCTGAATAAATGCACTTATGGTTTTTCCAGTTTGAGTTTTAAAAAAACGCATTAAATGATTGGGTTCTGAAAAGTTAAGATCAAAAGCAATTTGATTAACGGAATGGTCAGAGTGGATCAGCAGATCCTGAATCTCGAATAGTAACCGTTGTCGAAGTAAGTGGGCAGCTGTGGTATTAAACTGTGCCTTAACGGCCTGATTTAGTGTAATCCTACTTATTCCCATAAGTGTCGCATATTCGTTTACCCGTTGTTTCTTCCGAATGAACTGTTCCATAAGTTCTTTGAATTGATAGGCGAAGTTATTTTCCGCTTTTTGGTTCGGAAGCATATTTAAGCGTGCATATTTTCGGTTTAAAGTTTGCAATAGGTAATAAAGTAAAGAACGAATAATATGGACACTATCTGCTTGGGTTTCCATGAGTTCAAGTTTAATTTCGGCGAGAAGACCTAAGAATTTTGACATATGTGTGTCATCTGCTATAATCTGGGGTACATAACTAAGCTGGTAGAAATATAATAGTTTGTATGTGAATAATTTATCCGAAAAGAAATCATTTAAAAAGTCTTCCTGAAAAATCAATGTTGTAAACTCAAGGTGTTCAGGATCCAGTTCCCAGGTATGTTTCTGAAAAGCTGAAATAAAGATAATTGAATTGTCGGACAAGGAGAGGATCTCTTGCCCCAATATCAATCTGCCTTTCGCTTTTTTGAAAAATAGAATTTCAAAAAAGTCTTTATGGTAAGTTTCTTGATGTGTATAATCCGTTTCCATCTCGTTGAGGACATTCAACAAGAAGTCAACACCGCATTCTCCCTTATGGAATTTTATTGTTCTCAATCTAGATTACTTTAATCGATCAAAAATACTAAACTTTATAAGTTACACCAGCCTAAATACAAATATTATCGTAGCGTTTTATTCTGCATGTTTATTCAGGCAGCTGAGCAAGGAGTAAGGTAAGGGTTAGAAGCGAAGAGTTTGGAACAAAGGTTTTCTAATGTTTGGTGTTTTTCAAAATAGTTTTCAAAACAGTTAAAAGACAATAGTTGAGGGACATGTGAAGACGAGTGAAGCTGAATTTTGAACAGGAGAATAAAAATTTTATGAAAAGTGATTTTCATCACTTTTTTGCTGAGAAGAATAAGCTATTTTTACTGCTGTAGTCAGTTATCCAGTGAGATTAATCTTTGGGTTTGACAAAAATTATTTAGCCATAAAAATATATTATTTGGGGGTTTTCTCGTTATGAGAGGCCCCTTAATTTTTTTGACAACCTCTATCCTGATGTAAAGGGTTGATGCACTATACCACAAGTTTGGAGTCTTATTTAAAGAAAATAGGTCTTTTCGATAGCTTTCAATAATTTGTTCGAAAAGACCTATAGGGATTTTCTTATTACGGGCTAGTAAATTGCATTCTGTACAGTTAATATAACGGGATAGCCATCGGTAACGAGAATCGTATGTTCGTGTTGTGCCATGAATCCACCCTTGTCACCAACCATTGTCCAGCCATCGTTGAGTTCGGTTGCGTAGGTGGAGGTCGTTGAAATAAAGGTTTCAATAGCAACAACGGTATTTTTTCGAAATCTTCGTTGGTCGAAGCGGTTTTTATAGTTAAGCAGTTCGTCGGGCTCCTCGTGCAGACTTTTTCCTACACCATGTCCGCCAAGGTTCTTGATGACTTTATACCCTCTTTTTTTAGCCTCAGTTTCGATTAGATGCCAATATCGGCTATTTTCACACCACCACGAATATTATTGATTGCCTTTTGAAGAATTTCTTTCGATGCATTGACCAATTTTTCGTGTTCAAAGATGTCCTTTCCTATAACAAAGGAACAACCATTATCAGCCCAATATCCATCTAATTCGGCAGATACATCGATATTGATCAAATCGCCCTCTTGCAATATCCTTTCCGCCGTAGGTATTCCGTGGCAAAATTCGTTGTTTATACTGATACACGTGTAACCTGGGAAACCATAAGTGAGAGCGGGAGCAGAATTTGCACCCATACCTTTCAATATTTCGGCTCCATATTCGTCAAGCTCCTTCGTGGACATGCCCTCTTGAGCATATTCTATCATAGCCTTTAAGGTGATGGCAACGGCATCGCTCGCTTTTTGTATGCCTGTTAGCTCAGTTTCATTCGTTATAGACATCGCTGATGTTTTTATTGTTGAGCATGAAAGCTCAGTTTTCTATTTTGTTAGGGTATTACCACCGAGAACAAATAGTTCAAGGTCATTTTGTTATACCGGATATAAACCAATACAAAGGTCTTAATAAAATTGAATAAAATAGGCATTTATTTGCGATTAGAAGTAAATATACTGTGTTTTGGCTTTAAAAGTTTAGTAATAAATGCTGAATGCCAGTCTGTTTTTGTCCTAGTTTTTATTGTTTTAGTTCTTGATTTTGATGTTTAGACATTTATTTTTTTATGTATCTTTATATAACTTTATGAAATTGCTATTGATCATTTAAATTAAAACAAAATGGCTTTATTGGATACTCTAGAATGGCGTTATGCCACAAAAAAATACGACCCTACAAAAAAGGTCGCTCAGGAAGATTTAGATAAGATTTTGGAGGCAGCACGGATGGCACCTAGCTCTTCTGGACTTCAACAGTTCCGTGTAATTGTGATTACGAATCAGGAATTAAAAGAAAAAATTGTGCCTGTGGCTTGGGGGCAACAAATAGTGGCTGATAGTTCACATCTATTGGTGTTCGCAGGATGGGATAGATACACCGACGAACGCATTGATAAAACCTTCGACAAGATGAATACCTTGAGAGGTTTACCTTTAGACAGCACTGACGAGTATAAAAATAGGTTGAAAGGCCAATTAGCAAGTTTTACAGAAGAACAACAAGCGGCACATGCGGCGAAGCAAGCTTATATTGCTTTTGGTTTGGCAATTGCGCAGGCAGCAGAACTAGGCGTTGATGCGACGCCTATGGAGGGTTTTTCAAATGCCGAATTGGATGAATTACTTGGTTTAGACAAGCTGGGATTGAAGAGTGCGGTTATGCTTCCGTTGGGTTATCGGATGGAAGAACAAGATTGGTTGTTGAAGCTGAAAAAATTTAGACTTCCAAAAGAGGAATTTTTGATTGAGCTCGCATAAATTGTAGTTCACGTTAGAAAAAGCGTTTCCACCATTGTCGAAACGCTTTTTTTATAGAAAAATATTTTTAAAATTGATAGGCAACACTTCCAAGTATATTTCTAGGCATTTGCGGGTTTACCGTTGTCCATCCTTTGAAATAAGTTTGATTTCCTAAATTGTTTGCTTTGAAGGCGAATTCAAAATGTTTAAATCCATAAGATAGACTCGCGTTCAGGAGTGTGTAAGACGGAAGGGTAAATGTGCCAGTTGCAACACTATTGGTAATTACATTTTCACTTGCATAATTCATGCCGATACCAAATCCTAGTCCTTTTAGTTTTCCTTGCTGTAAGCTATAGTTTGCCCAGATGTTGGAAAGATGTTTAGGCCCAGCTTCTTTCGGACGTAGATTGTTGACATTCTTGTCTGCTTTAGTCATCTTACTATTGTTATAACTATAGCTCATAATGAGGTTTAGACCTTGAATAGGGGCCAATGTTACATCAAAGTCAACTCCCCGGCTCAACCGCGTGCCGTCCTGTACACTAATATTATAGGTTTGTCCGTCAATGGTGACTATGTCAGGACGAAGCATATTATATACTGAAATGTCATAGTAACTTGCTGTCAGGCCTAATTTGTTGTTTAAAAGGTCTAATTTGACTCCGGCTTCCCATTGTTTGGCTTGTTGGGGCTTGAAGTCTCCCGAGATGCTGGGATGTGGCTGTACAACTGGAGATACATTTTTAAACCCATTTTGATAATTGGCGAATAGTGATACCTGACCTTTTACAGCTTCATAAACCAAACCGAAACGGGGTGAGAACGCAGTCTGATGGTAAGTCCCAGTCGTTGTGTCTTTATCGAAGTTGTAGGTTCCTTTATTATCAAAATAATCCATACGCAACGCTAGGTTTAGATGTAGCTGCGACGTGAGATCCAATACATTTGAAACATAGGCTCCCAATACTTGATTTCGACCTCTATTGTTCGTTTTGGCTGCCGTTGAAGCGCTTATGGCTGCGTCAATGGTTCCTGCATTAAATTTATAGTAATCTGGATCATCTATTGCTGTGTTGATCTGGTCTACAAGGACATAGGGCGAATTATGTGTTTCTGTTTGCTGGTATAAATAATCCAGACCGACAAGTAGTCTATTGCGAAGCTCACCGATATGAAAATCACCAATAAAGTTCTGTTGAGCATTGATATTTTTTGCAGCATAATTTTGTTTACCAGCATATCTGTTAATAAGTGTGTCATTGCTGTTTTGTAGGTACATCACATATTGAAAGTAGCCATCTGCCTTCCGGTTATTCCAGTTTACAGTGGTATTGGACGTCCACCGCTCATTAAACCGGTACACTACATTTCCGCGGAGGTTGGTGGTTGGGTTTTTGAATGTGACGTCGTTAGCAGTATAGGACTTATCAAAATCGAATTGGAGTGCCTCGGGGGTTCTGGCAAATAATTGACGTGAACGATTGAGAAAAACCATCAGTGGATTAGTAGCCTTGTTTTGGTAAAGTTCAACATCGAGTTGGATATCCAGTTTCTCGTTTGGTTTATAGGTTAGTGAAGGTGTAATAAACACCGACTTATTAAATCCTGCGTCTTGATAGGTACCTGTATGGGATAATGCTGTATTGATTCGTCCGAGCAATTTTTTATCTGCTGTTAATGGGCCATATATATCTGCCGTAAGGCGATGTTGTGCGAAACTTCCAAAAATATAATTTACCCGACCGCCCACGGTATCTAAAGGTTTTTTCGTGATATTATTGATTAATCCACCGAAACCAACAGCCGCACCGCCATATAATGAACCAGAGGGCCCTTTAATTACTTCAATTGTTTCGAGATTCGCAGGGTCTGGACTTGTACTGGAAATACCGACTACACCATTAATCATGGCAGCCTGCGTACTAAAACCGCGCAACGTGTAGTAACTAACACCGTCTCCGGGCCGTCCAGTCGCCGACCAAAGCTTATCAATTCCTGAAACGTTGGCTAATGCATCATCATAATTTGTAATCACCTGACTTTTTAGCAACTCTTTGGTAACGACAGCATACGACTGTGCGTTCTCCATATTTTTCATTGGCATTTTGGAAACATATAAACTCTGTTTCCGTGTGAATTTGTTATTTCCTTTACCATTAATAACGATCTCTTGCAGTGTCGATTGATTTTCAATTAAGTAAATATCAGGAACCCTATTTTTACCATCCGTAATTTCGACTTCCTGCTCATGTGGTTGAATACCTATGGCTGAGATGGCTAATTTTGCCTGACCCGGCTTAAGTGATTTAAATTGATATGAACCATTAGATCGTGTAGAAGTTGTTATGTTTTGCGGTTGTAGTCTGACGGTTATCCCTTCAATGGGCTTTCCGTCGGACGAAAGGATTTTACCCAGTATTTCTGCTTTGTGCTGTTCTTGCGCAAGTAGAGCTCCTGGGACAAGCAACATAAGGTAGATGATGATGCGATTCATTGAATTTTATTTAGATTAATTATAAACAGCGGTAAAGTTATTAGTCCTATTGCATTTTTCAAAGGATTATCTGTTATTTTTTATAATCATTCTAAATAATGTAATGTAACAATGCAAAGAACCCAAATTATCGCTTTGGATGATTTGGGCTCTTTGCATTGTTTGCACGCTATCAGTTGACTTAAATTGACTGTATCGGTACTGTGTAAGGTGTTTTTTTTATTTGGTAAGGCAAATCCATTGTTTTTATAGGCTACATAGGTTGACTGTTTGTCCCTTTTTTAATTTCACATATTGTATGGTGTTATCTCTCTGTATGAGCTTCTTAGTGCTGATGTGCATGAGTGCCTTGGGTTCAAAAATTCGAAAGGTACCATCTTCGGTAGCAGTTATTTTCAGCAGAACAATTTTATTTTCTTTTTTTTCAGCGCTTACGATAAATCCACCCATCGTTCTCAAATTTTTGAAAGACGCTGTTGCCCATTCAGCAGGTAAAGCCGGAAAAACTTCTACATAGTTATTTTTGCTCTGAATGAGCAATTCGTGTATTCCTTGTGCAAATGCAAAGTTACCTTCTAAGGTAAATGGTCGATACGTAAAGTCTGAATATTGCCCGCCTTTTTGGTCGCCATTCAAATGAAAGGAATTGGAGGAACAAAAGTTCTGCGCAAATTTTCGAAGATTGGTTACGGCTTCCTTTCCTTGTTTAGCGCGCGCGTGTAAACAAGCCATCCATGCAAAGGAATAACCAACCCACGCTCGTGTACCCAGTTTTTCAATGTGATTTAGGGAGCTCTCAATGAGCTCTTTTTCCTGCGGATTATTGATGTCTAATAAATCCAATGGATAAATTGCCATATAGGGAGACATATGACGGTGGGAATGTTTCATTGGAAGATTTACAGCAACTTGTAGCCCAGTTTCATCGGCCGCATAGTGAGGTAGTTGCGCCTTGTATTTTAACCAATTCTCTGCTTCTTGCGGTTTGCCCATTGCTGTACTCACCTCTGTAGCAGCCTGGAAAAGAAAATGCGCTAAACTAAGATCGAAATTAGTCCAATTGTCAAACCATGCTGATACACTATTGTCGTTGTATTCGGGATTGCTGCTCAAGGGCAGGTAACGGCGTTCATTTTTTAGTGTGGTTATATTTTTAAGGTAAGTTGCAGATTCCATGATATAGGGATAGGCTTGTTCTTTTAGAAATGTTTTATCCATGCTATATTTCCATTGCCAATAAAAATGCTGGGCCGCCCATGCACCAATAGTAGGAGAAAGAGAATACTGAATCCATCCACCCATAGGGTCTCCATTTAATGTGAGGACACCGGGTACATTCAGCCCATCGACACCAAAATATTGCTTTGTAAAGTCCTTGTTTTTTTTGCGGATCTTCCAGAGCCAATCCGTATAGCTTTTGGCTTCGGCCAATCTATTTCCCGAATAGGCTGGCCAGTAGCTTAATTGTGTATTAAGGTCATTGTGAAAGTCGCCTTTCCAAGGAGGAAGACCACCATTATCCGCCGTCCACACGGCCTGAAGCGTAATTGCTGGAGCACCTTCTCTTGCGACGGCACCGAGTTTATACATATCAAGATAATATTGTTTTTCAAGATTTTTATCAGGAATGGTTATACTTGATTTGGACCAATAGTTTGACCACCAATGCAAATGGCTTGCTTTTTCTTCGGTGTATTTTTTGAGGGAAAGTGCAGATGGGCTTGCCTTTTGATCATTGACGATTGTCCAATAACCAATCAGCTTTTTAGCGGATATTTTTTCCCACCTCAATACAACTTCAAAAAAATGATCATCATACGTATTTTGGTGCAGCACTTCATAGTTGCTGGTGCGGATTATATCTCCTTGCTTATACCCTAATCTTGCTAAATCTTGACCTTCGACAACGCTTTTGTTTTCGTCTTTGTTTGTGTTATTTTCATATTGATGTGGAATTAATTGAGGTAAAAGGTCACTAACATTGTTTCCTGTGATTTCAAAATAGCCAAATGGTTTATAGGCATGTATGAAGGTTTTTAATATCCTACCATCTTTAAATCTAAGAATATTGGTGGCCTGTTCCAGATCAAGTACGTTTGAAACGACAGTGCCAAATTTCGCCAAGTCAAAGAACAGCGACGCTGCTGGAAGCTTAGTGGGATAGGAGGATCTGTCATAAGGAGCGTCTCCCCACTGTTGTACAATGCCGTAGCTGTTGTTTTTTATTTGTTGTTGGACCCAATTGAAATTGTGGTTTTCTATTGCAAAGGCCTTTCTTTCGTCCCATAGATCTGCGCGATCAAGTGAAAATCGAATCGTATTGTCTTTTTTCCAAATCAGTGCACCCAATTGACCATTTCCCAAGGGAATGGCTTCATCCCATCGCGAAGCCAACTGATCGAAATGGAGGTTGTTGTCAGGTGTTGGTTGCCCGAAAGAGAACAGGGTAAACGAACAGCATAGTATTAAATAAAGATATTTCATAATTGAAAGGGTTAGCTTGTAAATTTAAAACTCTGGATGGGGAGGTACTGACACTATTGTTACTTTTTTGCATACTATTTTAGCAAAGCGATGGCCCTGATCCTGGAATCACGTTTAAGCAAATTTAACTGAGATGTATGCAGTGTATGAAATCAAAAAAGTGAGTTCGTATCGAAATTGTTATACTTTTTGAGACGAAAGAATATGGTATAAAAGTACCGTTTTTAGGGACTGCAGTTTAACCGAAAAGAGTACATCATGCTGTTTTAAATCAATCTTTTGAGCAAGTGGGAATATAGTATCCAGAAAATCTTGCAAGAGCAAAGGGTAATATTGTTTATGTTTCTGTTAATCCAGTTTTAGTATAATCCAGTGTTGTTATCTAATTTTATCCTACTCGAAACTAGCACATTTATCGGATAGTTTCGGCACCACTTAACGAAAAAAACAATCATTATTTATTTCGTTGTAGTGCATAAACCTAAAATATTATAGAGTAGATATATCCCAATGCTATGAGAAAAAAGATTGTGGTGCTAACATTATTGGCGCTTGTGCTTATTGGTACGAGCATTTTGACCTTTGGAAAGAAAGAGCCAATTGATTTTAGCGCTGATGTTAAACCGATATTGAATAAACATTGTATCACATGCCATGGTGGGGTTAAAAAAAATGGCGGACTGAGTTTTCTTTTTGAAAATGAGGCCTTCGCCAAAGCCGAGTCTGGCAAACCAGCAATTATTCGTGGCGATGGCGAACACAGTGAACTGGTAAAGAGACTGATTTCCGATGACCCTGAATTGCGTATGCCTTACAATGCCCCTAAACTGAACGATGATGAAATTGATATACTCAAAAGATGGATCGATGAAGGTGCCAAATGGGGAGAGCATTGGGCATATACAACGCCCAAGGAGACTGAGGTACCTAAACCTTTTTCATTGCTCGGCATATTTGGTGTCAAACCTAAAGGGGTGAACAATACGATTGATTTTTTTGTTTTGGATAAGATGAAGGAGAAGAAATTATCCTTTGCTGATGAGGCCGATAAAGCACTGTTGCTACGGAGAGTGTATTTAGATCTGATTGGTATTCCACCCACGTTGGCAGAAATTCAAGCCTTTGAAGCAGATCAGCGTGATGATGCTTATACCTTGCGTGTAGATAGATTGCTGGCGTCGCAGAAATATGGCGAAAAGTGGGCGAGTTGGTGGTTGGATATGGCGCGATATGCAGATACGAAGGGTTACGAGAAGGATGGTTCGCGCACGATATGGTCCTATCGGGATTGGGTCATTAAGGCCTTGAACAAGGATATGCCTTATGATGAATTTACGATTGAACAGCTCGCTGGGGATTTGCTCCCGGAGCCAAACAAGGATCAACTTATCGCAACCGCCTTCCATCGCAATACCATGAATAATGATGAAGGGGGGACCGATAGTGAGGAATTTCGGATGGCTGCGGTTTTGGATCGCTTAAATACAACCTATCAAGTATGGTTGAGTACAACCTTCGAATGCGTGCAATGCCATAGTCATACTTATGATCCCTTTAAATTTGAAGAGTATTATAAATCGTTAGCTTTTTTTAACAACACCAGAGATGAAGACACCCAAGGTGATCATCCTAAACTTCGTTTTTATACGGCACAAGATGAAAAGCGAATTGACAGTATAAAAAGGTGGTTGTCGACTACAGGAAATGCAAGCTTGGTAAAATCAACAGACCTATTCCTTCACACTCTTGAACCCAAAATACATGCGCATTACAGCGATCAAATAGTAGATGGTGCGCTTTATGATACGAAATGGTTGGGGGTTAGAACTGGGGGATCGGCTCGGTTAAGGGCAATAAACTTGGATAGTAAACAGCAATTTTTTATGAATTTCTGGACAGGCGCGGTAGGTGGAAAATTAGAAATTCACGTGGATAAACCTACAGGACCAATTCTCGCCGTTATTGATTTGCCGAGTACAAATGGAAGACAGGTTATTCAGTCTCCCATACTCCCGACTCGCGGTGTACATGACTTATATCTGGTTTTCAAAAATCCATCTGTGGCGCATGGGCAGCCGATCTGCATGATTGAATGGTTTGCATTTCGTGAGAACTTTCCACATGAAAAGTCACTGGATAATATGAATTTTCAAAAGACTTTTCTCCAGTTGGTCAACATGCAACCCGAAGGTGTGCCAATCATGATTGAAAATCCCAAAGACATGCATCGTAAAACAAATGTATTTATACGTGGTAACCGTCTGTCTCTGGGGGCGGAAGTACAGCCTACAGTTCCGGCTTCACTGAATAGTTTCCCGAAAGGCGCTCCGCGCAACCGTCTGGGGTTTGCGCAGTGGATTGTCAGTAAGGAAAACCCCTTGACAGCACGAACCTTAGTTAATCGCGTATGGGCACAGCTATTTGGCCGGGGCCTAGTTGAACCATTGGGAGATATGGGCACTCAGAGTATCCCGCCAATTCACCGAGAGTTATTGGATTACCTTGCCATAGATCTGATGAATACCAAAAAGTGGAGCGTTAAAAAACTGATCCGCGAGATTGTCTTATCCGGAACGTATAAGCAGTCCTCT
The DNA here is from genome assembly GCF_002295765.1 of Sphingobacterium sp. UBA865. NCBI lineage: Bacteria > Pseudomonadati > Bacteroidota > Sphingobacteriia > Sphingobacteriales > Sphingobacteriaceae > Sphingobacterium > Sphingobacterium sp. UBA865. The sequence continues at coordinate 77,915 of NZ_DBGB01000012.1, read as the reverse complement.
AGCTTGAACAATTCCAATTTTGAGAAGGATCCACAGAATTATTATTTGGCAAGGGGACCTCGGTTTAGATTATCTGCCGAACAGATTCGTGACCAAGCTTTAGCTGTAAGTGGATTGCTCAGCAACAAAATGTATGGACCAAGTGTAATGCCCTACCAACCGGATGGGGTATGGATGACTTTATATAGCGGTGAGTCCTGGGTGAAAAGTACTGGAGAAGATCAATACCGAAGGGGCATCTATACGTTTTTAAAGCGTACGAGTCCTTATCCGTCTTTTGTTTCTTTTGATGCTTCTAGGAGGGAGGTTTGTTTGGTCGACCGTATTCGCACCAGTACACCGCTGCAAGCGCTTGCCACATTAAATGATCCTGTTTATCTCGAAGCGGCTAAACATCTGGGGACTATTATGGAGAAAGAGGGAAATGGAAACCTTCGGAACGGTATTCGTGTCGGTTATAAACGTGCCATGTTGAAGGATGCCGATGAAAAGAAACTCAAAGAGCTGGAACATCTTTATCAAAAGGCATTGGTTGATTTCAGCAAAAAGCCTGATTCGGCAGCCAAATTTTTGAATGAAGATTTAGCAAAAAGCAATGTAAAGGTCCTGCCTTCAAAAGCTGCCTACATGCTTGTTGCGAATGCAGTGTTGAATTTGGACGAATTTTTAACGAAATCATAAATATTGAAATGATAAATATGGACCGAAACTTCTGAATAAGGACTATCGTATGAAAACGAAGTCTTTTATTGAGAAGGTTAGACCTATAAAATAGTAAGAATATAAACCGAAATGAGCTAAAGCTGCGCACTAAAATTTTAGAGACACAGCTCGTTCATACGTAATGATAGTCAGATGAAAGACCTAAATAAGCTAATAAAAGAAGCGCAACAATTTGAATTGCAGGCTGTCACCAGAAGACATTTTCTAAAAGATTGTGTGGCCGGTATCGGCGGTATTGCTTTGGGGAGTTTGTTAACGAGTTGTAATGGATGGGGACAGTCAAAATCAGCAGAAAAGTTGGATCTGAATGCACTCAATCCACTTGTGCCCAAGCCACCTCATTTCCCAGGTAAGGCTAAAAGTGTCATTTACCTGCATATGGCTGGCGCTCCATCACAATTGGAGTTATTTGATTACAAGCCTGCCTTGCAGAAATTACATAATCAACCTTGTCCGGAGTCCTTGCTTGCAGGAAAGAAATTTGCTTTTATTCGTGGGATTCCAAAAATGTTGGGACCACAGGCTACTTTTAAACAGTATGGAGCAAGTGGGGCTTGGGTATCAGATCATTTGCCTCATTTTAGTAAAGTCGTTGATGAAGTGAGTTTTCTGAAGGCTGTGCATACCGATCAGTTCAATCACGGCCCGGCCCAATTGTTTATGCATACAGGAAGTGCCCGTCTCGGTCGCCCTAGCATTGGTTCATGGGTAACTTATGGTCTGGGATCTGAAAATAGCAATTTCCCCTGTTTTGTTGTGTTAACATCGGGTGGTAAAACGCCTGATGCTGGTAAAAGTGTCTGGGGAAGTGGATTTTTACCATCGGTATACCAAGGCGTTCAATGTCGTTCAAAGGGTGATCCCGTATTGTACATTGCCGATCCTGAAGGAATGGGAAGGGGTATGAAGCGTGATTTGATCGATGCCATAAATAACGTCAACAAAACAGAGTACGATACCTTTAAAGACCCCGAAACCTTGTCGCGGATCGCACAATATGAGATGGCTTATAAAATGCAGGTAGCCGTACCTGAAGTGATGGACATCAATAATGAACCGGCTTATATTCACGAATTGTACGGAACAGAGCCTGGTAAGGAATCGTTCGCCAATAATTGCCTATTGGCTCGGAAACTCGTAGAACAAGGGGTGAGATTCGTTCAGTTATTTGATTGGGGCTGGGACAGTCACGGTACAAATCCAGCAGATTCGATTGATCTCGGTTTTAGAAATAAATGCCGAGAGATTGATCGACCAATGACCGCATTAATTATGGATCTAAAGCAACGTGGTTTGCTGGAAGAAACACTGGTGGTGTGGGGCGGGGAATTTGGGCGCACACCGATGCAAGAAAATAGGGACAACAGCGACATGCCATTCCTGGGACGTGATCATCATACCGATGCCTATACCATCTGGATGGCAGGTGGAGGAGTTCGTAATGGTATAAGTTACGGTCAAACCGATGATATCGGGTTCGCCGGGGTAGAAGGGCGTAGTTCTGTACACGATGTCCATGCGACCATGCTTCATCTTTTGGGTTTTGATCATGAGAAATTTACATACGATTTTCAGGGAAGACCATTCCGATTGACAGATGTGGAGGGTGAACTAATTCAAGCTATAATTTAAAAAAATGAAACAATTTCTAGTATTAATTTTATTTATGAGCAGTTTTCTATCCATGACTGCCCAGCAGTTGCACATTAAATATTATTGCACCAATTGGGGAAATAGTGATTCCTGGGATACGTTCTGTCTCCGTGTGAAAAATGCAGGTTACGATGGTGTTGAATCCTGGTTACCTGGTAGTCCCAAAGAGCGCAAAGAGATGATCGATGCATTACATAAACATGGATTGAGTTTAGGGTTACTTTCAGGGGGATCTGGCGGAACTTATGAGGAATATAAAGAAAGTTTTAAGCGTAATTTGGATGAAGCAGCACAGCTGAAACCCGATTATATTAATTGCCATACAGGTAAAGATTATTACTCGTTTGAACAGAACAAAACATTGATTGAGCTTGCTGATGCAGCTAAAAATAAGTACCGTATTCCCGTTTATCATGAGACACACCGCGGAAGATTTAGTTTTGCAGCCCATGTAACAAAAGAATATTTAGAGAAGATTCCGACGTTACAACTTGCGTTGGATATTTCGCATTGGTGCAATGTACACGAATCAATGCTTTCTGATCAGACCGAGGCCGTAACAAAGGCACTGTCCAGAACTGAGCACATTCATGCACGCATTGGGCATCCCGAAGGACCACAAGTCAACGACCCCGCCGCCCCTGAATGGAAGAGTATTGTTGCACAACATTTGGCCTGGTGGGATAAAGTTGTTGCTAAACACAAGGATAACGGGATGAAGTTATTAACCATAACAACCGAGTTTGGCCCAGCGGGTTATTTACCCACATTGCCATTTACACAACAACCGGTGGCCGATCAGTGGTCAATCAATGTCTATATGTTGCATTTACTCAAAGACAGATATAAAGAATGATGGTTTTCTTTGATGAATTATTGGGCTTTTCGGGACGATTTCATCCTCTTTTGGTCCACCTACCGATCGGCATATTGTTGTTGGCTTTTGTTATGGCAATTATTGCGCAGTTTAAAGGCGGAGCTATGTATTTGCCTGCTATTAAGCTCTCCTTATTCCTAGGGACTATAGCCGCCATAGTGGCTGCTTTATCGGGTTATCTGCTTTCACGAAATGGAGGTTATGAGGAGGATGTACTGAGCTATCACAAGTGGTTAGGAATTGTCGTGGCGTTGAGCAGCTTATTATTGTGGTTTCTCTATCGTAAAGAATCTTCTGCTGCATTTCGCTTTTGGCTTTTTTTTCTCGTAGTAATCATGATTGGGGTCACTGGACACTATGGTGGAACATTGACGCATGGAAAGGGCTACTTTGTCGAAGCTATGCCAGTGGCACTAAAAAAGCTGTTTAAAACGGAAGAAGACAAAGAGGAGGTTCTTATCGTTCAAAATGCACAGGAAGCAGATGCCTATAATGGAATTATTCAACCTATTCTTAAACAGCGTTGTCAAAGCTGCCATGGAAAAAAAAAGCAGGAAGGGGGGCTGGCATTGGATACAAAAGAGAATTTGTTAAAAGGAGGAGAGAATGGCACAGTACTGCATGCAAGCGATTCGAAAAAGAGTGAATTATATGCCAGGTTGGTATTACCTGAGGGACATAAGAAGCGAATGCCACCTAAAGGTCGTACGCCGATAACTCCTGATCAGATCAGACTGATTGCCTGGTGGATAGATCAAGGAGCCAATTTTGATAAAAAAGTGCGTGAAATACCACAAACGGAGGAAATCGCTCATTTGTTGAAAAAATTGGAAACAGGGGAAAAAGACACTCCATCGGTATTATATGCAGATTTACCTGCGGCGCCAGCTTTGCCAAAAGATAAAATCGATGCTTGGCAGGCTAAGGGTATTAAGATCATCCAAGTTGCAAAAGATAATAACTTTGTGTTGGTTAATGCCATTAATTATCCTCAATTTAATGATAAGGACCTACAGGAATTATTAAGTATTAAGGATAATATTGTACAGCTGAAATTAGGAAATACAGCTGTTACAGATCTTGCTTTCTCAACATTTTCGGCAATGCCGAGTCTTTCCCGCCTACATCTGGAAAATACAGAAATTTCCGATGCCGGATTGAGCCAGTTGAAAGGTCTGTCAAAATTAACGTATTTAAATCTGACGGGAACAAAAGTTACCTCAAAAGGTCTGTCAAAACTGAACGACCTTCCGAGTTTAAAAAACGTCTATCTCTATAAAACCGCAAATCAGGAAGTCGCTACGATAAAGCAGCTGAACGCTAAGATTAAGGCAGATACCGGTAATTATAGTTTACCTTTTATTGAAACCGATACAATCAGGTTTTGAGCTGTTGTTGGAATTGCTGGCTATACGCTGGAAATCCGCGATCCAAATAGAATGCTCTTGTACAATTTAACAATTGGGGCGACATGGACAAGTAATTTAAGGAAAATAAACAGGATTTTTTAGCAGATACGAAGCGAATGTATAAGGGGAATGATACAAAATGCGCTAGAGTGGGATAGGAGGAATAGGAATAGGAATAGGAATAGGAATAGGAATAGGAATAGGAATAGGAATAGGAATGCGGAGGTGACGATTTCAAATAAAAGAGCAGCAAGGAATTTCCTGCTGCTCTTTTTACATCACGATAAGCTGTTTTTATTTCGTGCCAGCATCTTCTAATAACTCGATGGCATCGTAAAGGACACCTGCTTCACCTCTAAAAGTTCCAGAGCCCTCTGGTTTGTTATCTTTTGTGTACCATTCATAAAATCCTTTGTTTTTGATAACAAGGGCAAGCATCGGCTGTATTTGCGCATAAGCTTCCTGTTGAAAGCCATTTTTAACAAGCTGCTGAATCATACGACCACCAAACCAGGTCCAGTCCCCACCATTTTGATAACCGTAAGGATACATGCCTTTGTTCTTAAATGAGCCTGCCGGATAAGTCGGGTACACAGTAAGTCCAATTGTTGCTGCACCAGCATCTTTTACATTTTTAATCATTTTATCCAATGAAACTTTTATTTGCTCTTTGCTGAGCAAATTAGCCTCAATAGCAATTGCTGTTCCACCATGATAATAGATTTGATTTTCATCAAAATCAGCCGCAAATGGAGAGCCTTTGATATAAATATGGGGAATAAACTTTTGGTTCTTTTCGTCCCAAAGGTGTTTCATGGTATTACTTGCTATAGACGCTCTGATTTTTCCCCACTTTTCTTTTTTCTCAGGGAAAAGATCCATGTAATTGTCAAGCGCGATCAAAAACATTGCATTGTCGTAGATGTCCAAAGCAATATGCGAATTTTCATCCAGGTGGACACCCCAATCGTGTTCAGGTTGAACGTCACCCCAATCGACTGTAGTTGCGCCCCAAAGTAAACCATAAGTAGCATTATAACGTTTGTCCAATAAAAATTGTAAAGCATGCTCCATGCGATCCTTTACAGCCGCATTTCCAATTTTTTCATCGAGAAAAGCCTTATCTTTCGTTGCAGCGATATATTTATGTACCGCATGGATCAAAGAAGACTCCTGGTCCGTTTCAACTGTATTTTTGTGTGCTGCATAATCAGGAGCTAAGGGACTAGTGATGGTATAATAGTCCGATACGCCATTTTTTAAGCTGGATTTTTTGACAAAACCATCGGCAATATTACCATCAGGACCTTGTAGCTTAAAAAACAAAGCTAATTGATCTTTGATCTGTTCATGGGGATGGACTTTTGTTGCTAAGGTGATAAATGTATTGTAATCTCTAATCCACACCTCACTGTATCCATCCCCCGCATTGAATCCACTTTTAATGACGTTAGTAGCCATATCTTTGACAAGATTGAAGCTGCTGTCTTTTTGGATGCTGTCCTGTAAATTGCTTGTCGAAACCTTACCGCCAGCATTTTGGCAGGACAGTAATAGGAGAGACGAAGATAACGCAAAAAATAGAGTTCTCATTGTGCTGTTAGTTTATAGTAAATGGTTTGATTAACATTTGGATTCTTTGACAAAAGATTGGATAACCTTTGCCTTATCGTTTCCTAAATTACGCAATGTATAGGATCCGGCAGCAGCAGGAACAGCAAAAGTCTCAGCATAATGAAAGACTTTCTTCATGCCATTTGCTGTCGTCAGCTCAATTGCCTCCCCCTCCACAAGCATCATGATGTGACACTGTCCTTGTGTTTCAATTGCAACATCCTGATCGAATTCGTATCTAAAAACATCGTAGAAATGATCTTCATGCGTTGGCAAATGTATTCTTGTTGCTTGCGCATCAAGGGCTACTTCAGTGGGCTGAGCAAGCAGCGTGTTTTTTACGACATCACCTTTTCGGCTAAAATTGAGGTTGGCGAATGCTCTATCAATATTTAATGGGCGTGGTTTCCCATCTAAATCCGGACGCACCCAGTCGTACATTTTAAAGGTATAATTGTAAGGTGTTGCACTGATTTCGAGTACGAGATTATTCACGCCGGAAGAATGTACAGTACCATGTGGTATCAAATACAATTGGTGTTTCTTGGATTCGAATTTTTGAACGTATTGCTCGATATCCATGGCTGTTCCGGTATGGAAGCTCTCTTCTAAAGCTGAGCGAAATTTGTCTGCATCAATGGATTGCTGAAAGCCCAGATACACTTGTGCGTCCTCTTTTCTATCAACGATATAGTATGATTCGTCCTGTGTGAAGTTTTCTCCAAATTCTGTTTTTGCATAGGCTGGACTAGGGTGACATTGAATGGATAGGTTGCCGCCATCAAAGGTATCCAGAAAATTGAAGCGTATCGGGAATTCAACATCGAAACGTTGCTGGGCATGACCAAGCACATTGGCACTTTCTTGAAACATCAATTGATCAAATGAAATTTCGAGTGTATGTCCATCTGCTTCGAGCAAAATGCCATTCTCAGGGACAATCATTTCGAAGGACCACGCATAGTTTTTGACATGCTGATTTATGCCTGAAAGGTGCTCTTTCATCCACTGTCCACCCCATACGCCGGGTTCAAAAGTTGGTCGTACGCGGAAGTAATTTTGGGACATGGCCAGCAAAGTAGCATGTAGATCCTTCCCTGTGATCCATGGTAGGTTTTGGGACGATTGTTGATCGGCAAGAATTTCGACACGGGAAAGGATAGACCTTTTATGTCTATTCAATATTTCCCAGTCGACAAAATAGTAACGTTTGTAAGTTTCCTTTTGATTGGTCTGTCTTGAACAACCTAAGTTTGAAGCTTCTCCCGCACGCATACGTTGAATTAGCACGTTTTTGGGCAGATCAATAAACATCAGCTGACTAGACGTATCGACTAATGATGCTCCAGGGCCATAAAAGATGGTATACTCAGCTTGTATTGATTCGGCGTTTGCTCGTATGGTTTGAAGGTCCGCAAGCTTTTGGGTGTCAAAGTATTCAATGAGTTGAATCCCGGCCTTTTTTCCAAATAATGGATCGTCGCCACCGAGGTATGGTGCGACAAGCCCCTGGATCGCTGATTCAGTTTTTAAAGCTGAATCCATGGCAATAAATCGTGGAGTTACGCCCTGTTTTTCAAATTCTTGCTTTAGCTTGGGGATGATTGTAGCCCAGTCAACACCTACAAAACCATCAACGCTATGTATATTATGTGTAATGAGATGTGCAACAAGATCCGTGTAGGAATTTGATAGTGTTCCTTGAACCGGAAACGTCGGTGTGATTTCGTACTGAAAAGGTTTTGTTTGAGTATTAGAATACATATAATGTAATTTATTGCAAATGAATGATGTTGGATTAAGTCGCTTTTTGCTTACTTGTTTGTTGATTTTTTATTGTGCTTTTCAATCCAGAATTTTTCGATCTCTTCCAAAGGTTTGCCCTTTGTTTCCGGAAGGAATGCAAGTACAACAAGGAATGCGATGGCACAGAAAAATGCAAACAACCAGAACGTATAGCGGGCCCCCCAGGAAGCGAGTAGAATGGGTGTTAGTTGTCCCACGATAGCATCGGAAATCCACATCACCATAATACTGATACCCATGGCACGAGCCCGGATGGCATTAGGGAAGATTTCGGCCGCCACAACAAATTTTAGCGGGCCAATGGAAAAAGCAAAGAAAAATAAGAACGAAAGTATAGCGATAATCAATGCGATATTATTGACTTGACCTTGATTAAAAAGATATCCAGTAACCAGCAAACTCAGGGTAGCACCTACCGTTCCCAAAAGATATAAGGGACGTCTACCCCAATTGTCAACCTTCCAGATGGCAAAGAAAGTAAATAACACATTGGCGGCTCCAAAGAATAGTTGAGCATGATAGGAATTATTTAATGAAATACCAGATTCAAGCAATATGCTCGGACCATAGTAGACAATTGCGTTTATGCCACTGAGCTGTGAAAATAAAGGAAGGAACAAGCCCAATAGGAAGGCCTTGCGATAAATAGGCGAGAAGAGATCACGTAGATTTCCCTTCGAGGAAACGTTGCCGACCTCTTGTATATCCGATAGTCCTAACGCGCCACTGATCGCTGCTACTTCCGTGTTCCGCCCATTTTTAGATAGCCAACGTGGACTTTCAGGAATAAAGTAAACTCCGATGCATAACAATAAAGCCGGTACTGCACCAACTAAAAACATAGTTCGCCAGAGTTCATTTTGCTGTGCGGAGCTATATTCGAGAATCAAATAATTGCTGATATACGCAAAAAGGATCCCGAATGTAATAGCGAGTTGGTAACAGGTGACTGATCTTCCTCTAAATTTACTTGGCGATATTTCAGCGAGATATAAGGGCACAACGATTGAGGCTATTCCAACACCCAAGCCCCCAATGCTTCTACTTGCAATTAATATGCTATAAGAAGGACTGAATCCACAGCCAATTGCTGAGCATAAAAAGAGCAGGGCCGCAGTAACAAAGGCTGGTTTTCGGCCGTATTTATCTGTTAATGGTCCTGTGAAAAATACACCGACAATACAGCCTAGCAGGGCTGAACTGACAAAAACGCCCTCTTGAGCAGGAGATAGTCCGAAAAATTGCTTTACTAACGGCAATGCACCTGCAATTACAGCCATATCGAAACCGAAAAGGAGTCCTCCAAGTGAAACGATACATAAAATGATGATAAATCTCTTTGACATCTGCGGTTTATATTAATATGTATATACATACAAACATATATCTATTTTTTTAATTATGCAAAAAATCTTATTTTAGCACAAGCAATCCAACTGATGAATTTAAAAATAGATCATAAAAGCCCTGTTCCGCTGCATATACAAGCAGAGAATTTGTTACGCGAATTAATTAAGCAGCCTGAATATATAGAGGGTAAGTTATTGCCCAACGAAATTGAATTAGCAAAAAGATTGGCAATTTCCCGTTCTACTTTGCGTTTGGCGATCAATAAACTAGTCTACGAGGAGTTGCTCATTAGAAAGAAGGGAATAGGCACGAAGGTGGCTAGTTCCAAATTTAGTTCCAAATCCAAGAATTGGCTGAGTTTCTCACAAGAGATGAAAAACCGAGGAATTGAGGTAAAGAATTTTGAGCTTCACGTCAGCTGGGTTGTTCCGGACAAAGCAGTCTCGAAGTTTTTTAATGTAGATGAGGACCAAAAGCTATTAAAACTAGAACGTCTGAGAGGAAAGAAAGATGACCCATTTGTTTATTTTATCTCTTACTTCCATCCGCGTATAGGTTTAAACGGCGATGAAGATTTTAAGAGACCTTTATATGAGATCTTAGAAGCAGATTATCATGTCGTTGCAGATCTTTCTCAGGAAGAGCTGGATGCAATGGCCGCAAATAAATTTATAGCTGATAAATTGGAGATTAATATCGGTGATCCTATTCTGTCCCGCAAGCGCTTTGTATTTGACCAATCTGGGAAGCCGATTGAATATAATTTGGGGTTCTACCGCGCGGAAAGTTTTACCTATACTGTCGAAAGCAGAAGAGATTATTAGGGAATTCACTCATCCTTTTTGAATGGATTAATTGGATGAGTGAATAGCTAATTTATTTATTCTTTTAATGATTCTTTTCCAGGGTAGTTTCAGCCCAGCTTTCTAGGAGAGCTATTGCTTTACTCAGCACGCCTGCTGAACCTTTGAATTTTCCTGATCCACTGGGTACGTTATTTTGACCATACCATTCATAAAATCCTTTGTTTTTCACAACCCGATCGATCATCGGTTGGAGTTCGGTATAGGCTTCCTGATAAAAGCCATTTAAAACGAGTTGCTGGATCATCCGTCCGCCAAACCAGGTCCAATCACCACCATTTTGGTATTGGTAAGGCTGAGCCATTCCGCCAATGAAAAATCCAGCTGGATAGGTTGGGTATAAGGTCAATCCAATACTCGGCATGCCAGATAACCGCACGTTTTCAAGCATTTGTTTGTTGACTGTTTTTATTTCTGAAGGTGTTAGTAGCCCCGCTTCTATAGCGATGGCGGTGCCGCCATGATAATGGATCGTATTTTCATCAAATCCTTTAGGAATAGGTGATGTCTTAGGGTATATGTGCGGAATGAATTTTTGTTTTTTCTTATCCCTTAAATAACGTCTACTGTTCGTTTCGAGACTCTTTTTTAATCCTTTCCATTCCGCCACCTTGGGAGAGTTGGGCTGGATTTCAATCAAGGTCTGCAATGCAATAATAAACATCGCGTTGTCATAAATATCGATTGCCTCATTGGAAAGTTGGTCATTCCAATCACAACCAAAGCTGTCGTTGGGCTGTACATCTCCCCAATCTGCTGTCATCGCACCCCAAAGTAGCTGATACTTTTGGTTGAACCGTTCCTTTTTCAGATAATCCAACATAAGTTGGATACGGTCTTTTACAGAAATTCCACCGACAGACTCCTCCAAGATACTGTAATCCTTTGTTTTTATTATGTATTTACCCAACAATTGGATGAGTGACGTTTCCTGGTCGGTTTCTACCGTGTTTTTAAAACCCACATGATCAGGAGCGTTTTTTGAATAGTAGGGTGTATCATCATGCCAGGTAAAGTCTTTCTTTAGTACATAGCCGTCTACCATTTCGCCATTGGGCTGTTGCATCTTAAAAAATACTAAAATAGCCCCTCTAATGTCCGCTTGGGACCGCTCTTCCAATGCGGTTTCGATGAATGTATTGAGATCTCTGGCCCAAATTTGTGAGTAGCCACTGCCCGCATTGAAACCTTCTTTGATGCGGTCGGGTTTTGTTTGTTGTGCTGATAGTTGGGTTCCGAGTAACAGAAGTATTAGACTAAAAAATGTGGTGTTTTTTTTCATTGTGGTTGTATTGTAATTAATTAGGATTGACAAGTGTACCTGTCAATCATTGGTATTTATTTCAACGTTAATTTGTATTTATTTCAGGCTTGTGATCGAAGATCAGCCGTTCGATGTGTATTTTTTTGAATTTATTTACTGGTTATATTTTAATATGTATGTACAATCAAAGTTATGGAAAAATGTCAGTATTTAAGCTTTAATAGTATTTTATTTGATTAGTATTTAAAATTTTACAAATTTAGGCGTTGCGATGCAATCTGTTAAGTCGTTAAATTAAGTAATAAAATCTAACTCATGTTTATACATACTCTATTTTTTTGTAAGTTTGCTGTAGAACCTAATTGAGAACAATGGTAAAGCGTATCATTTATTATTTTTGTAGTTTATTTGTGAGTACGGCAGCTGTTTCCGCACAGCAGAAAACAGATTTGACCGTTTTTGTAAAACCTAATATTGGATCCGTCCATAGTCGGTATTTCTTTTATACACCAGCAGCCGTACCTTTTGGAATGGCTAAGCTCGCTCCGAGCACAAATGGAAGCTATGGGAACAAGTCGGGCTGGGAGGCCGTGGGTTATGACGATAGGCATACCTCAATAGAAGGCTTTGCTAATTTTCACGAATTTCAGGTAGGCGGAGTGGTATTTGCACCATCCGTTGGAAAATTGAAGACAATGCCCGGTCAACTTGATCGTCCACAAAGCGGTTATCGTTCCGATTTTGACAAGAAGGATGAATTTGCCACTTCTGGCTATTACCGTGTCAAGCTAAAAGATTATAATATACTTGCTGAGCTTACGGCAACGAAGCGTGTCGGTTTTCACCGCTATACTTTTCCAAAAACGGAAGAAGCCAACCTTATTTTCGATATTGGCCATGTGATGGGGGAAAGTGGACCGGTCGTTGATGCCGAAGTAAATTATGACAAACAGCACGTCTGGGGATATGTGGTTACCAATCCTGTATATGTACAAAAATATCAGCAGGGGGCTACGGTCAAAATGTTTTTCTTTGCGGAGATCAACAAACAACCGAAGTCTTTTGGGACATTTAGAGATTCTATAACTTTTGACCAACATACGCGCATAAAAGGAAAAGGAGCTGGAGTATATCTGAAGTTTGGCACTGAAGCAGGCGAATCAATAGACATCAAGACGGGTTTATCTTATACTTCTGTAGAAAACGCACAACTGAATTTGCTTAAAGAGGCGAAGGATATGTCGTTTGATGCTGCAAAGAATAATGCCTTGCAAACCTGGAATAGTGAACTGGGAAGAATTTTGGTGGAAGGGGGCAAAGCGGACGACCGCATTAAATTTTATACGGGATTGTATCATGCTTTACTTGGCCGTGGGCTTGCAAGCGATGTAAATGGTGCATATCCCAAAAATGACGGCTCGGTAGGTCAGATTGCCCTAAATAAGCAAGGGCAACCGATTCATCATCATTATAATACCGATGCTATCTGGGGCGCATTTTGGAATTTGACACAGTTGTGGTCTATTGCGTATCCAGACTATTACAACGACTGGATTCAGAGTCAATTGTTGGTCTATCGCGATGCAGGTTGGTTAGGAGACGGTATTGCCAACAGTAAATACGTTTCGGGTGTAGGAACTAATTTTACGGGTTTGGCAATCGCAGCGGCCTACAATGTCGGTATTCGTGACTATGATATGAATCTTGCTTATGATGCGGTACGCAAAAATGAATTGGAAGCGAAGGACCGTCTGCCTGGAGCAGGAAAGTTAGATGTGGGAGTTTTCGTCCGCAAAGGCTACTCACCGTATATAAAAGATGATCATGGCAGTCCCGAATTAATGACCAATGGATCTCCTTTTGGCGCTTCGCATACCTTGGAATATGCTTTTTCCGCTGGAGCGGCTGCGCAATTTGCAAAATCATTGGGGCGTCAAAAAGACTATGTTAAATTTCAGGAATTATCCAATGGATGGCGCAATCTGTATGATGCCGAGACGAAGTTTATGCGGCCAAAGGATAGTACTGGACGATTCATTTCAAACTTTAACCCTTATGAACCATGGCGTGGATTTCAGGAAGGAAATGCATGGCAGTATACGTTCTATGTTCCGCATGTCCCACAAGAATTGGTTAAACTCGTTGGAAAGGATCTGTTCAATCAGCGGTTGGATAGTATCTTTACGGTGTCGCAGAAGAATGTGTTTGGAGGTGGTACACAAATTGACGCCTTCGCAGGGATTGAAAGTCTTTATAATCACGGTAATCAACCGAACCTGCATATCTCTTGGCTGTTCTATTTTTCTGGTAGACCTGATCTGAGTCAAAAATGGGTACGGGCAATTTGCAATGAGTTTTATGGTAACGATGCGATACATGGCTATGGCTACGGACAAGACGAAGACCAAGGACAGCTTGGAGCATGGTATGTCTTGTCGAGTATCGGCCTATTCGATGTCCGAAGTCTCACCACCGAGAAGCCCGCACTTCAGATAGGCGCGCCACTTTTCGATCGGGTAACGATACAATTGCCGAAGAAATTAAGAAAAAATAAATTTATCATTCAGGTGAAGAAAGAGCAACCCAATAGTTCTATTGTTGATCAAGTTCGGTTGAATAATCGCCTGTGGAAAGGTTGGCACCTTCCTTTTGAACGTTTGGTGGAAGGTGGGATTTTAGATCTCAAGTTGAAAGGTGACTAAATATAAGATAAAAAAATAGCCCCATTCGGGGCTATTTTCAAGGTAGGTTGGTTTGTTGATTGCCTACGCGATTTCAGCAATAAAATTGCCCTCTTGATCCAAATCAGCTTTATGGGCTGCGATTTGTTGAAGATTAATATGTCCGATGACATATTTGAAATCTGGTGCGTAATATCGTTCTGTGATTTCACTGAAATTTAACTTTTCAATCAGTGTATCATCAGTGTATCTCAAATAAACCTTAATTAAATAATCTTGGCTATAATTTAATGTGCTGGATTCTAAATGTTTTTTATACTCATAGCGGTATCCATAGCGAAGAGCCGCGATATCCGATAGCACAGCAGAACCTGTTGGGTGGCCACCTGCTCCTTTACCATAGAAAAATTGTTCGTCTGCAAAGGCCGCTTTCACCAATACTCCATTGTTCTCATTTTCTACATTATAGAGCATGCTGTCTTTGCCTACTAGGCGTGGTAATACATAAAGTACAACTTTGTCGCCGTCGATCTCTTTTGCCGTCGGTATCAATTTGATCTTGAGGTTCTTTTCTTTCGCAAAACGAATATCTTGCTGTCCCAATTTATCAATACCAATATTGAACACATCTTCTGGTTTGACATAGATACCGTACGCATGCGAAGCAACAATACATACCTTAAATTTGGGGTCAAATCCACCTACATCCAGCGTTGGATCTGTTTCTGCAAAACCAAGTTCTTGTGCTTTCTTTAAAGCATCTGTATATTGCTGATTTTCGTTGAAAACTTTAGATAAAATGTAGTTGGAAGATCCATTAAAAATACCGCCGACAGAATGCAGTAATTCATTGTCATAGTATTCTTCTAAATTCCGTATAATGGGAATACTTCCGCAAACGGCACCTTCATATAATAAACTGGTCCCGTATTCATGTTGGATATCAACCAGCTCTTCCAAATGGCTGGCAATCATTTTTTTATTGGCAGATACCACATTTTTCTCCGATTTCAAAGCACGAACAGTTAGTTGGTATGCTGCTTCGGCATCATCGATTAGTTCGACAACAGTATTAATTTCTGGATCACCTAAAATTGTTTCGGCATCGGTAGAGAATAAATCTGCTGGTAGCGAGCGTTTTTTATCTCCGTTTTTAATGACAAATTTCTTGATCTCCAGATTAAGATCTTTGGTTTTGATGATATCGTAAAGACCTTGGCCTACGACACCAAACCCAAACATCCCTATTGTTAATTTATTACTCATATCTCTTCTTAAATTCTCTTATATATTATTTACTCTCTTATACTAATTCGTTTATGTATTCTTTTTGTTCCCGCAGAAAGCTGCTAATGATTTTTGTGAGTTTTTTTGTTTCGATCAAAAAGCCATCGTGGCCATAGGTCGATTCAATCTCTTGATAATGGGCATTGGGAACATGTTGCGCGATGAATTGTTGCTCTTGTGGCGGAAACAACAAATCTGTATTAACGCTCAGGACTAAAGTTGGACAATCAATGCTCGCCAAAGCAGATTCAATAGATCGTCTTCCCCGACCTAAATTGTGGCTGTCCATTGCTTTGGTCAGGAAATAATAGCTGTACGCATTATAGCGTTTCACCAATTTTTCACCCTGATAGTTCTGATAGGAGGATGCTTTATAATGATCGAGTTTTTCCTTATCATCTTCCTTTTGCGTGTTGGCATACGTTGTATAGTTGCGGTAAGACAACAGTGCCATAGCGCGTGCAACTTTCAATCCTTTAGCTCCACCATCAGGGTGATTGGCGTAAAAGGTTCGATCAGTTGTAATGGCCAGACGTTGACTTTCATTGAATGCAATACCCCATGGTGAGTGGACGGCATTTGTTCCAACCACGATGAGATGGTTGATGGCTATACTGTGCGATACGGCCCATTCCAATGCTTGTTGACCGCCTAATGACCCCCCGATAAGGATCTCTATTTGTTTGATTTCCAGGTGGTCCGCAAGGGCTTGATGTGCGTTGACCAAATCCCTCACTGTGAATTCGGGGAAAGATAGGTAATAGGGTTGTCCGGTTGCTGGGTTTACAGATAGCGGATTACTGCTATTATATGCTGATCCTATGACATTGGCACAAATAATATAATAATCGTTTGCATCAAACAACTCACCTGTTCCAAAAAGACCGGACCACCAATCCAGCACATCTGCATTGGCCGTTAATGCATGGCAAACCCAGATCACATTGCTGCGATCTGCGTTGGGTTTGCCAAATGTTTCATAACTGATTTGTAAATCAGTAAGCTCTCTTCCATTTTCAAATACAAAAGGCTCCGGGTGCAGATATATATGCTTACTCATTTTACGTTTAAGTTTTAAGCCGAAAAAATCTGATTATTTAATTTTATCAAAAGCTTGTTGTAAATCAGCTTTGATATCATCAATATGCTCTATTCCTACAGAAAGACGTAATAAGCCTTTGAAGACTCCGGCATTGGCTTGATCTTCATCACTCAATTGTTGATGGGTTGTAGCTGCTGGATGAATAATCAATGACTTCGTATCACCAACATTGGCCAAATGACTGATCAATTCTAAGCTGTCGATAAAGCTATTGGCCTTTTGCGCTGCGTCACCTTTAAGCTGGAAAGAAAGTACCGCGCCATAGCCATTTTTAAGGTATTTTTGTGCGTTAGCGAAGCTCGGAGAGCTTTCTAATCCCGGATAGTTTACTTTTTCTACCTGTGGATGCGCCTCAAGCCATTTTGCGACCTCTAAAGTGTTGTCTACATGGCGTTGCACCCGCAAAGACAAGGTTTCAAGTCCTTGTAATAATAAAAATGAATTGAAAGGGGAGAGTGCTGGTCCGAAATCCCGGAGCCCTTCCACACGCGCCCGAATGGCAAATTGAATATTTCCGAATGGTCCGCTTTCACCGAAAACTTCGGAAAATACTAAACCATGATAGCCTTCAGATGGTTCGGAAAATTGCGGGTATTTTCCATTGCCCCAATTGTAGTTTCCGCCGTCGACGATGACACCGCCAATGCTTGTGCCATGTCCACCGATCCATTTAGTTGCCGATTCAACAACCACGTTTGCACCATACTCCAGAGGTTTAAATAAATAACCTCCGGCTCCAAAAGTATTGTCGACGATTAATGGTAAGTCATATTTTTTTGCTACGGCAGCAATTTTTTCAAAGTCGGGAATATTGAAACTTGGGTTTCCGATTGTTTCAACATAGATTGCTTTTGTTTTATCATCAATGAGCGCTTCAATTTTATCTGCTTCGGCGTCTGTTGCAAAACGAGCTTCGATGCCTAGGCGCTTAAAAGAAACTTTAAACTGGTTGAATGTACCGCCGTATAAGTTGGATCCCGCAACAAAATTGTCACCACTTTCCAAAATATTATTTAAAGCTATAAACTGTGCCGCCTGGCCGGATGCAACAGCAACAGCTGCAACTCCACCTTCCAGTGCCGCAATACGTTGTTCGAAAACATCCGTAGTAGGGTTCATAATCCGTGTATAAATATTACCGAACTGCTTTAATGCAAATAAGTTTGCGCCGTGTTCGGCATTTTCAAATACAAAAGATGTTGTTTGATATATAGGAACTGCTCTAGATCCCGTAGTAGGGTCAGCGACTTGGCCAGCGTGAACCTGAAGAGTTTCGAATTTTAAATTTTTGTTTGAAGACATAATATATCAGATTTTAAGGGTTCAAAAAGAAATTGCAAAGTAAAAAGAGAAGCATACACACCTCCTTGAAGGGTCTGTTAAATCTTTATCCAAGAAAACGGAAATGATTTTTAACAAGCATGGAAGTGCATATGCATACGCATTCGCATCGATACAATTGTACGATGGGTTACACTTTCGCTTATCGTGCGGTTCACTTGTGTTGAACCTGAATTTTTAATGGACTTCAGTAATTTAATAATCATTGTCTTATGTCATTTATATGCTCCAAAACGATATTGTTTTGGACAGGAATTGGCACCTTTTCAAACAAATTGAAGGTTGCCAGTGGGTCATTGAGCCAGTCTCTCGCCACTTCTTTATAAATCAAGACCTACTGATGAAGGGAGGTGTTGATTAGAAATCTTCTTTCGAAGACGACACAAATATAAACTCTTTTTTTATTAAAGCAAAAGAAATGGTGTTTTTTAGTTAAAGGAATTTTGAATAACATGCCGATTGGCATCGCATATCTTCCGATGAAACCGCAAAAGTAACTGTCAATCGGGTATTATGATTTCTTTAAATTAATCCGTTCTGCAGTTTGATTTAAATCTGTTAGAAGAGGTTTAAGCGCATCGATTCTACTATGGATATCATAGGCGAGGTGGCGATTCGTCTTTTTGTTTAACGATAGCGAGAGGCCCACCAAATGGGAATTGACCTGATATGCGAGTGCCTGAAAATGGTGAATATGTGACCAATCCATCCATTTGTGCTCGGGTTCTTTTTTCATTTGATTAATGGCGTCTGAAAACAGGGCCATGGCGGTCTGCGCCTTTTTACGAGCCAGTCGTATATCAAACGAACTTTGTCTTTCGTCCGACAGACGGTTATTGATGATCTGGAAATAATGCGCGTTGTAAAGGGATACCTCTTTTGCCAGCTGAACCATGCCTGTGCTCTGGCGTACAGGTATCAAGAAATAACCCGCTATAGCCAAGAATGCTCCAATCAGTGTGAAAAGTATTCGGCTGCCTAAAATGAGATTGATGTTGCCTTCGAACAGATTGAGTGCAATCACAATTCCCAAGGTAATGAAGATGACACTGACCATATAGTTAGATCGGTTGAACAAAAAGAATCCAAAAAGACCCAATGCAGCTATGGTTAGGAGTGCTGGAAGAAAATGAATAGAAATTAAGCAGAACACACCAACTATAATACCCGAGAATGTACCGACAATACGTTCTATATTACGGGTTTTTGTCATTGAAAATGCTGGCCTGGCAACAATAGCGATCGTCAGTAAGATCCAATAGGTATATTTAAAATCCAAAAATAAAATACCGATCAATGCACCTGTTCCAAAAAGAAGAGCCATCCGAACCGCAAATCGAAAAAGCGGATTATTCAGATGGAGTTTACTTTTTAGATCAGCGAGATTACGTAATGGTCGACTGATAAATTGTTGGTACTCGCTGGTGTCAATCTTATCCTGAATTTCCTGATTTTGATAAAAAGCGACCTGGATTCTGTTGAGTACATCAATAATTGCTTCGATGTTGCTTATGATCGAACATAATATACCTTTTGCTGGATCGGCCTGTTGTTCTTGAATTTCTTTTAAATCCCGTAAGAGGGCATTAATTTTAAAGTTATTATTGTATAATTGATGTGCATACCGGAACCTCTTGTTGGGTTGTGAAAAGCTATCGATTTCTAACGCTAATAATTTGATTGTGTGACGAATTATGGGAAGGCTGCCCGTGTCTGCAAGATTTTTGCGAATTGCATCGTAGTCATGATCAAGCGCAATAATTAACTCATGGAGGTCAATTAATCCATAAACCTGACTGAGCCAATAATTGCTTTTATGCCACTGTTGGCTTATGATTTTTTTTTCTCGAAACAGAAGAGACCTGATTTGTTCCTGCTGTTCGCTGATCTGGCCATGAATTTTTCCTACGCGACTGTACGTAATATTCAAAGGAATATCGGGATCGTAAGACTGTGATCGTATCAATAGAAATTGGGACAATCCATGAAAGCCGTTAGCCATGGCATGTTTTAAAGAGCGATAAGGTTGTATATAGGCTTGTAAAAGGCTAAAAAAGTAATATATTATGGAACCTGTTGTAATCTGTAAGCCAACCGCAAATGGGTGTTGTGGGGCCATTCCGATCACAAAACTCATGAGAATCAATGTCATGTTTCCAATTGCAGCATAGCGGGCTCCAAAAATGCCGTATAAGGTGCATATAAAACCGGCTGCCGCTAGCACGATAACCAAGGGCCAATGATAGGGAAATACAATAGCTGTAAACAATGATGCAACAAAGAAGGTGGGAATACATATCAGAGCTGAAGAAAGTTTATCTTTTCTGTTGCCAGGAGGATCGGTGAGTGTTGTTAACAACGATCCGACACCGATTCCGATAGCCGTGCTCGCTTGCGCTCCCAATAAATAGATCGCCAAACTTGGCAAAATACTGATGGCAACATTACGTAATGCGTCTCCAGCATGCTCGCCATGCATAAATCGTAGCATAAGGATATAAATACGGTAGAGTCTTTTCTTCAATGATACAGTGCTCATGAATCAGTTTACTAATTTTCGATGCAAAAATACAAATATTATGCTTAATATTTTTTGTATACAATTTATTTGTTTTGAATTTTATTTGTTTTTTGAATTTTTATTTTGATTCGATGTCATTTTCCTACGATATGTTTCAGAAGATTCAAAATTAGCTCGCATGATCCTATCCGCTGTAAAAGCGATCAGCGAAGGATAGGGTTTACCGATATTATTTGGTTGTCTACCGAGTGAATCGCACTACCTGTCTATTTCTGCTAGTCAACGTGTAATGAATACACGAGGTTTGTTGTCATTATTATGAAGTTGACTATCCGATCGATAGCCCAAAGAAATTACATTATGAAACCACAAAAAATTAAATTGCTCTTATTTTCTATTGTTTTATTCCTGTGTTCTAATGCCGGACCCGTTTCAGCACAGTCTGACGGGGGGAAATTACGTACTGTCGTTGTTGGGCAGGACAACCAGCCCATTGCTGCCGCAAATATTTCACTGTTTCGTAAACCCAATGATGTCTTGTTAAAAGGAACCTTATCCAACGAAAATGGACAAATTGTGTTGTTTGCGATACCCGAGGGGAGGTACAGCTTACAGGTGTCCACGGTGGGTTATGGTACTTATCGTTCTGGGGAAATAATGCTGCGTGCGGGTGATTTCAAGGTGCTGGATACGATTCGATTACAGCTGGAAAGTAAAGTGCTGGGTGAGGCGCAGGTAATTGGCAAGAAGCCATTAATTGAAAGTCACCTTGATAAAGTTGTGCTCAATGTCGAGAACAGTATTTTGGCAACCGGAAATAACGCATTGGAACTCTTGCAAAAGGTCCCGGGGGTAACTTTAGACAACAAAAAGATCAACCTTCGTGGAAAAAGTAATGTGATCATCATGATTGATGGTAAGCCTACTTATCTTTCTGCAGATGAAGTGTCGCGCTTATTGGAAAATACAGCTTCAAATGCAATAGCCTCGATCGAAGTACTCACCAATCCACCTGCAAAATATGATGCGGCAGGGAATGCAGGAATTATTAATATTAAGACAAAGAGGAATACGCAATTTGGAAGTAATGTTAGTTTAAACCTCAATTTAGGGCAGGGTAAATATACAAAGGCTGATGGTGGCTTTCTCATAAACCATCGTAACAATTGGGTGAACTTATTTTCTTCCTATAACTATGCAACTGCCTTAGGCTTTAATGATTTAGATATCGATAGGGCTGTAGATACCAAAAGCGGGACGACTTTTTTCAATTCGGATTCTTATTCGAAATTCCGCTATCGAGGTCATAATTTCAAATTTGCGGCAGATTTTAATCTGGGGAAACAGGAGGTCATTGGATTTGTGGTTAATGGTAATGTAAGCAATGGTCATTCAACACGGGAGGGAAGCAATCTGATCGCTTCTCAAAAAGGAAAGCTTGATTCGGTAGTATTAGGAAGTAATTTGTCAGATTTTAAATACCATTACCTCACTTATAATCTGAATTACAAAAAGACATTTGATACCTTAGGGACTGAATTGACATTTAATGGGGACTATTCATATTCGAAAAATAATGACAATAGCACTGTTGGAAACCATTTTTTTGACGCAAACTGGGAAGAATTTAAATCACCGCATATTTTCCGGAATGATATGCTTTCTAAGACAAAAATATTAGTTTTTAAAACCGATTTTGTGCATCCTTTTAATAAAACGACGAAACTCGAGGCGGGGTTAAAATATAGCCGCGTAAAAACAGATAATAATTTGTTGTACGAAGATCAGGATCAGCAAGGCGAGTTTGTGCAAAATAATGGTCAAAGTAATCATTTTTTGTACAATGAAAATATAGCAGCAGCTTATTTCAGTTTAAATAAATCGTTCGGAAAGTTTTCGGTACAAACTGGACTGCGTGTTGAAAATACGAGCTCCCTAGGAAACTCAGTGACGCTTGGGCAACAAACAAAACGTACCTATACCGATTTTTTTCCATCAATATTTGTACAGCAACAAATTAATGATAATCACAAGCTTGGTGCGAGTTATAGCAGACGTATTGACCGCCCTGATTATGGGTCATTGAATCCCTTTGTGTATTATTTGGATCAATACACGTATCAGTATGGCAACCCTTATTTAAATCCACAATATACCAATTCGTATGAAGTAAATTATACCTTTAAAGATCGCTATTTACTGAGTTTGGGCTACAAGAGGACCAACGATGCAATCACTCAGGTGATAGAAAGTAATTCAGAGACCAAAGCTATTGCACAGACCGATCGAAATCTGGCTTATTTTGATTATTACAACATGAATATCAATATACCCGTTAAGCTTTTTAAATGGTGGAGTATTTCTAACAATGCCAGCGCTTTTTATAATAAGTTTAGTTTTGATGAACACTCCGGAGCACAACGCCAATTGGAAAAGTTATCGTTCCAGGTAAGTTCCAATCATGATATCCGAATTGGGGAAACAACAAACCTGGAGCTGACGGGCAATTATTTCTCGCCAGCAGTATATGGCGTATTTAGTTTTCAGTCTTACTATGGCATTGATCTAGGTGCAGGTAAAACATTTCTTGACAAAAAATTGAATGTCAAGTTGGGTATAAATGATGTCTTCAATACAAGAGGCCAGCGCAGATTGTCGAGTTATCAGGAAAATGGATACTATCGTATACGAAATGCATATGATAGTCGGGTTATCCGATTGTCTGTTTCTTATCGTTTTGGTAATATGAATATTAAGTCAGTCAATAAAAAGGGAGGGAATAATGACGAAGATAATCGATTAAAAAAATAGGAGCTATTGTTGTGAGCGGAGATAAGGAGCAAGAGATGACGAACGTTCCCCTAAAACAAAAAGAGCCAGCAATATCGCCGGCTCTTTTTGTTTTAGGGGAAGTTATCTTAACTTAAAAATAAGATCTCTCTCAATTTTGGAAGAGGCCATTTTTTGTCATCAACAATTTTCTCCAATTTGTTGACATGATAACGGATCACATCGAAATATGGTTTAACCAATTCATCGTAAGCGATTGATCTCTCACGTACATCATCAATTTGGTTTGCTTTTTTACGTTCTTGACGCATTGCTTCAGCTTGCTCCAAGATGGTATTTACGTGTGTTGAAATACGTTCTACAAAGTTCAATTGAGAGCTGAATGCTGCTTGTGCCAGACCCAGGTCTTTTAATCCTTTGACGTTTTCAATCAATTCGTTTTGATAAATGAAACATGCTGGGGCGATTTGGTTGTTAACCATCTCTTCGATGACACGCGCCTCAATTTGTAATTTTTTATAGAAGTTTTCAAGCAAAATTTCGTGGCGAGCTTCTGATTCACGTTTGGTATAAATACCTAGTGATTCAAACAGGGCTAAAGATTCTTCTTTTACATAAACATCTAATGCTTTAGGTGTCGATTTGATGTTAGAAAGACCACGTGCTTCGGCCTCTTTTTCCCATTCTTCGCTGTATCCATTGCCTTCAAAGCGGATAGCTTTTGAATCTTTGATGTATTTGCGGACAACATTTAAGATCGCAAGATCTTTTTTGGTGCCTTTTTTGATTTGTTTATCTACTTCTGTTTTGAACTCGATCAATTGCGCTGCAACGATCGCATTCAACACGGTCATCGGTAAAGCGGAGTTTGCAGAAGAACCAACAGCGCGGAATTCAAACTTGTTACCGGTAAAGGCAAATGGTGAAGTACGGTTCCGGTCTGTATTGTCCAGTTTTAATTCAGGAACTTTAGGAATACCATGCCATAAGTTTGCCTCTGCTTTTACTTTTTTAGCAACACGAGCAGATTCAACTTCTTCCAAAAGCTCATCCAATTGAGAACCTAAGAAAATTGAAATAATTGCTGGTGGAGCCTCATTTGCACCCAGACGGTGATCGTTGCTTGCACTAGCGATAGAAGCGCGCATCAAATCAGCGTATTCATAAACAGCTTTGATGGTATTGACGAAGAAAGTCAAGAACATCAAATTGTTTTTAGGTGTTTTTCCAGGAGATAATAAATTTACACCAGTATTTGTGATTAAAGACCAGTTGTTGTGTTTACCAGATCCGTTGACACCAGAGTATGGTTTTTCATGCAACAATACTTTGAAGTTGTGTCTTAAAGCAACTTGTTCCATGACATTCATCAACAATTGGTTGTGATCGATGGCCAAGTTGATTTCTTCGTACATTGGAGCACATTCAAATTGAGAAGGTGCAACTTCGTTGTGACGAGTCTTTAAAGGAATACCTAATTTTAGCGCTTCGTTTTCCAAGTCCACCATGTACGCTAATACGCGCTCTGGAATCGCACCAAAATAGTGGTCTTCCAATTGTTGGCCTTTGGCCGACATGTGGCCAAATAACGTACGGCCCGTTAACTGAAGATCTGGACGAGCATTATATAAGGAAAGGTCAACCAAGAAATACTCTTGTTCAATACCAAGAGAAGCGTTTACTTTAGTGACCGATTTGTCAAAATATTGAGCAACATCCGTTGCCGCTTTATCTACTGCGTTGATGGCTTTCAATAAAGGAGCTTTATAGTCTAATGATTCACCCGTATAGGAAACAAAAACTGTTGGAATACATAATGTTTTACCAGCACCTGTTTCGTAAATGAATGCAGGAGAAGATGGATCCCAAGCTGTATATCCTCTAGCTTCGAATGTATTACGGATACCACCATTTGGGAAAGAAGATGCATCGGGCTCTTGTTGAACTAATGCGTCAGCAGTAAATTTTTCAATGGCTTCACCGTTTTCGTCTGGCTCAAAAAAAGCATCATGTTTTTCAGCAGTCGAACCCGTTAAAGGTTGAAACCAGTGTGTGTAGTGAGAAACGCCGTGGTTAAGTGCCCAAGTTTTCATGGCCTGTGAAATGTGTTCAGCCAAATCTCTTGAAATAATCTGTCCCTCTTCAATGGATGCAACTAACTCCTTGTATGAATTTTTAGGAAGGTAGTCTTTCATTTTGTTTACGGAAAAAACATTCTTTCCGTAAATGTCAGTTGCTTTTTTAGTTTCAACTTTTTCAAATGAAGCAATTTGGCGTGAGCCTGCTGCTTCTACTGCTTTGAATCTTAGGTTCGACATTTGTATTTTGTAGTTAAATTACAGTTTTGTTGATTTTGTTTTTCAAAAATATTGTGTTTTTATTGAAAACTGAAATTTTTTTTGATGTTTTTTGTGAAATAATTCAAAAATTATGGTTTTTGGCTAATAAAAAAGGTGTGATTTATATAAATCACACCTTTTTTATTGTTTTGTGTTATAATTCGAATCCCCAGTCTATTCCTTTTTCGGTGGCAGGTACTCCTTTCTTCATCCAAGCAGGAGCGGGGGCACCTTTTAGGAAATGATCGAAGAATTGCTGTTCGCGAATTTGTATATCCTTACGGTTTTGTCGAAGTATGAGGTTATGTTCATCACCATTATAATTCAGCATCCATACAGGTTTGTTTAATCGGCGTAACGCAGTAAACATTTCAATACCTTGATACCATGGCACGGCCCCGTCGTTGTCATTAGCCATAATGACAACAGGAGTTTTAACTTTATCCAAATGGAATAAAGGTGAATTTTCGATATATAGTTCTGGAGCTTCCCACAGGGTTTTTCCGATGCGGCTTTGTGTATGTTCGTATTGGAACTGGCGGGACATACCACTTTGCCAGCGTATTCCGCCATAGGCAGATGTCATGTTGACGACAGGAGCACCAGTCCATGCTGCAGCGTACATATTGGTCCGCGTAATGAGGTGAGCAACTTGATAACCGCCCCAACTTTGGCCCTGTATTCCCATCTTTGTGCTATCAACCCATGCATTCTGAGCGAGGTATCTCATCCCAGAATTGATGTATTCTTCAGCTGATTTACCCGGATGACCTGTTTTGTAGCTTATATTTGGCGCAAATACCAGGTACTCGTTACTTACAAAATAGGGGATGTTCAAACGCGATGGCGTAGGAGCAGGGGGTTGATACGTATATAATCCATCTGAAAGCTTTTCATAGAAGTAAGCTATAATGGGATATTTTTTTGCAGGATCAAAATTTTCTGGTTTATAAAGAATTCCCTCAGCCTGATTTCCTTCGGGCGTTGTCCAATGGACTAACTCTGCTGTCCCCCAATTGTAATTAGCCTGTTGCTGATTAATATTGGATAGTTGTAATTCGTCTTTGAACTTTATGGTATTGGTGTAGATATTAGGCGAATTCATATAATCCTCTTTACTGTACAGTATCGTTTGTTGATCCGCTGAAGAGCTGATATTCCTGAACGTTTTTGCCTCCACCAAAAGACTTTTAGGATCGCTATGCTGCCCCTTGAACTGGTAGAAACCAGATTCTTTGGTTTTATTGTCAAAGGAAGTTAGAAAACCACCCTTTTTATAGTCGAGTGTTGTGGCTTGTTCGCGGTCCTCTTCTCTTTTTAGCGGTAAGTAGCGGAAAGTTGTCTGCGATGCAGCTCCATAGCCGTTGGTCAAGATGGATTTGTTGGAACCGTCCAAGTTAAAATACCAGATATCATACCTCGAATTGACGTAAATCCCTTTAAAGTCCGGACTCCATGCTGCCATGCCATATCCTTGCGCGGCAGTAGGCATATCATTTTCCTCGTCAGCAAAGGACGCTGGTATACCGTCATTTAGCACCGTCTTTTTCTTTGAACTAACCTGATAGGAATTCCAGGAACCTTTATCTTGGTCGAAATATACGATGTATTTTGCGTCAGGACTTAAGATTGCATTTCCTGAAAAGTTTGAAAGGATTAACTCTTTATTTCCTGTTATTGTTGAAACCAGATAAATGTCGTCTCGTGTACTGCCTTCCCATTGACTTGCGATGCGCTTGCCAAAATCAGTGCGTGCTAAGATATACTCTTCATTTCCGTCCGGTGTAAGTGCGGTGGAGTTAAATGTTTGGTCCGTAAGGGGAATAATGTTGCGATTATATTTGGGGTAAGTAACCGCTAAGAAATTTCTTGCAAGATCTTTCTTTAAATTGACCAACTGCATGGGCTGTAAATAGTCGTCTTGCCAGTTCCAAACGTCCACTTTAGCATGCTCAAAGTCAACCAAAGTGGTGTCTCTGACACGTGGTATTGGTGCTATGCCGAAAAATAGCTTCTCTCCATTTTTGCTGAAACGGATATCGCCATCCCCACTAACGGCCCAGTCTTTAGGTATACCATTGCTTGTCTTTGTTGCGAGGTATTGGGCTGTATCTATACCATTGGCATAATAATATAGATTGTAATTTTTTAGTAATGCCTTTTCATTGGAGAGATCCCCCAGGTAAGCGAGCTGATTACCTGATTCATCAAATTTGAAATTTTTATAATTACCTTTTCCATTTGATATCTTTTTAAGCTTTTTAGTTGCTATTTCGTAAAGGTAGACTCCAGATTCTTTTGATAGGCTATCTTTTGAATCTGTTTTTTTTGAAAAAACTATTTTTGATCCATTTTTATTCCATTCGTATTGATCTACAGATGAGAATTGCACCGAATCACCAGAATTTAGATCATATAAAGCAAGCGTTGCCACTGTTTTTTTCTTTTTATCGCTGCCTTTCTTTGCTTGTGTGGCATCAGAAGCCGTTTTTGAATCAGGTTTGTCTTTTATTTCCTTGTCGAAAAGAAAAGAGACGAAATTGTTGTTTTGATCAGCAATTTTATAGGATTTTACCTGCGCAAATTTGACAAGGGATGACGTTGTTACATTGTAGATTGCCAATGAATCTTTTGGGAGATCTTCGGCTTTCTTCTTTTTGATCTTGGCTTCGCGGGTTAAGGCAAATGGCGCTTTGACCAAACTTAACAGATGATTTTCGGTATCTGTTAGTTTTCCATTATACCCACGGGGAATTTGAATGATTTCTTTGTTCTCTTTGGTTTTGAGAAAAAGCTGATTGTCGCCTTCTTGTGGAACGACCTGGAATAGGATAAATTTTCCCGATTTACTGATATAGGGTGATGATACGCTTTGCCAACTATCATATACCGTATGATCCAATGGTTTCTTTTGCGCATGGGCAGCGAATGCAGCCAGAAAACAAAATGGAATACAGATACTTTTCTTATTCATATTTTTAAACCTTTTTGTCGCAATTTATTCATAAAAAATAAATAAACATCGATTTTTTGGTATATTCATTGTTACGTAAACATAAAAAACTGGTTATGAAATCATCATCCGCTGTTATTATTTCGATTATAATGGGCGTTGTGCTCTTGCTCGGCACCTGGATATTGGGTACAGCTTATCGCTATAAGTTTAAATCGACGCAGACAATCACTGTTAATGGTAATGCCAAAAAAGATTTTGAATCCGATTTAGTCAAATGGAGTGCTACTTTTAGCCGAAAGAATTATGAATTGAGTGCTGCTTCAGCACAATTGGCTACCGATAGAGATTTGGTGCGGGACTTTTTAGTACAACAGGGGGTTAAGGCTGACGAGATCCGTTTCGAGGCTGTTAATATTGCCAAAGACTTTGAATATCATACCGATGGAAAAGGCAATGGTTATAATACTTTTTCCGGTTATACCTTATCGCAGGCCGTCAGTGTCGAATCAAAAGACTTAAATAAAGTTGACAATGCTTCAAGAGAAATATCGACATTAATTTCCAAGGGGATAGAACTTAGCTCCAGTAACCCTAACTATTATTACTCCAAGCTAGAGGATCTAAAGCTGGAACTTATTTCACAGGCTTCAAAAAATGCACATCAACGTGCAGAGAATATCGCAAAGGAATCGAATGCCGGATTGGGTAATCTGGTAAAGGCCGATCTGGGAATTTTTCAGATAACGGGACAAAACGACAACGAAGAATACTCTTCAGGTGGTGCATTTAATACAGCATCAAGAAAAAAAACAGCTAATATCACAGTTAAAGCAAGTTTTTTGAGTAACTAATGAAAAATTATTTGACTGAATCTCAGTCCTATATTGGTTTTGATTGAAAAATTATTCAAAAAGTTTTCTCCTTTTCAATAAAAAACCTACTTTTGCATCATCCCAAACGGATATGCCCGGATGGCGGAATTGGTAGACGCGCTGGTCTCAAACACCAGTGGGAAACCGTGCCGGTTCGACTCCGGCTCCGGGTACTGAAAGCCTCTTTACGTATCGTAAAGAGGCTTTTTTTATACACCTATGTTTTTCTGACCTGATGATTTCGACAATACCCGGATAATAACTTATCAAGATAGACAATATAACGGATATATCCTAATACCAACGTATACCTAATACCAGTTTTCAAGCAGTTTTTAGACAGTGATTAGTCATTACTTATTCAGTTGTCACTGAGCAAGCACTGAACGAGCACTGAACAAGCACTGAACAAGCAGTGTCTAAAGAGTTAATCTGATCGCTCTTTGATCCGAATTTGCTACAATAGCTATAGCTTGTTCTTTGGTGTTTCTTCGCTTATTATAGGGACTTTCATTAGACCTTCCTGAGTATTCGTTCGCTATTTCTCTGGTGTTTCCTTGGTGTTTCCTTGGTATTTCTTTGGTCTTTCTTTGGTGTTTCTCTGGTCTTTCTTTGGTATTTCTTTGGTATTTCTTTGGTCTTTCTTTGGTGTTTCTCTGGTCTTTCTTTGGTGTTTTAACGATAAAATGCCAATAAAAGAGCAATAAAAGAGCAAAGAAACGGTAACGTAGGTGTAATCCTCAACCAGACTTGTAGATAAGAAAGATAAATTGCCTACCGTTGAATTGGCAGTAAGACGGGCTTTTTTTTATAAACTTTCTTTAATCTGAATTTTCTTGTTTAAATTGGAAATACCAAATATAAACTTGGATGAAAACAGTTTTTTTATCGCTGGCACTGTTGTGTTTTTTCATGACGCAGGGACAAGTGGGGTTTGTCTTAAACGGGAAAAAGAATGTCAAAATTCCTTTTCTTTTTGTTCATAACCTAGTCATTATACCTGTGCAAGTAAACGGGTATATGATGAACTTCCTGTTGGATACAGGTGTTAAAGAAACCATGATATTTGGGGAAACATTAAAGTCAATTGATAGCGCTATTTTTGTTAATAAGTTTCAGGGCTTGGGTCGGGAAGAGGGTTTGGATGGCTATTTATCCGTCAGCAATCACGTGAATATTGCAGGCGTATATGAAGATTCGGATCAACCGATCTATATTCTTCAAAACGCTCATATTGATATTTCTACCCGGATCGGCGTGGAAGTGAATGGAATTATGGGTAGTCGTTTTTTTGAAAACCAAATGATCGAAATGGATTTTCAAAAACATCGCATCACCTTATATCCTAGAGCGAACAAGCCTAAGGGGCTTGAGAAGATGCAGCGTTTGCCCTTGGATATTTTAAACAGTCGCCCCTATACTTCGGTTGCTTTTAAACAGGGCGATGTGGCTATTGATGGTCGTGTATTGATCGACATGGGAAATAGCGATGCCTTAATGCTTATTCCTTCCAAGCTAAATAATTTTGATATTAAGCCTCCATTTATTGATGACTACATAGGGCAAGGATTTAACGGTGAGATTTATGGAAAAAGAAATCGAATCCGATCGCTCGAACTTGGGCCGTTTACAATGGATTATCCCCTCGTAGCCTATCCCGAATTGAGTTCGTTACAGCATGCAACATTTGTGAGCGAAAGGGTAGGTTCCATTGGAAATGAGTTGTTACGCCGATTTAAGGTCGTATTCGATTACCCCAACAAATCCATATACCTTCATAAGAATAAAGATTTTGATCGCTTTTATTATTTGAATATGAGTGGTTTAGAAATTATCCACGATGGCATTAAATACGAAAAAGAAGAAATACCCGTGGTTCTGCAAAAAGATGGCGGTACAGAGGTAAGAATGGGCAACAGTGTGCAGTATCGCTTTGTACTACGGAATATGTACAAAATTGCGACGGTTCGTGATGGTTCGCCTGCGGCAATCGCAGGACTAATGCCGGGAGATAAGGTTATATGGATCAATGGTAGACCTGCATCTTCATTTTCCCTGGAGTCGATCCACAATCTTTTTAAATCAGAAGAGGGAAAGGAAATGCGTTTCCGCGTAACCAGAGGCGGGAATACACGCGACTTTAAATTTGTGCTAAAGGATCCACTTCCATTTAACCCGAATTAAATTTTTGCAAATATGAAAAGTTTAAATAAAACTTATTTATCTTTGCTGTCAATAATAGTATTATAACAATTAAAAACGAAGAGATATGTTGGTCACCAAGATTATAACACCGCAAGCTTTTAAGGCAAATGGATTTGCTGAAAGTAATCTTCGTGCTTTTTGTCATAGTTAAGACATTCTTCAAAATTGGAGCACATCGTGTTTGTTCAATCCGCTGGAATGAATAATCGGATCGCTTCACTTCTTTTGGAAAACCAATTAATACAGATGAAAAAGCCGAAGTTCATTCGGGCTTTTTATTTTTCCTGATTTTCGTTTCTATTCATACAACTTAGACACTTTAGGGGCATATGGCTTTCTGAAAAGCTGTTTATAATCCGCTCTTTCGCACGAATCAACTGTGCATAATGAAGAGCATTTGTTTAATAGATTCGTTATCTCTAAAAGAATATTCCCGAAATTTTTTCAAAAATGCTGCCGATTTCTACGATGGAATTGGTGGCTAATTATGTATGTTTTTTACAAAAAATGGGAAGTAAATTATCTGGAAAAGATCTAATAAAAATAGGTTTTCCACAAAATAATATAGTTAACACAGCTTTGGGACTGATCACAAGGTATCGAAAGAAAGAAAATAAAGAAACCATTCTTCTTGAACTTGCTGAGCTTTTAGAAGCTCCGGAGCGATTTATGGAGCATAAAATATGGGGAAAGCTTTCTGAAGGACTGGTGCAGCCCATAGAAATACGTGTCCGGGAGCTGAGCGCGCATGGAGCTCCATTTAACATATTTGGTGCAAATGAAATTGATGAGCAGGCGAAAAGACAATTGTACGATGCATTGCAATTGCCTATTTCAAGGCAAGGTGCATTGATGCCAGATGCGCATACAGGTTATGGGCTTCCCGTCGGTGGGGTGCTGGCTACAGAAAATGCCGTTATACCCTATGGTGTCGGGGTGGATATCGGTTGCCGGATGAGCCTGTCGATATTCGACTTACCTGGCAGTTATTTTAAAAGACGAGAATTTCAACTGAGAAATATATTGAAGGAAAATACCAAATTTGGTTTAACCGACACGCATCGTGAGAAGTCTGATCACATCATTTTCAGTAGGGCGGAATTTCAGGAAATCCCGCTGTTAAAATCCCTGTTGGGGAAAGCTTATAGGCAATTCGGGACTTCTGGCAGCGGAAATCATTTTGTCGAAATGGGCATTGTTGAGCTTCATACCGTGCGGAACGAATGGGGGATGGATCCAGGGCAGTATTTGGGGATTTTATCCCATAGTGGTTCTCGCGGCCTGGGAGCACATATCGCTAAACATTATACGAGTCTGGCTGCCCAACTGTGTCCATTACCTCGTCATGTGCAGCATTTGGCCTGGTTGGATTTATCAACCCAAGAAGGACAAGAATATTGGATGGCAATGAATTTGGCAGGGGACTATGCCCAGGCCTGTCATACGGATATCCACCGACGTTTGGCTAAAGCACTTGGATGTAACCCCGTGGTAACGATCGAAAATCATCATAATTTCGCATGGAAGGAATTCGTGAATGGTGAGGAATATATCGTTCATCGGAAGGGAGCAACTCCTGCTGGAAAGGGTGTGTTGGGGGTGATTCCCGGCTCGATGACAGCACCGGGGTTCATTGTGGAAGGGAGGGGAAACCCCTTAAGTTTACAGTCGCGGCATCCCATGGAGCGGGGCGGGTCATGTCGAGATCTGCCTGCAAAAATAATTTAACAAAAAGCGCCATGTTGAAAGATCTGGAAGCATGTGGTGTGGAGTTGATCGGGGGCGCGTTGGATGAGTCGCCACGTGCTTATAAAGATATTCATCGGGTGATGAAATTGCAGGAGGAACTGGTGAATGTTCTCGGAACGTTTAGTCCGAAGATTGTACGCATGGACAAATAAAGGTGATGGAAGAAAGGTATTTACAGGTTTCTTCGGGACGAGGTCCTAAGGAATGTAATATGGCTGTCCGGCTAGTATTCGATAGACTCGCTGTTGAAAGCCGTAAAGTTGGTGTAGAAGTCACGGAAATAGAAAGAGAAGACGTTGATGGACTTCCTTGTTCGTTAATCGTCAGATTGAGCGGAAGAGATATGGAACAATTGATTGATCATTGGGTTGGTACAATCTGTTGGGTGTGTAAAAGCCCTTTTCGTCCTTTACACAAACGGAAGAATTGGTTTGTCGACGTTAAAATGTACGATCCTGAGGAAAAGGAAAAACTGTTGAATTTGAAAGATGTATATTTCCAAACAATGCGGAGTAGCGGCGCAGGTGGGCAGCATGTCAATAAAGTAAGTTCTGGCGTCAGAGCTACGCATGCACCGACAGGGGTGAGTGTTCAGGTGATGGATACGAGATCCCAATTGCAGAATAAGGAGATTGCAATGCTGCGCTTGGCTGCACGTCTTCGGGATTTAGGGCAGGCCAAGTTAAACGCGACCAAAGTACAAAAATGGAAAGATCAAATCGAGGTGTCACGGGGACAGGCAAAACGCGTCTTTCATGGACAAAAATTTATTGAAAAGTAAGTTATTTTTACTGTTTTACTGAAGCGAAAACCCTTGCTAGTATTTTGGCAAGGGTTTGTTTTTTAGCGTTAATTTTTTTTATTTGAAAAATGCTTGCAGTTTATTTGTTGAAAGTCAATGATCGGGATTTAGCTGTGTTAGACTTGTAATATTTTAACATTTGATGTTAAAATATGGGTAATATTGGTCAATATCATAGCGTGCTCTGTTTTAACATTTGCATAATTTAGATTTTATAAAAGCATTTTAAACTAACTAACAGAGACTAGCTTATGAACAAAAGAAGTATTGCAATACTAGCATCCAATATACTAGTATGTTCTGCGCTTTATGCCCAAACAGCACTTAAAGGTAAAGTGTTGGATCAGGATGGCAAACCAATACCAGGGGTATCGGTAACCATTCGAGGCGGTGCCGGCACGCAGACAGGAATTGATGGTGGATTTTCATTAACATATACAGGTGGAGGAGTTTTAAATGTCACTGCAGTTGGTTATAAATCCAAGCAGTTTCAACTGAATAATCAAACGAATTTAAGCATTACATTAGAATCTTCAGCGGAGAATTTAGACGAAGTGGTGGTTACCGCATTAGGTATCACAAGAGAGAAGAAATCGTTGGGTTATGTCATGCAGGAGGTTAAAGCCAAGGAATTGACAGATGCCGGACAACATAGTCTAACAGGAGCATTGGCGGGTAAAGTTGCAGGTGTCCAAATAAACCAATTTGGTGGAGCGATCGGATCTTCAGCGCGTATTTCGATCCGCGGAAACACGTCGTTACAGGCAAACCAGCAACCGCTTATCGTAGTGGATGGTATTCCTATTACAAATAACTCTCAGCGTTCCGGAGATAATACCTATACTGGGGTGGATTACGGTTAGGGTCTAAACGACATTAATCCAGATGATATCGAAAGCATCAACGTACTGAAAGGTGGGGCAGCAGCACTATACGGTATGCGTGCTGGTACAGGCGTTATTATGATTACCACAAAATCTGGAAAACGGGCCGAAAACGGAGTCCAGATTTCATACGATGGTAATTTTTCCATCGACAGAGCCGCCAATTTACCGAAGTACCAAAATTTATATGGTCAAGGATCACGGGGGGATGAATACAGTTTTAAGAAATTTGGTGGAAATCTATCTTATCAGGATTATGTAACGCAGAATTCATTCAGTTACGTTGATGGCACAGGAAACATTGGTGTTAATGATAATATCGATGAATCTTGGGGGCCTCGCATGGACATTGGTTTGTTGATACCACAGTTTAACAGTCCGGTTGTGAATGGTGTACGCCAGGCAACAGCATGGAATTCACATAAAAACAATGTTAGAGAGTTCTTCCAGACAGGTTTTTCCCAAAACCATAATGTTTCATTGCTTTCCAAATCAGATCGATCTTCTACACGTGCATCTATTTCCTTTAGGGATCAAAAGGGAACAGTACCTAATACAGATCAGAAAAAATATACTGCCCAGCTGAACAATGAATATAAGGTTAGCGATAAAGTGTCTTATGACATTATGAGTAACTTTACGCGTACAGAAAGTAACAACTTGGTCACGCAGGGATATGATGCAGCAAATCCAATGAACGGCCTGATCTGGTTTGGTCGCCAGGTGGATATGCAAGACTTGGAAAATAATTGGGATCAAAAAGATGCGCAAGGGAAATATACCTATTACAATTGGAATTCCGCTTATCATATGAATCCTTTTTATACGATGCATGAATCCCGTAATGCGATGAAGATGAACCGTGTTTTCGGTAAGACATCCTTATATTATCAACCTTTTGATTTTTTGAAATTTGAGGGACGTGTAGGATTGGATTACTATAACACACATATGTTTGAGACGACTTATTTTAACTTTGATAACCAAGATGGTAAGTTCAATGACATAAAAAATAGCAATTCCGATTTTAATGCAGATTTTATCGCAAATTTCAATAAACAATTTGGGGATTTGAGTTTGACAGGTATTTTGGGTGCTAACTACCGCGATTATCAATATGAAACAAGTACACTAGGGGCCAAAGGATTAAATGTATTAGGCGTTTATACGATTGCGAATAAAATAGGAGATGCCTACACGTTTATGGATCATTCGAAAGGCCGATCCAATTCGGTTTACGCTCAGGCAAATTTGGGCTGGAAAGATCAATTATATTTGGATCTGACAGCACGGAATGACTGGTCATCGACACTACGGAAATCCTTTTTCTATCCTTCGGCAAGTTTAAGCTGGATTCCGACAGCTTCATTTGAAGGTCTGAAAAGTGATTATTTGAATTTTTGGAAAATGCGATTTAATTTGGTGAAAGTAGGTAACGCTACACAACCTTATCAAAATGGAAACTATTATTATGCACAAACAGATGCTTATAATAACCTAGCGCAAATGTACAAGAGTATGGTCTATGCGATCGAAGGCCTGGAACCTGAAGCTATCACTTCTTATGAAATCGGTACTGAGCTTGGATTATTCAAAGACCGTCTTCATTTAGACCTTACCTATTATCAAAAAATAAATAAAAAACAATTGCTTCCAGTGACGACCTCCAATGTGGTTGGGTTTAGTAGTATCTTCTTAAATGCGGGAGAAATTCGAAGCAAGGGTATTGAAGTTCAATTACGCGGTGATATCCTGAAACGTGAAGATGGATTGAATTGGACAACAACTGTCAACTTCTCAAAAGATAATAACAAGGTTGTTGAACTTTATCCTGAATTGGGCTTGAAAGATTACAGACAGGGTTGGACTTGGGGCATCTCCAATATGGCTTCTGTGGGGCGCCCTTGGGGAAGCTTGGTTGGCCCCGGATACGATCGTGTAAAAGATGGACCGATGAAAGGTGCTATTAAAGTGGGTTCTAACGGTCTGGTTTCTACACCACTTGATGGTCAAGTGATTGGTAATGCTGTGCCGGACTTCTTGGCTTCGATGCGTAATGACTTCACCTTTAAAGATTTTAGATTTGGCTTTATGCTCGATTTTCGTAAGGGGGGAGATATTTGGTCACAAACGATGTCCCATGGTTATGCGACGGGTATAGCTGAAATCACTGCTGCGGATGGCATTCGTGAAAGGGCAATTGTAGCAGGTCGGGATGTGATGAAGAATGAACGATTTGCAATGTCGGACGGAAAAGGAGGCTGGGTTGCAAATACCATAGAAACGTCAGCGCAGGACTGGTACGAAAATGGCGGAATTGCCGAAATGTATGTTTTTGATGGTTCTTTCCTGAAATTAAGAGAGGCCTATATTTCGTATAATTTACCAAAACATTTATATAGTAAAATAAAAGGGATTAAGCGGGCTAATATTTCTGTAACGGGTACCAACTTAGCCTTGCTTTGGGTGCATAAATCAAATACGATGCGGTTAGATCCCGAAGCGGGAGGTGTATCTAGCGATTCTAGAGGTGTAGGATTTGAGCAAGCGACAGTTCCAAACTCAAGAAGTATAGGTCTTAAACTTGGTTTTACATTTTAATTAATACATAAAGTTTAAGATATAGAACCCCAAAAAATTATGATTATGAATACTTTCATTAAAAAATTTAAATATACGCCTTTGTTAGCCGTTCTTTTGGTGACAGGTTGTACCAAAAATTTTGAGAAAATTAATACCGATCCGGATGCTTTAAATGACGTTCCACCACAAAATATGTTGGTCAACGTGATGCGAAATGCCGGAGACCAGTTTGGCGGCGACGTTGATGGTTATGGTACATTTGCTGGATATATTGTTAAAATTCAATATCCAGATAACCTGAGTGGATTGATTCCGACAAATAATACCTATGGCAATCGTTGGGCTGCTTGCTACTATAATATCACCCAAATGAAAGACCTGCTTAAAAAGACAGAAGCCAATGCTGAAGGGTATAAAAATACAAGGGCTATAGCAAGAATTTGGAATAACTACATGTGGTCTTATTTATTGGACGGCTGGGGTGATATTCCATATTCAGAGGCATTTAAAGGACGGCCAGAAGATGGTTCGGTATTGAAAGCCAAATATGATAAACAGGAGGATGTTTTTCCCGCAGTTTTAGCGGATCTCAAATCAATTGCTGATGAATTGGCGGCTGGTATTGGAACGGATGATGTTGGTAACTATGACGTCATCTATGGAGAGGCTAATAGTGGTAGTCCGGATGTAAAAACACAAATGTTAAGGTGGCAGAAGTTTTGTAATTCGCTACGCTTGCGGATGGCAATACGCATTTCTTCCGTTGCTCCGGCATTAGCTAAATCTACAATAGAGGAAATTGCTGGAAATAAGACAAAATATCCATTAATTGAGACCAATGCGGAAAGTTGTCAAATGTTTTTCCCTGGAAATCTGCCTTATATGGAACCTTGGTATGAGTCTGGTATTTACGGTAAACGCATCAACAATTGGGGAATGTTTGATATTTTTATCAATCATTTAACGGAAACGAACGACCCTCGGATTGAGTCCATTGCGCAGAAAAATAATGCCGGTAAATATGTTGGGTTTGTTAATGGTTCGTTGACTAATCCTTCCCCTTCAACATCAATTTCATGGATTGGACTCCATTATATCAATAACCCTGCTGGGGCAGTACCTTTTTATAAAGCCTGTGAAACTTATTATATGTTGGCTGAAGCCGCATTATTAGGTTATAATGTTGGAATTACAGCTAAAGCAGCCTATGAAACAGCAGTTAGGCTATCTATGGAAGATAACGAAGTTGCTGAACCAGCTGTGAATGCTTATTTAGCCGGAGCGGGAAAATTTGATGGGTCGAAGGATCGTATCTATTGGGATATGTGGGTCGCTTTATTTAAAGAAAATTTTGAAGCCTGGAGTTTGTATAGAAGGACGGGAATTCCTAGCACCAATTATCCTTCAAAAATTCAAAATTCAGCAACTCCACATACAGACCAACCATTTCGCCTGCCTTATCCGAATAATGAATACCTATATAATACGGATAACGTTACAGCAGCTGCGCAAGGGACTGTGGATTATAACTGGGGAAAACGCTTATGGTGGGCTAAAAATAACGGTAAAAACTAGTTTAAAATGCTTTATTGAGCGGGTATCGAAAGATCCCGCTTTTTTTTGCTCGTTTTAATGACAATTTTACCCCTTCGGTGCAAGACGTCCTGTTAACCTTTCTGATAAAGCCTCAACATCAAAAGTTGGGGCTTTTTGATTGCTACTGTATCCTCCCTTAGAAAAAATAGTACACGGTTGTTAAGGCCATTTAGCAGACTGCGGGAAAGCTTTAGCCGCTGAAATAATTTATTTATAATTAATAGGGACTATTACCGTATTTTCTTCTGTCATTGACCTTTAATGTAGAAAATAATTTGTTTTATTGCGGTGATAATTAGTATCTTTAAGAGGAAGGGCCTCAAAAGAATTCCTTCAGACTAAGTAAACTTAAGTAGTCGCTGTAACCTGCATCTAAAGGAGGTTATAGGGCATGGAATTTCAAATTCGATATTATGATAAAATCCCCGGGCTTCCTTTTTAAGGAAGCGATCAAGAATGAAAAACCATTACAAATTGTTGGAGCGATCAATGCGAATCATGCTCTTTTGGCTGAACAGGCCGGTTTTAAAGCTATTTATCTTTCTGGAGGTGGTGTTGCAGCAGGTTCTCTTGGGATTCCGGATCTTGGGATTACAACACTTCAGGATGTTTTGATTGATGTGGATCGCATTACAAATGTGTGTAAGCTTCCTTTGCTGGTGGATATTGATACTGGCTTCGGTCCTTCGGCATTCAATGTGGCACGTACAATAAAGTCTTTAATTAAAGTGGGCGCGGCGGCAGTACACATGGAGGATCAGGTGGGAGCTAAGCGTTGTGGGCACCGGCCTGGGAAAGAGCTCGTCTCTCGATCTGAAATGGTTGACCGTCTGAAAGCGGCGGTGGATGCACGCACGGATGAACATTTTGCCATTGGTGCACGTACAGATGCACTGGCTTCCGAAGGCCTTGAGCTTGCTTTGGAAAGGGCAGTGGCTTATAAAGAAGCCGGAGCGGATTTTATTTTTGCCGAGGCGGTGCATCATTTGGAGCAATACGTTCAATTTAGTGCGGCAACAGGCCTTCCGATTTTGGCGAATATCACCGAATTTGGACAAACACCGTTGTTTGGCCTGGATGAACTTCGTCAAGCGGATGTTTCTATTGTCCTTTATCCGCTATCTGCCTTCCGTGCAGCTAATAAAGCCGCTACAACTGTTTATCGTCATATTCGGGAAGATGGGGGGCAGCTGAATGTGATCGACGATATGCAGACGAGAGAGGAGTTATACAGAAGTATCGATTATTATGCTTATGAAAATCGATTGGATCAATTGTTTAACAAATAATTATATTCAGATGGAAGAGACAAACGGCGCAGGTTTTAAGCCTAAAAAAAGTGTAGCACTTTCTGGTGTAACAGCTGGTAATACGGCTTTGAGTACTGTCGGAAAAAGTGGTAATGATCTGCATTATAGGGGTTATGATATTTTAGATCTGGCGCATCAGGCAAGTTTTGAAGAGGTTGCTTACTTACTTATTTATGGAAGTCTACCAACACAGGCGCAGCTCGTCACGTATCAAAGTCAGTTGATCAGTCAACGTGGCCTACCTATTACTGTTCAACAAGTCCTTAAGCAGTTGCCATCTACAGCCCATGCCATGGATGTTTTACGGACTTATGTTTCGTTTTTCGGTAGTGTATCGCCAGAAAAGGATAGTCATCCCATTGCTGGTGCACGGGATATTGCAACTCGTCTGATGGCATCGATGGCTTCAGCACTGTTGTACTGGTATCACTTTAGTCAGCATGGACGTGAGGTGCAGGTTGAGACTTCGGACTCCACTTTAGGCGGACATTTTCTACATCTCCTGCACGGAAAGGTCCCATCGCCGTCTTGGGTGAGAGCGATGCAAATTTCACTTAATTTATATGCGGAGCATGAATTCAACGCATCCACATTCACCGCTCGGGTAATTGCAGGAACAGGATCAGATATGTATTCCTGTATAGTAGGGGCAATAGGTGCGCTACGTGGACCTAAGCATGGCGGAGCCAATGAGGTCGCTTTCGAAATTCAGAGTCGTTATGCAAATGCTGATGAGGCGGAAGAGGATATCCGAAGACGATTGGCAAATAAAGAAGTCATTATTGGATTTGGCCATCCGGTGTATACGATCTCGGATCCAAGAAATCAAGTGATAAAACAAGTTGCGAGAGAGCTGTCGGAAGAAGCAGGAGACATGACACTCTACCTGATCGCGGAGCGGTTGGAAAAAGTTATGTGGGAAGAAAAGAAAATGTTTCCGAACCTGGATTGGTACTCCGCCGTGTCCTATCATATTATGGGGATTCCAACGGAGATGTTTACGCCCTTATTTGTTCTCTCACGTATAACAGGCTGGTCAGCGCATGTTTTTGAGCAACGTCAGGATGGAAAAATTATCCGGCCGAGTGCAAACTACATTGGTCCCGATGATAGACCTTTTGTACCTCTTTCCGAACGGTAAATTTGGATTAATGAAAGGTGTTTAAAGTGCTTTTTGAACAGGGGGGAGAGGAAGAATTTAGCGCATAAAAAAAACGAATTATATTAATAAATAGAACGATAGTCTTATACGAAATACACGAATGAGTTCAGCAATATCAAATGAAAGACCACAACCGGATCAGGTTTTAGTGGACATTGTGGATTATGTCCTAAATTATAAAATTGAGGAAAAAGTTGCTTGGAATACAGCATTTTACTGTTTTCTCGATACCATCGGCTGCGGCTTGGAAGCATTGACTTATCCTGCCTGTACTAAATTGTTGGGGCCAGTTGTGGCAGGGACCGTTGTACCGAATGGTGCAAGGGTGCCGGGTACAAATTTTCAATTGGATCCCATTCAGGCTGCCTTCAATATCGGCACGATTATTCGATGGCTGGATTTTAATGATACCTGGCTAGCTGCAGAATGGGGCCATCCATCCGATAATTTAGGGGGAATTTTAGCTGTCGCAGATTGGTTGAGCCGAACCAATATTACGCATGGTCAAAAACCATTGAAAACTAAAGTGGTGCTCGAGGCAATGATTATGGCTCATGAGATACAAGGTGTTTTGGCGCTTGAAAACTCGTTTAATAAAGTGGGTTTGGACCATGTTATTTTGGTTAAGGTAGCTTCAACAGCGGTGGTAGGTAGGCTCCTTGGTCTCACAAGAGAGGAATTGCTCAACGCGGTTTCTTTGGCTTTTGTCGATGGACAAGCTTTACGCACTTATCGGCATGCACCAAATACAGGTAGCCGAAAATCATGGGCAGCCGGAGATGCAACTTCACGTGCTGTTCGACTGGCCATGATCGCAAAAACAGGAGAAATGGGCTATCCATCTGTTTTGACAGCTCCAATCTGGGGATTCTACGATGTATCCTTTAAAGGAAGTGCATTTAAATTTCAACGTGCTTACGGATCATATGTGATGGAGAATATTCTTTTTAAGATTTCTTTTCCCGCTGAGTTCCATGCACAGACTGCAGCCGAAGCAGCAATGTTACTTCATCAGCAATTGAAGGAATTCGGAAAAAGTACTTCGGATATTGCCCGTGTTACCATTCGTACACATGAAGCGGCTATCCGGATTATCGATAAAAAGGGGCCTTTGCACAACCCTGCAGACCGTGATCACTGTATTCAGTATATGGTTGCTGTGCCGCTGATCTTTGGACGTCTGACAGCTGAAGATTATGAAAATCATATCGCTTCTGATCCAAGAATTGATGCACTGCGCGATAAAATTTATTGTATCGAAGATACTCAATTCACCCTTGATTATCACGATCCACAAAAGCGGGCGATATCAAATGCTTTGACCATTGAATTGACTGATGGGACCTTATTGCCTGAGGTAGTTGTCGAATACCCAATAGGTCATCCAAGAAGGAGGGCAGAAGGAATACCTAAGTTAATTGAAAAATACAAAACAAATCTTGCTCGGGTATTTTCTGAAAAACAGCAAAAGGAAATACTTGCAGCTACCTTGGACTACGATACTTTCCTCGAACAGGATGTTTCGCGTCTCATGGATTTGTTTGTGCGCTAATGATATAGCTAGGGCGACTCACCCTATTTTTCGCCCTAGCTTTTGTTTAGTACTTTATAACATCATTACGCAATTATATAGAATATTTAGTTTTAAAGATGTAATCCTTTGTTTGGTAGTTTTTTAACCCTTTAATGGTTATCTGTTAGGGTAGCATTTAATAGGTGCTAGACAACTTCTTCAGTTGAGCACAGGTCGGTTTTAAGACCAGTTTGAGTCGAAACCATTATAAAATCTGAAATCTTTATCTGCCAGCTCTCTTAAAGATGCTGGAATATCCCATTGTTCACCGTAGGGCTG
This sequence comes from Sphingobacterium sp. UBA865, assembly GCF_002295765.1. Taxonomy (NCBI): domain Bacteria; kingdom Pseudomonadati; phylum Bacteroidota; class Sphingobacteriia; order Sphingobacteriales; family Sphingobacteriaceae; genus Sphingobacterium; species Sphingobacterium sp. UBA865. The sequence continues at coordinate 34,324 of NZ_DBGB01000012.1, read as the reverse complement.
AAATAGTTGACATTCCGAAACGAATAGAGGAAGTGTTGTGAGATCGATGTGACCGAATACCCCCCCTGTATGGCTTGCATAACCAACCCCTAAGATGGAACCAATATCGCCATCGATGGGTTGATGAAGTACACCTTCTGCGAGGCATCGGTAACTATCCAATGCCATAACATGCAATAAACGCTTACGGATAATTGTAGCCGTTATATTTTCCTTTACAGATGCAATTATAGGGTTTTTCCAAATTTTCTTCTTTTTGGTTTCAGTGTCATAATCGTAGAATCCGGCGCCTGATTTTTTTCCTTTTCTTCCTTGATCCACCATACCTTTGAGGTAATTGTATGCGCGCTTTTGGCTGGCATGTAGTTGTGGAAGTTGATCATATACATGGAGCATTAGTTCCAAGGAGATTTCGTCTAATACCGCTAAGGGACCTACGGCAAAACCTGCAGCTATCGCTTCCTCTTCAATAAGAGTTGGAGAGATTCCTTCCAATACCATTGTAATACCCTCCAGTAAATAGTTGAAGAAAATACGCGAGGTGAAAAAACCTGGACCGTCTTGTACGACTATCGGAATTTTATTGAGGCGTAAAGCTGTGGTGAGTGCTTTCTCCAACGTTTTTTGCGCGGTTTGTTTACCACAGATGATTTCGACAAGAGGCATGCGGTCAACAGGAGAAAAGAAATGCATGCCGATAAAACTTTTAGGTTCGGAGCTTGCGAAAGCAAGCTCCGTAATGGGCAATGATGTCGTATTTGTCGCGAAGAACCCATTTTCACTTAAATAGGGTAAGCTTTCTTGTGTGACATTAGCTTTTAGGTGGAAATCTTCAAATACAGCTTCAATAATACAGTCAGATCCATTCAGATCACCGACTTGTTCCGTTGGTTTTATGCGTGCAAGCAATTGTTCCCCTTGGGATGCGGTCATGGCCCCTAAAGCCAGTGATTTTTCACAAACCTGCTTAGCATAAGCTTTGCCGCGTTGGGCTTGGGAAAGTGTAACGTCTTTTAAAGCAACTTCTATTCCTGCCCGGGCCGCCTCATAAGCGATCCCCGAACCCATCATTCCAGCACCCAGAATGCCTATTTTTTTTAGGCTATAATCTTCAAAATGATTTATAGTTTTGGGTGATTTCGCCAATTGGACACCATAATGAAGTGTACGGACCATGCTGAGTGGCTCGGGACGTCTTAATACGTGCAGGTACAAGTTTGCTTCCTGCTCGGCGGCCTCAAACGGTGTAGATAATTGTTTTTTTTGTAATAATTCAATAACTGCATTTGTGCCGGCGTATAAGCCGCGTGCTTTTTTTTGGATAGCGAGAATTGCTTCGGGCCCCAGTTCGTCCATTTGTTTTGTGTGCTGGTTGGCATCAATGCTGGGAGGATGAAGAATCCAGTTTTTTGCTAAAGGTAGGCAATCGTCCGGCTTCTGCGCCAATTCATTGATTAACCCAAGTTGATGTGCTTCTTCACTGCTCACAAGTTTGCTTTGTGTCAACAGACTTAGGGCATTTTCAGTACCTATCAATGCTGGCAAATAGATCGTTGCACCAAAAGCCGTAAACAAACCATACCTACTTTCCGGAAAGCCAAACTGAAGTGTTTCGGAGGCGATACGATAATTAGACCATAGCATAGTCGCTAGGGCAATCGCAGTACAATTGTTAGTGAAAAGAGAGACAATTGGCTTTTTAAACGTTTCCCAACGCAAAACTTTTGATGTAAGCTCGAATAAGTCCGAAGGGCTCGAGCGGCTCGAAGAAAACTGCCTAAATAATTGCGCATACTCAATTTTTTCGTCTTGAATCGGGCAAGTGTATACGACGCCTACCGTATCTTCCCGTTCGAGAATGAACGTAACCAAATCGACAAATTGTGTGAGATAGCCTATCATATCCAACTGCTCTGGAGCTGCTGCCGATAGAGGTTGGATTGTAATGATATGATGATTATCCTGTTCTACACGAAAGAGAGGGTGTGTCCTATAAGATTTATTTTCATCCATTGTATTGGTCCTGATTTTTAAAAGCTTTCTATTGTTTGGACTTTCCGGATTGATAAGTCACATGATCTATTGTCATTTTCGCGATAATTTCGAGCATGATTTCTGAGGTTCCTCCGATAATGGTGCCGACACGGACATCGCGATATAAACGTGCGATTTTATAATCTTCTGTAAAGCCATAACCGCCAAATAATTGGAGACATTGGTTTACGACATTGACGGCGAGCTCACTTGCTTGTAGCTTCGCTATGGAACATTCTTGGACTGCATATTCGTTTTGGTCTTGGAGATCACAACAATGGTAGACAAAGGCTTTCGTGGTAGCAATATTGGCTGCCATTTGTGCGATCCGGTGCCGTATGGTTTGAAATTCCTGGATCTTTTTTCCAAAGGCTTCGCGTTGTGCGATATAATCAAGCGTGTATTGAAACGCGGATTCTGCGGTAGCGAGACTATGAACAGCTGCGGTAAGCCTTTCCAACTGAAGTCCATCCATTAAATAGCGAAATCCTTCTCCGGCAATGCCAACAAGGTGAGAAATAGGGACTCGCACATTATTAAAACCTAGTTCGGCAGTGTCTGAGGCGTGCCAACCTAATTTATTGATTTTGTTTGAAGAGACTCCGCTTGCATTTCTGTCAATAATTAACAAGCTTATTCCTTTTGTTCCTTGGTCAGGAGCCGTTTTGACTGCTGTAATGAAAAAATCACCGTAGTAACCGTTGGTAATAAATGTTTTAGATCCGTTGACAATATAAAAATCTCCGTCGCGGACAGCTGTTGTTTTGATCTGCTTTACGTCAGAACCAGCCCCGGGTTCAGTAATAGCAACAGCGCTGATCATATCACCAGCAATAACCGGTTTAAGATAGCGTACTTTCAGATCTTCTGATCCATATTTCAGTAGGTATGGAGCCGACATAAACTGAATGACAAGCGCGGAAATGGTAAATCCGCCAGAAAAACAATACGATAATTCTTCGCAGAGTATCAAGGAATAATAAAAATCGAGTTCTAGTCCGCCATACACTTCTGGATAATTGAGACCCATAAATCCCATATCACCCATTTTCTTCCACACTTTCCGGTCGATCTCCCTCTGTTTTTCCCAATCATCGATGTAAGGTGTAATCTCTTTTCGAATAAATGCGCGAAGTGTATCGCGAAAAATCTGATGTTCAGCTGTAAACCGGATTGTCTGCATAATCGTTTATCTTGCTTCTGGTTATCTTATGTAAGGGGGCCTTTTGAATGCCCGTCCATTAGGATGTTATCTAAACGAATTTAACGAAAAGGCTTGGCTTTTTACAAATTTTTATTCTTTATTTTTCGTTTAATAGTTTAAGTAGGGAAGTTTTTGGGTTGTTTTTTTTCTATTTATTCTGTTTTTATAAAAAAAATAAAACCGACTTGTTGTGGGGTATCTGTTATATTTTTTATCTTTAAGACGAGGAAGGGCTGTTGCGGATACGCTTAGGATAGGCCTCCTAATTTTAGCAAAACAATTATAAATTTTTATATCATGTCAAAAAGCGTATTTATCGTTGCAGCGAAACGTACACCAATTGGAAGCTTTGGTGGAGCGCTATCGTCAATTTCAGCCACGAAGCTCGCAGCCCGGGTTGTCCGAGCGGTTGTTGATGAAGCTGGAATTGCCAGTGATTTAGTCGACGAGATTATTATGGGGGCTGTTTTGCAAGCTGATTTAGGACAAGCGCCGGCTCGACAGGTTGCTCGTTTCGCCGGTTTATCAGATCATACAACTGCAACAACCATCAATAAAGTATGTGCAAGTGGCATGAAAGCCATAGCGGTTGCTGCGCAGAGTATTCTATTGGGAGATGCGGATGTTGTGATTGCAGGGGGGATGGAAAGCATGAGCAGGGTACCTTACTATGCAGATGCTATGCGCTGGGGTGCTAAGTTTGGTGCTCAAAGCCTGAGTGATGGCTTGCAACGCGATGGCTTGAGTGATGCCTATTCAAATGATGCCATGGGAGTCTTCGCGGAACTATGCGCCGAAAAATATCATATTGGTCGTGAAGAACAGGATAATTATGCAATAAGTTCCTATAAAAGAAGTCTCGATGCTTGGCAAAAAAATAAGTTTTTGAGCGAAGTCCAACCTATAACGGTACAGAGTCGAAAAGGAGAGGTGCTTGTTTCGCGGGATGAAGAGTTTTCTCAGGTTAATTTTGACAAGATACCTGAGCTTAAACCCGCTTTCAAAAAAGAGGGGACTGTAACTGCAGCGAACGCATCGACGATAAGTGATGGAGCTGCTGCGGTACTGCTCATGTCTGGTGAAAAATTGGAAGAACTTGGACTTGTCCCCTTAGCCGAGATTATTGCTTATGCTGATGCTGAACAAGAGCCAGAATGGTTTACGACAACGCCTAGTATTGCCACAAATAAAGTATTAAAAAAAGCAGGCCTTACCATTGATGATATTGATTATTTCGAATTTAATGAAGCCTTTTCTGTTGTCGCTTTGGCAAATGCACAAATTTTAGGCTTACCCTTGAACAAAGTAAACGTTTATGGGGGGGCGGTATCTTTGGGGCATCCATTGGGATGTTCGGGAGCTAGAATTGTGGTAACACTTAGTAGTATCTTAAGACAGGAAGGGGGATCATTAGGACTGGCTGCGATATGTAATGGTGGCGGCGGTGCCTCTGCCATGGTTATTAAAAAGATTTGATGCTTCTTCCAGCATAAGAATGCATTAATCTTATGCTGGAAGAAGTTCAGTTTTATTGAATTCGGTTGTTATTAACCATCTAGCTTCCAAGAAACTTATTTTATTTGCTATCAAGTCGTTTGTCTACTCTTCATATAGACGACTTGCTTCGACGCCATGGAGCGCAAGCTCCGATTCGATTTCCGTCGGGTTTAATCGAATGCCTTCTATGGTTAACAGATTGTAAATAGAATCCAAGTCGATTTTCCATTCGTGGATGCCATTCAGTTTTTCAACAGCTTGTTTAATTTTGTCTACAAGACTGGGATGTTGTGCATTAGTTTCGAAAATGAGCTTTTCCATAGTGTTTCATATTAGGCCTGATTAAAAATCAGGCGGGTTTAACCAAAATAGCGTAGACAATCATTTGATCGGCTAATTACAATAGTCTCAATATAAGGATAATAATCTGAAATTAATGTTTCAAAGTGACTAAATTGTAATGAAACTGTTAATTTTTGTAATAAATACATGAGAATTTTACAGTGCTGTATTTTGTTTAGATTGCTCAGATTTCATTTGATCGTTAACGAGTTTGATTATCCAGGTTTTCTGCAACTGGTTTTTCGTTTAGAATGAAATTTTAACTAAGTTTGGATGAACATGACAACTGAAATCTCGAATATAATCATTCTATTATTGCTGACCATTGTTGCTGTAGTATTGGTTTTGTTTCTATTGTTAAGACAAAAATACCGGAAATTGGAGGTCGAAAATAGACGACAAAAAGATCTTTTTAATCGTATGGACAATCAAAAGATAGCACATTTCCATCGGGCTCAATTAAATCCACATTTGCTTAAAAATTCGTTGAACGGAATACTTTCCCATGCTTATCAAACCTATTATACGATGGACAAATTGGCCATGGTATTGGATTACGTGTTGTATGAAAGTGAAGATGAGCTCGTTTCACCAAAGGCCGAAATTGAATTTGCCCGCAATCTCATTGAGATTAATAAAGTTAAATTAAGCCCTTTATTTGATATCCGCGTAAAATTTGATATTGATGAACTAAATGACGCTATATTGAACACACCTTCTTTTGTTCCTCTGATGTCGGTTGATTTAATTGAAAATGCGTTTAAGCATGCGGACTTTCACGGTCCGGATTCTTTTATCGCAATCATGTTGACCTTTAAGAACGGTTTATTCGAATTAGTTGTAAACAATCGAATATCAAAACGTTCACCATTGCAAAAGTCTAAAAGTGGAATAGGTAGCAAAACCTTGGAAGAGCGTCTCATGTTGTATTATCCAGGTAGACATCATCTGCGCAGATTTGTAGAAAATGATGTTTATACTGCCCACCTTCAAATTAGATTGTATGCCGATTGAAAAAAATTTGAAATGTATTCTTTTGGATGATGAAATACCAAGCTTGAGATTTTTGAAAATGCTATGTGAACAGATTCCTGGCTTGGAGGTGGTGAAAACTTTTAATGATCCAACTGTATTATTGAGTGAATACCGCAATTTGAGTTTTGATTTTTGTATTCTGGATATTGAAATGCCGGAATTTAACGGATTTGATCTAGCCATAGAGCTAAAAGACTTTCCAATTGTGTTTTCTACCGCATATAAACAATATGCGAGCGAGGCATTTGACATCAACGCAGTAGATTATATGCGTAAACCACTGTCCTTGGAACGTCTTCAACAAGCCATTATGAAGGTTGAGCAGCTAATCAGCAAGCGATCTGAAACTGTCTCGTTTGCGCAATTTAATACGAATAAAGGAAAAACAGTATTGTATTTCGAACAGATTAACTATGTTCAAATAGCTGAAGTAGACAGCCGGGATAAAACAGTTTATTTGGCGGATGGTTCATTTATTTTATTGAAAAATATAAGCTTTGATAAGCTGATGGAGATCTTGCCTGAACAGGATTTTATCCGTATCAATAAAAAAGAGATCATTGCAGCCAAGATCGTCAAATTTTTCTCGGCTGATGAAATTACAAGCACTTTGTTGGACGAACAAAATCTACCCCTTGTTTTTAATTTGGGCGAATCGTACAAGAAAATGTTTTTCGAGAAATTCAGTTGATTACAAAATTCTTTTGGTTCATTACATATTTTCTTAGACCTACCTGCTGAAAGGCATTAAAACTGCAACAGAATTATATTTTTGTTGAGAATGTATTTTATCCCCCCTTTGTTTAAAGAATATTGGTCGGGACTTAGTATGCTATTGTCATTATATTTATTTTAATTGCCATTGAAGATGAGGAGATATAGGAATACAATTTTCTACGTAGTGTTAGTGGGTACGTTACTCGGTGTGATGTATTGGGTGATTCATTTGGGGACACAGCTGGAGGCTCCAGAGCTGCTGCGTGGACAGAAAACAAGTCAAGGTGCCTGGAACGATTTTACATCAACCTTATTCCATAGTCTGCAGCATCCGCTAGCGATATTACTGGCGCAAATCGTGACAATCATTATCGCTGCACGTATCATGGGCTGGATTTGCATAAAGATTAAGCAGCCTGTCGTCATAGGAGAGATGCTCGCCGGTATCATATTGGGGCCATCGTTGCTGGGACTCCATTTTCCCGAATTTTCGCATACACTTTTTCCTGTAGAATCGCTTAGTAACTTGCAGTTTCTGAGCCAAATTGGGCTAATCTTATTTATGTTTATCATTGGAATGGAGCTGGACCTGAATGTGCTGCGAAATAAAGCGCATGATGCTGTTGTCATTTCTCATGCAAGCATTGTGATCCCATTTACGTTGGGAATTTCACTGGCTTATTTTTTATACCTATTCCATCCACCCACAAATGTAGAGTTTCTATCCTACAGCTTGTTTATTGGTATTTCCATGAGTATAACAGCGTTTCCTGTTCTTGCTAGAATTATACAAGAAAGGGGGTTGCAAAAAAGTAAGTTAGGTGCAATGGCGATTACCTGCGCCGCTGCAGACGATACTACAGCTTGGTGTATTCTGGCTGTCGTGATAGCAATTGTCAAAGCGGGTGATTTTGCTAGTGCATTATATACCATCGGGCTGGCTGTTGCCTATGTGCTCATCATGATTAAGATCGTTCGTCCATTTTTGATGCGCGTTGGAGAGGTAAAAGGAAGTAAAGAAGCCCTAAGTAAGCCTGTTGTTGCTATTTTCTTTATTGTGCTGTTATTGTCGGCTTATGCGACCGAAGTAATCGGAATCCATGCACTTTTTGGAGCATTTATGGCCGGAGCTATTATGCCCGAAGGGAGTCGATTCCGGACAGCATTTATCGAAAAAATCGAAGATGTTTCAACCTTGTTACTATTACCTTTATTCTTTGTCTTTACAGGTCTCCGCACGCAGATCGGTCTGCTTAATGACCCTCAGTTATGGATGATTACCATTGGGATTATTTTGGTTGCGGTTATTGGTAAATTTGCAGGTAGTACGTTAGCGGCGCGCTTTGTTGGTCAAAGCTGGAAAGATAGTTTGAGTATTGGTGCCTTAATGAACACGCGGGGGCTAATGGAACTTATCGTCCTCAATATTGGATACGATCTTGGCGTTTTAAGTGCTGAATTATTTTCGATGATGGTTGTAATGGCGTTGGTCACTACTTTTATGACGGGACCATCTTTAGATTTAATCAATTTCCTCTATCGACCTAAGAAAAATTCACTACAGGAAGATTTCCGTGATAAATCAAAATTTAAGATTCTACTGTCTTTTGCGAAAAGTAACACGGGGATTTCACTATTGTATCTGGCTGATGCTTTAACGTTGAAATCAAAAAAGAACGCTGAAATTACGGCATTACATATTGAGCCTGCCAACGAATTACATCATTATGAAGTGGAAATCCAGGAGCTGGATAGTTTCCGTGAAATTAAGCAGGTGGCGATGCAGCTTGAGCAACCGATCCAGACAATTTTTAAAATCTCCAGTGATATTGACAATGAGATTGTTCAAACTTCCAATGAGCGCAATCAGGACTTATTATTGTTGGGTGTCAGTGAATCAATTTATGAGGGAAGCTTACTGGGGCGTTTTTTAGATTTTACTACCCGGATTGTGAATCCCGAGAAGTTATTCCATACGGTTACAAATGCAGAGTCTCCTTTCATGACTTTCGATCGAAATCAGCAAATCAATGCTAAAGTAAATGCACAGGTAGGTATCTTAATCGATAAAAATTTTCTAAAGGCAAATCGTGTGGTTGTTCCTGTTGTCTTAAAAAACGATGAATTTCTTGGTGAAATGATACAGCGTCTAATACAGCATTCCGATGCTCAAGTCATTGTGTGGGATCTCAACCAAGTGCTGAAAACCAATGAGAGCTTTAAAGAGAAATTGAGGCAATTGGAACAACTTGTACCAAATCATCTTACAATAACTGAAAAAGAGTTAAACCGTGAGACCTGGCAGGAGCAAGACTTAATGTTGATCAGCCTTCCCAGCTGGAACAAAATTGTCAATAAAAAAGTACATTGGCTTCCTTTCACGCCATCGACACTGTTGATGGCAGATCGCAAACCATAAATAAAACATAAAAGGCCCTAAATCCAATAATTTAGGGCCTTTTACTTGAGGTTTTATAAAGATCTATTTATTGATCTTTTCTATTTTGATTTTTAGTCCGATTAATTTTTCAATATCAGCTAAATATGGTCTTTCTTCTACATCGCAAAAAGAAACGGCTTTTCCTTCCTGGCCAGCTCTTCCTGTTCTTCCGATGCGATGAACGTAGGTTTCCGGTACATTAGGGAGATCATAATTAATCACAAGGGGGAGTTGTTCGATATCAATTCCTCTTGCAGCAATATCGGTAGCGATCAATATTTTAAGATGACTGTCCTTAAATTCACCTAGCGCTTTTTGTCTCGCATTTTGAGATTTATTTCCGTGAATGGCTGCTGCTCTCAAACCATTTTTCGCAAGTAACTTAACGATTTTATCCGCTCCGTGTTTTGTTCGGGAGAAGACAATGGTACGCTCATGCTTCAGCTTTTTTAGTATGCTCGTCAATAATTTGATCTTATCCTTCTTTTCAACAAAAAATACAGATTGATTGACTTTCTCGGCCGTTGAGCTTACCGGGGTGACGTCAACTTCAATAGGTTTATGTAATATGCCATGTGCAAATTTACGGATATTGGGTGGCATCGTTGCCGAGAAGAATAATGTTTGTCGTTTTGACGGAACTTTGGCCAGGATCTTTTTGATGTCATGAATAAAGCCCATGTCCAGCATATTGTCCGCCTCGTCCAATATTAAGATTTCGATTTTATCTAGAGAAACTATTTTTTGATTCATTAAATCCAGTAAGCGGCCTGGGGTAGCTACAAGAATATCGACGCCCTTTTTAATTTCTTTAACTTGTTTTTCTTGGCTTACACCACCGAAAATAGTGCAGTAGTTTAGTTTTAGATATTTCCGGTATAAGTTTATATTGTCTCCAATTTGAATGGCTAGTTCACGTGTTGGCGTAAGGATCAAAGCCCTAATCGGAACGAGCTTACCTGAAGTCTTAGTTTCTTCAAGACGTTGTAAAAGCGGAAGTGCAAAAGCGGCGGTTTTGCCTGTTCCCGTTTGTGCACAACCAATAAGATCGTTGCCTTGCAATACAACTGGAATGGCTTTCTGTTGAATTGCAGTGGGGTGTGTGTAGCCTGTTTCTGTTATTGCTTTTAAAAGCGGAGCGATTAAACTGAGTTGTTTAAATTCCATAAATAGTATGTTCGAATTTGTCTTAAATAAAACCTTTGAGAATCCTTTTTATGCTTTTATTTGAAAACTAAAAGTCTTCAACGGAAAAGTAAAGGATTGCTGAAAAATTGTAAAGGAAGAATAGGAAAAAGAAATGGGATAAGTCATTAAGAATTACCCCATTAACAAGAAAGTGTATTTTTTGGATTACGCCAATTTTACATTTGTAGCGCTGATCCCCTTTGGAGTTCTTTCTACATCATAAGTTACAACGTCGCCTTCAGATACTTGGTTTTTAAGCGCAGAAACGTGTACGAAAACATCTGCACTACCATCCTCTGGTGTAATAAAACCAAAACCTTTAGTTTCATTGAAAAATTTAATTTTACCTGTATTCATTATTTTTAATTAAGTGCGGCAAGGTAGGCATAATAAATGATTAATCTTTTATTTTTTTTAAATGAATTATAAAATGTGTTCTGTAACTGAGGCTTTTTTTGAAGAAGATGTTGATTGGAACAGCGCTAGAGGAAGGAAATTATTGAACATAAATGCCTAATAAAACACAATCCCTCCAACCAATGTAACATGATCAATTAATAATTCCATTGTTAATAGTATTATTAATTATTTAGATAAATATTTTTTAAAATGTTTGTTCTTCGTGAAATTAGTATTAACTTCATGCGCCCCTCCCACGGGCATGTTTTTCATAGGTAGATGTATGGTCGAGTGATTCTAACTCGACCATTTTTTCGTTTTGTCCATAAGGTTCCGCAACAATTGTCGATATATATTTTACAATGCTTTTTGCGAGCACCTAAATTCATTTTTGTATTTTCATCGAAGTAATTTGTTTTTAATAATAAAGAACGTAATTCTTGTTAAATGGCATTCATCCAAGCATATGTAGTCTATTCGTATTTGATATTTAGATGATATCCGTTAAAAACAAAACTTAAACCAATATCCAATGAATAGAAAAGATTTTATCAAAACGTCTACTGTTTTAGCTGCTTCAACATTTTTTTTAAATGCGAAAGGTTCAACCTTTTTAGATCAATCCATCCGGGTTGGATTAATTGGTGTAAATGGTATGGGCTGGGCTGATTTGAATGCGTTGTTAAAGAATGATGGCTTGGTTTGTACCGCTCTTTGCGATGTGGATGAAAATATTCTTAAAAAGAGAGCGGAAGAACTTCAAAAAAGAAACATACATGTCGAAACATTTGTAGATTATAAAAAAATGCTCAACAGCCCAATGGTGGATGCGGTCATTATTGCAACTCCGGATCATTGGCATTGCCTGCAAATGATCGATGCCGTAAATGCGGGGAAACACGTCTATGTCGAAAAGCCTATTGGTAACTCTATCCTTGAATGTCAATTAATGGTTCAGGCGGCAAAAAAGAATAAGGCTATTGTGCAAGTTGGACAGTGGCAACGGAGCCAGCAACATTTCCAGGACGCCATTGATTTTGTTCATTCGGGTAAATTAGGTAAAATACGATTGGTGAAAGCTTGGTCTTATCAGGGGTGGAAAAGTGCTATTCCCATTGTACCCGATGAACCGGTTCCCGCAGGTGTGCATTATACGGAATGGCTAGGTCCGGCACAAAAAAGACCATTTAATTCGAATCGATTCCACTTTAATTTCCGCTGGTTTTGGGACTATGCGGGTGGTTTGATGACAGATTGGGGCGTGCATATGTTGGATTATGCTTTACTGGGGATGAAAGTTTCTGATCCAAAATCCATCATGGCCTCAGGAGGTAAGTTCGCATTCCCGGACGATGCTGGCCAAACGCCTGATACCATGACTGCCGTATATGAGTTTGAGGGCTTCAACATCCAATGGGAGCATGCTAAGGGTATTGATCTCGGACCTTATAATCGTAATCATGGTGTCGCATTTATTGGTAACAATGGTACGCTGGTGTTGAATAGATCGGGATGGGAGGTCATTCCAGAAAAAGGAAGGATGGAAGCGGTCTCTATCCAACCTTCTTTAGACAATGGCTTGGATAAACATATGGAAAATTTTGTGGCTGCCATTCGCCAACGTAATCCACAAATACTCCATGCACCAATTGAAGTAGGAGCCCATATTGCCATCTTTTCTCAATTGGGAAATATTGCATTTAGGACAGGACAAAAACTCTATTGGGATAAAGAACAACAGCATTTTACGGATCAGAAAGCGAATAGGTACCTGGCATCAGTTTATCATAATGGCTATAAATACCCTAAAGTCTAATGTGTCGAAAAAATTGGTTGTTGATTAATCATAGTTAATCAACAACCAATGGATCACTCTTACCAATGGATCATTTCTGTCTTTCTTAAAGAACGAATTCGTTTGCAAGATCGATCTCCTCGCGGTTGATGGAGTGGCCTGCGTTTTGATATACCATGAGCTTTACATTGGCATTCATTTGTTCTAAGATGGCTACTGTAGCTTCCACCCGTTCAAGAGGAACATGGAAATCTGGATCGCTAGTGCCTATAAAAATAGGTGTTTGAGCAAAGTCACCCTTGTAATTATCCCTGTTAATTTCTTCACCGATTACTCCGCCAATAATTGCTATAGCACCACCATAGCGTTGACCATGCCGTGTAAGGTATTCTAGTGTTAAACAGGCACCCTGAGAAAAACCAAAAAAATAGATGTTTTCGGTGAGGATTCCATTGGCTAAAGCTAGTTTGACCGTATGATCGATCAGATCAATTGCAGAACTCAACCAGGGTTCGTTCTCTTGTACGGGAGCAATAAAAGAATAGGGGTACCAGCTGTGATTTTCTGCCTGTGGTGCAAGTAACGCAAAATTATCGACATGAAGATAGGATGACATACCAAGGATGTCTTCTGCACTTCCCCCACGACCATGGATCATGACGATGGCTTTTTTTGCCTGTTCCAAACTTTGCCCAGCCGTTTTAATATTGATTGAATGACTCATTTTGTCCCTTCTTTTTATGGTAATTTATACCGTTTTTTTAAACCAAACATCCTGATAAAGCTCTGGATGACGATGAAACTGTGCATTTACATAAGGACATAAAGGAACAATTTTCATGTTGTTTTCACGCGCATGAGATACCAATTTCTCAAGAAGTATTTTGGCAAATCCTCGGCCTTCATAAGCTTCGTCTACCTCTGTATGGTAAACTACTAAATTCCCGTCAATGATAGCGATGCTCATTAAACCTGCTTTGTGATCGTCGGAGAATAATTGGAGCTCCCCACGTTGATTTTTGTCTAATACAATTTCAGTTCTTTCCATAACTTTTTCTTTTGTAAAATGATTTTTATAAACTTTTATTAATCGATTTTTGGCAATGTCTGTTCAATCTGCGAACGATAGCTTTCATATTGTTTTGGCAATTTGAGTGCCGCTCCTAAAGTGGATAAGGGTTCATCTACTGTAAACCCGGGATTGTCTGTCGCGATTTCAAATAAGACACCGCCAGGTTCACGAAAATAGAGTGAGAAAAAGTAATCTCTATTTATTTTTTCTGTGATATTCAGCCCTGCCGAAAGGACCTTTTCGCGATACTCCATCAATACATTATCATCCTTTACCCGGAATGCGATATGATGGTTTGTGCCGGCCGCATTTTTGCCATAGGGCAGATTTTTATCCGCTATTATGTCGACAATGTTTGCTGTTTCAATGCTGTCAGTTGTTAATCTATAGCGGTTCTCATCCTGCTGATGAAACGAATAACCTAAAATATCGGTCAATACGCGTATAGTTGGATCTGCTTCTTTTAATGAAAGCGTGACATTATGGAATCCTTTTAGCGCATGATCTGCATTGACGTCGGTAGTTGTCCATGCCTTTCTAGGGTCGTTAGTTTCAATAAACTGAAGTTGCAATCCATCGGGATCATTAAATGAAATCAGCTTCTCTCCAAAAATCTCATTTTCCTGTAAACTAATCTGATGTTCCGCTAAGCGATTTTTCCAGAAATCCAAACTCCCTTGAGGTACGGCATAGCCAATATGAGTCGCCATTCCCGCTCCCGGAGTACCCTTTCCGATACCTTCCCAAGGGAAAAACGTAAGAATCGTTCCTGGTTCGCCCTGTTCATTACCGAAATAGAAGTGGTAGGTGCTTGGGTCGTCGAAATTAACTGTTTTTTTGACAAGGCGTACGCCCAGTACTTTTGTATAGAAATCGAGATTTCGCTTTGCATTGTCTGCTATCGCCGTAATGTGATGTAGTCCTAATATTTTATTTTCCATAGCTGATAATTTTATTTTCTTAACTGACGTAAAGTTACATCGCGCAATAAGGAATTTTATTGAACTAGATTAATAAAAGCGATAATTGTCATTTTTGTTTTTATAGCAATACTGATTTTCGAAAATATATAAAAAACACCTGAAGTTGGGGACTTCAGGTGTTTAACCTAACCAATTATTAACCTAAATTTATGAAATGTATATTTCTGAATATTATACTATAGGAATAAATCCAATTATCATGCCAATATTTATAAAGTAAAAGACCTCAGATAAAAGCTGTTTATATTGTATAAATTAGGTAAATTGGAGTGTGCTAAGGTGAGGTGTGAATCGATGACTTCAATTAAAATGGATTTAAAGATGAAAAATAGAATAATGGTTAAGGTTATGACTTTCTCTGTTTTATTGCTAACGCTGGGTTGTCAGCAACCTTCGACAGATGAATCCAAAGAAGCTGCGCAAAAACAACTTGACGAAAACAAAGAGAATAAAAGAATCGTTTTAGATTTTTATCGCAAATGTTTGGTGATAAGGATATTTCTGCAGTTGACAAGTACATTTCTCCTCAGTATATCCAACATAATCCCGCTGTTGCGGATGGGGCAGCAGCGTTTAAGCTCGCTGCGACAAAGTGGTTTGAAGGGCAGCCTAAGACAAAGATTGATGTACAGCATATTGCTTCGGACGGCGACTTGGTCTTCATACACCTAAAAAATAAGAATCCAGATGGTAGCCTTAAATCGACAATCGATATCTTCAGATTGGAAGAAGGTAAAATCGTAGAGCATTGGGACGCGCAGCAAGATGTACCTAAGAACGCGGCAAATGCTCACCCTATGTTTTAAGGACTTTGCGCAATCTCATTTTTTGCGTTTGAATCTTTGTTTCTATTAATTTTTAGCGGAGTTGTCGGTTATGGTAATTTATGTCTAAATTTAGGCCTAAATCATTTTTTGCGAAACCACTATTTTAATTATGAAGAGAGTCCTAAGCCTAAGTTGTTTTTTCTTACTGTTTTCTGCATGTAGTGTTCATTATAGTCCAAAAGAATATCCTTATGTGTATATGCAAAAGAAGGATCGTGAGCTTAAAGAATGGAAGCTGGTGTGGGAAGAAAACTTCAATTCCCCAAAGCTAGATAGTAGTAAATGGTCCCGGATTCCAGCAGGGGAAGCCGATTGGAATCGGCATATGAGCATGGATGACGCCTGTTTTGGATGGGAAAATGGTGAGTTAATTCTCAAAGGAATAAAAAATACAGACAAAAATAGCGATTCAAGACCATTTTTGACAGGCGGGATATGGAGCAAGGGGAAGTTTGCTTTTCAGTACGGACGCATAGAAATCAGAGCCAAGCTAGGAAGTGCAAAAGGAGCATGGCCTGCCATGTGGATGCTGGCAGAGTTGGACAAGTATGGGAAATATCCTAGAAATGGTGAAATCGATATTATGGAGCATCTTAATTTTGACAATATCATATACCAGACCACGCATTCCTATTATACGTTGGATCTGGGGCAAAAGGAGAATCCGAAACATTTTGGCACCGCTTCGGTCAACACTGACGCGTATAATATATATGGTATAAGCTGGTATCCCGACCGTATCGTATTTCAGTTAAATGGTGTTGACACCTTTACTTACCCAAGAGTTGATGGTGTAGATCCCTCTCAGTGGCCTTATGATCAACCCTTTTATCTTTTGATTGACCAACAGTTGGGCGGAAGCTGGGTTGGTGAAGTGAATCAAGACAAGCTACCCGTTGAGATGCGTGTTGACTGGGTTAAAGTTTACCAATAGTACTCACCAATGCTGAGCAAAATGAATGATGAAAAAAAATCTACTGTTATTGAACCTCAGTTTTCTGAGAACAGTAAAATATCATAATTTTATAGGTGACCTATGTTTAAGTGATAAAAACTTAATATACACGACATCATAAAAATGTTTACTTTTGGCCAAGTTATGGAAGATAATACGATATTCAAGATTAGCAATAAAATTAAGGAAATTCGAAAAGAAAAAGGAATTACCATACAGGAAGTTGCCGATAGAGCGGGTGTAAGCAAGGGGCTTATTTCGCAGATTGAAAATAACAGAACAATACCCTCCTTACTCGTATTGATTAATATCATCAATGCACTGAATATTGATCTTAACGAGTTTTTTAAAGATTTTAATTCTGAATTGGATTCAGGCCCTGTGGTCGTTCGGAAAAAAGATACGTATAGTCCGTTTGAAAAAGAGTCGGCGATAGGTTTTCATTATAAACGGATTTTTACAACTGCGATGGATAGTTCGACCATGGATATTGTTCTTTTGGAGTTGCTTCCAGATGCAGAACGCCCCATGGTGGAGACCGAAGCCTATGAATATAAATATATCATTAGCGGACAGGTGGAGTATATCTTCAATGATCAAAAAATTAGCTTAGCGGAGGGCGATTCGATTTTCTTTAATGGACGACTATCACATACACCGCGCAATGTTGGAAATGGAAAGGCCGTCATGCTAATTGTATACTTTTTTGAAAATAAGAAATAGATAATAACACGTTAAGTATTAGAGCATCATTGAATCATTCAATGATGCTTTTTTTATTTTATACTTTTCGTATTACAAATGGATAATTATATTTGTTTATAAATACTTAACAAAAGTTTAGTCTTACTTTTGATTGCGGACGATGAGGTCTGTTAACAAGTTTAGATGATGGAGTTAAACCAACGAATAAAACGACGCATAAATAGACTGGATGAGAAATCTGTGGCTATTGTTCTGGCTGTTACAGCATTTTTATGTTATACGAGTATGTATTCATTTAGAAAGTCATTTACGGCATCTGCCTTTGCAAATGATACTATTTTTGGTGTCGATTATAAAGTCTGTATGGTGGTCATTCAAATGCTGGGCTATTTGTTGTCAAAGTTCTATGGCATTAAATTTATTTCTGAAAGTAAACAACGTAATAGAGGACGGTATTTAATCGCATTGATTTGTATTTCATGGATAGGGCTTTTGGCATTTGCACTTTGTCCAAGGCCTTGGAATGTTGTCTTTCTTTTTATCAATGGTTTTCCATTGGGAATGGTTTGGGGATTGGTATTTAGTTATTTAGAAGGAAGGCGTTTTACAGAGATTATGGGGGCAGTAATGTCCGTGAGTCTGATTTTTGCTTCTGGACTGATAAAAACTGTTGGACGGTGGTTGATGTCTTCTTTTCATATTAATGAATTTTGGATGCCATTTTTGACGGGTTTACTTTTTTTTCTACCCTTTATTTTGTGCGTATGGATACTTGAAAATGCCCCAGAACCTACAACGGAGGATAAGAAGCTACGGACAGAACGCGTTGCAATGAACAGTCAAATGCGAAAACACTTTTTTAAAACCTTTATGCCCGGGATTGTATTGACTATTATCGTGTACACGATGCTTACTATTTTACGTGACGTGCGGGATAACTTTGAGGTAGAAATCTGGCAGATGTTACATGTAAAAGGAGCGGGTATTTTTGCAAAAGTTGATGGGACTATTTCCTTAATTGTATTGCTGTTGGTGAGTTGTCTTATCATGGTTAAAAACAATCTTAAAGCGTTTAAGTTGATTCACTATATGATCATTATGGGGTTCCTTACTGCAGGTATTTCTACCTATTTGTTTACGAGGCAATGGATTGATGGTTTAAGTTGGATGTTGCTTGTCGGTTTGGGGTTATATATGGCATACATTCCTTATAACGCTATATTTTTTGAAAGAATGATCGCTACATATCGTATGAAAAGTAATATTGGTTTTGTGATGTATATGGCTGATTCAATCGGCTATTTGGGTAGTTTTCTGATATTGGTGAACAAAGAGTTTATGCCAAATTCTGTTACCTGTGGAAATTACTTTATTCAATTGGTTTTTTCGGCGTCTATTATCGGAGCGATTTTGGGCATCTTCTCCCTACTTTATTTTATTCGAAAAAAAGAACAGATGAAAGAAAGCGACGATGAGTTGTTGGCTCCTTGGCATGCGACAAAAGGAGAAGTACAAATTAGTTAACTATACTTTTTTATGATATTCTATTTATAAAGATGAAAACAAATACATATGATTTAATTATTGTTGGGGGCGGGATTTTAGGGACCTTTCATGCCTATCATGCGTTACAAAAGGGGTTACGTGTGCTCCAACTCGAAAAGGATAATTTTCCCGTGGGATCTACCGTTCGTAATTTTGGACAAGTAGTGCCATCGGGGATGGCCGGTGAATGGTTTGATTATGGTGTACGTGGACTTGAAATATATCAATCTATTCAGCGGGAGATGGATATATCCGTTAGAAAAAATGGTAGTATCTATATTGCTTCAGATAATGATGAAGTTCAGGTACTTCATGAGTTATCTAAGCATTATCAAGCGAAAGGATATGAACATGAACTTTGGTCGAAGGAACAGGTTTTATTGAAATATCCTGTGATGAATGCTAGTTATGTTAAAGAGGCCATCTTTTTTCCGCAGGAACTCAGTGTAGAACCCGAGTCAATGATTAGACAGCTGCATATTTATATGCAAAATAAGTTTGTGGACTATACGTTGAAATACGATACGACAATTGTGGCCTGTGAGGATAAAAATGATGCTGTTGTTGTCACAAGCAGTACGTTGCAAAACTTTGAAGGGAAGAAATTGCTTATTTGCAATGGATACGAGTTTAAAATTTTATATCGTTCCTTATTTGACAATAGTGGACTTGAAATTAGCAAGTTGCAAATGATGCGAACGAAACCTTTGGCCCATATCCATTTGCCAGGGAATATTTTAACAGGACTGACCATTCGTCGATACGAGAGTTTTGAAGAATACTGCCCATCTTTTCAAACAATTCCATTGCCTGATCACTATCAGGAGCTACGCAATTATGGAATTCATATACTTTTTAAACAGGCCACGGATGGTAGTATTATTATCGGTGATTCGCACGAATATGCAGCGGGCAACAGACTTGATGAATTGGGCTTCGCTGTGAATTCCTATATCAATGAATTGATGATTACAGAAGCCAACCGTATCATGCCGATGGAGCGTGCCTCGATTTCATCCTCTTGGGCAGGTTATTATTCGCAGCACAAAGATCATATTCTTGAAATCGACGTTAGCTCAAAGATACATGTTAGAACCGGTATCGGAGGGAAGGGAATGACAGCAAGTGCCGGCTATGCCGAACAGAGTATTGAAAAACTTTTTTAACTTATACCTATCGCAGAGCCCCGCTATCACATTTAGCGGGGCTCTTTCGTTTTTAAGCTATTTTCTGGATCAATTTATCCAAATGCACTGTAGAATTAAAGTTCCCGCTTTCTTAATAAGGTAAAAACGATATAAAATTCAATTAGTAAATAACTAAATTATGAAGAAGGTGTATGGATAATCTTTTTATAGCACCAATTATTTTTGCAGTTGATTGTTCTTTATAAAACATTTATCTGAGCAATATTTCCTTATTGTTTAGGCGTTAAACAATGTTTTTATTAACTTCACGGTCACAATAAACCAGATCTAAATAGTAGAAGTGAATGGCAAATAATGTTTTTCCTGAAAATGAGTTAAGAAGGATAGAAAAATTAAAGTCCTATGAGTTAATGGGACTCGGGAAAGACCCTGAGCTGGATGTTTTTGCGCAGGCGGCCTGTCTGATTACAGATTGTCCCGCAGCGTTAATTGCCATGATGGAGCAAGACACACAACGTATTCAAAGTTGCGTTGGTATGGAGTTGGATACCGTTGACAGGAAGAATACAGTCTGTCAATACACCATAATGAGTAAGGAGGTCCTCGTCATTGAAGATACTTTTGAAGACCCACGCTCGTCTTCCAATCCATTGATTCGCGAGGGAAATATCCGTTTTTATGCCGGCGTTCCGCTCCTGGATGATGATGGCGATGCGCTTGGAACGATCTGTGTCATTGATTTCCATCCGAAAACGCTTTCGGATAAACAAAAAGACTCGTTGGAGGAGCTGGGCAAGGCAGTAACCAAAATATTATTGGGAAAAAAACGAAAAGTTCAGGCTGGTTATTTCTCCGAAATTTTTCACTTGACGAACAATATTATTTGTGTATTGGATGAGGCGCGCAAGGTAAAAGAAGTTAACCCCGCATTTAGTAAAGTCCTGGGATTGTCCAGGTCGAATAGTTTAGGCAAATCTATTTTTACCTTATTGGGAGATACTGAAAGGGAATTAGTGTCGGACTTAGGTCGGGTTGAGGAAACCAAATACGGCGTTCAATCAACGAGTAGGACTAAAATAGAGAATGGCCAAGTTGTTGAAATTGAATGGCATTTCAAATATGATCCAATAAATCATGATATTCTGGCTTTTGGCAGAAACGTAACAAAAGAGCGCGAAGAAAAACTCAAGTTGGAGAATTCTGAACGTAGATTCCGTAGCTTTTTTGAAAATGCGATCGGTCTGATGAGCATGCATGACTTGGACGGTAATATTCTATCCGTTAATGAAAAAGGAAGGGAGATATTGCGGTATGCCAAAGAAGAGGTAAAAGGACTTAACCTCAAGAAATTGGTGCCGTCTCATCATGTCGGTCTTGTTGAAGAATATCTCAAACGTATTGCAAGCAACAAAGAGGACTCGGGAATGATGGTTCTTCAAACAAAAGATGGTGAAGACATTTCTTGGCTATACCATAATATGTTGGAAACGGATGAAAATGGACGATCTTATGTTGTCAGTACGGCCTTGAATATGACGGATCGACTGCGCCTTGAAAATGATCTTTTGCATACCAAACAAATCCTGGAGCAGACCAATGCTGTCGCTCAGGTAGGCGGATGGGAGGTCAATTTAGCTGAAAACAAGGTTTATTGGTCCGACTCCACGAAGTTAATTCATGGTGTGGATCCTGATTTTACACCTGATTTTGAACATGCAATCGGATTTTATGAGCCAGAAAGCCAGGTTATTTTGCGTGGAATTTTTGAAAACGCCGTTAAAACAAGAACACCCTATGATACCGAATTGCGTCTATTAAAACAAGATGGTGAATCAATTTGGGTGCGGGTAAAAGGCATTCCCGAATTTGAAAATGATGTGTGTAAACGTGTTTTTGGAATTATTCAGGATATTGATAAAAGTAAATCGCTATTCTTGGAACTGGAACGCAAAGAATCTATGTTACGGGCTTTTGTGGATTATGTTCCTGCTTCGGTTGCTATGTTTGACCGAGACTTTAACTATATTTCGGTGAGTAATCAATGGTTGGAAGATTTTCACGAAGGAGTAAGTTTGCCGCCAAATAGTAACTTTTTTCAATTGTTTCCAAATATACCGGAAAATAGAAAAAAAATCTACCTTGATGCGCTGGAGGGAATACCGTATAAGAATACGGATGAAGTCATACAGGCTGGTGGACTTGCCGAAGCACAACATTTCAATTGGGAAGTAAGACCGTGGCATCTCGCTGATGGAAGTATAGGTGGGATCATTATTTTTACACAAAATATCACTGAATCGGTTAAAATAAATGATGAATTAAAATTAGCGAAAGAGTTGGCCGATCTGGCGAGTAAGGCAAAGTCCGAATTCCTCGCCAATATGAGTCACGAAATTCGAACACCATTGAACGGTGTGATTGGATTCTCCGATTTGTTATTAAAAACACCATTAAATGACACACAGTTACAATACTTAGGCTATATCAATGAATCTGGAAATAGCTTACTCAATATTATTAATGATATTTTAGACTTTTCAAAAATCGAATCCGGTAAGCTTGAATTATTTGTCGATAAGTATAATGTATATGATGTAGCGAATCAGGTTATTAATGTTGTTCTCTATCAAGCACAACGCAAAGAA
Source organism: Sphingobacterium sp. UBA865 (assembly GCF_002295765.1). Classification (NCBI taxonomy): domain Bacteria; kingdom Pseudomonadati; phylum Bacteroidota; class Sphingobacteriia; order Sphingobacteriales; family Sphingobacteriaceae; genus Sphingobacterium; species Sphingobacterium sp. UBA865. Next base: position 11,793 of record NZ_DBGB01000012.1, on the reverse strand, counting down.
GTCGAACTGCTTTTGAACATTGAACAGGGGCTGCCGGCTTTTGTTTGGATTGATGAGGCACGTATTAAGCAAGTATTGGTGAATCTATTAGGTAACGCCGTTAAGTTTACGGAAAAAGGTGAGATTGAATTTAAGATCAGTAAACTTCGCAACGATGAGGATAAATTGACCTTACGTTTTTCGGTTAGAGATACGGGGATAGGAATTCCACCAGAGAAACAACAACGCATCTTTGATGCCTTTACACAAGAAGATAGCTCCGTCAGTAAACGATACGGCGGCACGGGACTAGGCTTGACAATCTCCAACAACCTCCTGAAATACATGGGTAGTAAATTGAATCTGGAAAGCGAACTGGGCGTCGGATCGACGTTCTATTTTGATATCGAGGTCCGATGCGAAGAAATGGAGGAGGAAGATACAGACTTACCGTTAAATCGTGTCCTCGTTGTCGATGACAATGCTAATAATCGGATTATCCTTCAACATATGTTGGCCTATAAAAATGTTGAGTCTGTCCTCGCAGAAAACGGTATGGAAGCCTTACAGTTGCTGATGAAAGGTGAACGATTCGATGTGATTTTAATGGACTATCATATGCCTATCTTATCGGGTCTGGAAACGATAGAAAAGATTAAGGAACTCTTTAGAAAACAAGAAGAAGGCATTCCATTGATTGTATTACATACTTCCTCGGAAGAGCATGAGGTGATTTCTGCATTTAGACAGGAGGAGCGGTCATTCTGTCTACTTAAGCCGATTAAATCTGAAGAACTGTATTCGACTTTAAGAAGGGCGATACAACAAAATAGGGAAGATGCTGTGCAAGTAAAGGCGAATGCAAACTTATCGTTATCATCAGAATCGTACGGTCAAGACGTTCAGGTGCTCTTGGCAGACGACAATGCCGTTAACATGGCGCTTAATTTACGCATGATGGCTAGCATCATGCCTGGCGCCCAGTTAACCGAAGTTTCTGACGGAGCCCAAGCCATTCGTGCTTGCAAAGAGAAACAATTTGATTTTATTTTGATGGATGTTCAGATGCCCGAGGTCGATGGTATTGAAGCAACCAAGCAGATCCGGCAAATGTCCTCCTATGCTGAGACACCTATTATCGGTGTTACTGCCGGTAATATTTCAGGCGAAAAGGAACGCTGTCTGGAAGCGGGAATGTCAGACTTTCTAGCTAAACCTATTCGTCAACAGGATTTATTCAAGGCCTTGGAAAAAGCCATGTTATCGGTTAAACCCAGTGCTGCCGAAGCCTCGGATCTGGAAGATTTGGACGAGCATCTGGATATGCGAAGGCTGGAAGAACAGGCTGGCGATGATCCCGCATTTTTAACCTTTTTTCTGGATTTGGTCGTCCGGGAAATAAAGGGGTCTAGAAAGCAGTTAAAGGAGGCCATTGATACAAACGATATTGTACGCATCAAAGAACTCCTTCATAAGTTGCGGGGAACTTCATCGACAGCCGGACTTATTAAATTGGCTCAAATGACCAAGGACCTTGAGATCAGCCCAACGATTGAAACAGACCTTGCGATCGCTTTTGTGGCCATCGAACAAGAAATGGATATCGGATTGGAATTAATTGCAAAAATCTTAAATAAATAATGATATGTTGATTTTAATAGCGGAAGACGACGAATTGATACTACGTACTGTTGAACACAAATTAGTGAAAGAAGGACACGAAGTGGTGCTGACCAGAAATGGCCGTGAAGCCATCGAGAAAATTAATGAACTGAATTTGGATTTAGTTGTAACGGATATTATGATGCCCTTTGCTTCTGGTATTGAAATTCTTTCGGCAATAAAGAGTATCGGAAAGAAAATCCCGGTTATTGTATTATCGAGTATGGGCCAAGAGGAGGTCGTGGTGGATGCATTTGATTTAGGCGCATCTGATTTTATGGTTAAGCCATTTAGTCCAAACGAACTGATTCTTAGGATAAAACGCCTGATAAATAAATAAAATTATGCACCACCATATCGAGCTACATGAGCTTATTCTGGCGATTGTTATCGTATTGATTTTAGTACTATTATTGATTATCACAGTACTGGGATACAGCTTTTATAGCTATAGAATCCTTCATAATAGGCAATCTTGGCGACAGATCATCGAGTACAAAATTATGGAAACTATAGTAGGTGGCGATGAGAATGGCGATCGAGACCTGGAGTTTGCGAAATACCTGAAGGAACCTTCTTTTCGGGCTCTTTTTTTGGATGTATTAGTTGACTCGGATCGAAAATTTTCTGGTGGAGCGAAACAATCGATCAATAGGTTGTTTCATGATTTTAAATTGGAGGATGAGGCTTGGCGAAAGCTTCGGCATAGAAAAGCTTATCTGGTTGCGGGTGGGGTTCAAGAGCTTGCCGCGATGAATGTTGAACCGGCAATCCCTGAGATAACAGCCAAGCTTAATGATCCCCGTACTACGGTATATCAAGAAGCACAATATGCGATCGTAAGTTTTAAGGGATATGAGGGACTTGGTTTTTTGGACCATTTCGATCGTCCCTTATCTGACTGGCAACAATTGCGTTTATTGTTTTCTATTCATGAAATACCCGAGCTTTCGGAGTTACATGTGGATACCTGGCTTAAGAGTTCAAATGATTCTGTCGTCGTATTTACATTGCGTTTGATCCGAAAATTTAGATTGATGACTTTTTATACCGAAGTTTTTAGCCTATTGGATCATCCATCTACGAAGGTTCGTGTACAAGCCATACGAACGTTGCAGGCTATTGAGAACAGTGGGACAATTCAGCAATTTATGCAAAATTTTGATCTGCAACCAATAGAAGTTCAGATCGAAATCCTTAAAGCAATGAAGATTGCCAAAAGTAGAGAAAGTGAGTATTTTCTAAAGGATCAACTGTGGAATCATAACCAAGTGTCAATTAAAATTTCTGCAGCAGAAGTACTCGTTGTACTGGGCGAAGAACAGTATTTGCGCGAGATTTCACAACGTGAAGATACATACGACGAACTTACACAAATTATTAAACACGCTTTGCAAGAGAAAAAATGTTAGAGTTTTCCCATATCGTATACGAAATTATAGTTTGGTTATTTTTGCTTTATTCGGCAGCAGTATTCATTATCTATACTTGGATAGGGCTATACGCTTATGGAGCGGTGTTTCGTTACAAACACAATAATACATTTACGGATTATAGTATTATTGCCACCAACCCCAACGCGCCAACATTCAGTCTGATTGCGCCAGCATACAATGAAGGGATGACCATCGTTGAAAACGTACGTTCATTATTGTCGCTGTATTATCATAATCTGGAAATTATTATCGTTAATGATGGTAGTAAAGACGACTCAATTTTGAAATTGATAGCTTCTTATGAACTTGAACCAACGTCCTTTTTTGTTCAGGGAACTATTGAGACCAAGGATATAAGGGGGATCTATAAGAGCAAAAATCCAGCTTTTAAGAAGCTGATTGTTGTTGACAAGGAAAACGGCGGTAAGGCTGATGCGCTCAATGTCGGCGTTAATATTTCTTCGGGAGATTATATCGTCTGTATTGATGTGGACTGCATTTTGGAACAGGATGCTATTCTAAAATTAGCAAAGCCATTTTTGGAGCAGACCGACAAACGGGTTATAGCCTGTGGCGGAGTTATACGTTTGGCTAATAACTGTAATGTCGTGAACGGTTCGGTGGTCGACGTTAATCTACCAAAATCATGGTTGGGACGTACGCAGGCTTTGGAGTATATCCGCGCTTTTATTTTAGGCCGTATGGCTTGGTCCAGGGCTTCGGGATTAATTCTTATTTCCGGGGCATTTGGCGCTTTTGACCGGGAGATTGTATTAGCGTGCGGGGGCTATGACCGAAATACGGTGGGAGAAGACATGGAACTCGTTGTTCGTATGCGCCGCTATATGGAGGAGCAAAAGCAAGCCTACGAGGTGGTCAACATTCCTGATCCATTGTGCTGGACGGAAGTACCCGAGTCAAAAGAAGTATTGCGTAAGCAGCGCAATCGTTGGATGCGGGGCACGATGGAAACCTTATGGAAACATCGAAAACTCATGTTCAATCCCAAATACGGCCGTTTTGGTATGCTCAGTATGCCTTATTGGTTTTTCTTTGAATTCTTGGGACCCATTGTCGAATTTACGGGCTATATTGTTTTTCTAATCTTTTTAATTCTAGGAATAATCAATTGGCCATTTTTCGTTGCACTATTTGCACTGGTGATTGCTTCCGGAATTTTGTATTCGATCTATGCCATCTTGGTTGATCTTGTTAGCCATCAGGTTTATTCGAAGAAACGAGATCTTTCCACCCTGATAACTACCGCGATACTAGAACCTTTATACTTTCATCCCATTGTTGTTAAAGCTGGGGTACAGGGGGTTGTTGATTACTTTCGCAAGCAGCATGGCTGGGGAGAAATGACACGGCAAGGCTTTCAACAAAAAGATGCCAATGAGTCGGTTTGGAAATACCTTGGTCAGCGATTAACTCTGTCGTTACAGAGCTTAGGACCTGTTATGTTGGTTGTCTTTGCCTTGTATATGTTATCTGTTGGTGTCGAGTGGTGGTGGTACGGTCGTCGATTTTCTCAGCTTTCGGAGTCACATGCCGGGAAATACCTGTTTTTGGATAACATCTTGTTTATCTTTCAATCCTTGGCCTGTTTGGGAATCGGCTATTTATTGCTTCAGTTCATCAGCAGTTTTTGGGCAAGACTTCTTATGGTCATATCGTTCTCGTTTATTGTCGTTATGCAATTCATCTTGTTTTTGTATTTTGGCGAATCGAGAAATTTGCTTGGGGCTGATATGTTCTATTACAGTTCGGAAGAGATGAAGCAAATTTTGGAGGCCAGTGGTATGTTGAGTTTTACCAATATTGCTTTACTTTTATTATTGATCGTAATTTCTTGGGTTCCCCTTTGGGTAGCCAATAAACAGACATTCAAAAAGGCTTATGCGAGTATTGCACTGTTATCTTTGGGGATCATATCGTTTTTTGTCTCCTCGGCTTCGCTTTTGGGGGGGAGCTCCGAAAAAGATGAATTCGTCGCCAACGCAAGCCGGAGTAAGTGGCGTTATTTTTTCGATTCCAATTTTACTAATTACGTGGATGAGCACCCTGGGATGCTCGCTATGTTCAATAAAGACGACGATGATGCAAAAGTGGTAGATACTAAATTTCCCTTTTTGAAAAAAGAGGATACTAAAGATTTCCTAGGGGCATACATGCAGAAAACGGCGAAAGTACCCAATTTGGTCATTCTTGTTATCGAGGGTTTAGGACATGCCTATAGTGCTGAAAATGGCTATATTGGCAACTTTACACCTTTTATAGGTACATTGAAGCAACAGTCTTTGTATTGGGATAATAATATGAGTTCCTCGGGTCGGACATTTTCCGTTTTGCCGACCATAACAGGTTCGTTGCCTTTTGCAACACATGGATTCCTGGAACAAGACACCTTGCCTGACAACTTTAATCTATTTAATATTCTGAAGAGTAATGGATTCAATACTGGGTTTTTCTATGGCGGTCATTCTAATTTTGATTTCATGAAAAAGTTCATGGATTATAATAAAATAGATATGCTCATGGACCAAGCCACATTCGGACCTCCTTATAAAAAATTGCCCGAAAAGGGTGGGGAGAGCTGGGGATATGAAGATCAAGCTGTCTTTAGCAAACTTCTTGAAGTACAGAAGGTACAGGAACACCCTTATTTCCATGTTCTTTTGACACTATCAACCCATAATCCGTTTTTGATTAATAATGCGGCTCATTATGAGCAACTATTTGATCAACGTATCGCAACATTGAACCTTACACCCGAACAAAAAAAGTGGGCTTTGGAAAACCGTACCCAGCTTGTTTCGGTGCTGAATCTGGATGATGCGATGGAGCAGTTCTTTAATGAATATAAAAAGAGACCAGATTTTGCAAATACTATTTTTGTCATAACTGGGGACCACGCGATGCCTGAGATACCCTTGCAAAGCAAAATCGATCGTTATCATGTTCCACTGTTGATTTATTCACCACTTTTGAAAGGGCCAAAGACTTTTCATCATTTTGTTAGCCATTTTGATGTCGCCCCTTCCATATTGGCCTACTATCGCGAGAATTTTGGGATGAAAACTCCTACACAAGTTACCTGGATCGGTCAGGGGCTTGACAAGGGCACTTCAGCTCAGGGTGATGGCATTGCCATGATGCAGAGTAAAAATCAATTGATAGATTTTGTAAAGGGCAGTTACCATCTTTCCGATGGACAACTGTATAAATTGGATGGAATACTCAATGAAGATGCCACCGCGGATAATGCGAAAGAAGAATTGTCCAAGCGCTTTGAACTATTTAAGCGCAAGAACAAACTCTTTTATACCCAGAAGCGACTTCTTCCAGACAGTGTGTATACAAATTACTTTAATAGAACAAAGAAGAACTAGAATTTTCGAATATAACCAAGGATGATGTCCAATTGATTTCCTTTCTCTTTTGGCCTGAATTCTTGGTTATAATAGGTGCCCGAAATTGAAAATAGGTTACTTTGTTTCACCGAGAAGTTATACTCGGCACCTACTTTGAATGTCTTTAATTTATAGGAAGCGTTGTCCAATAGATTATTTCGGTTTTCTTCGGGGCTCAGACCCGTTCCGGCACTAAATCCGAAGTAATCGTTTGCTCCTTTTGTATAATAGCGGACTGTTCCGGTATAGGATTGGGAAATATTCTTTTCGCCCGGTGTAAGATAAGTCCTCAGATTGAACCAAAAGTTTTGGTAATATTTTCCTACTGAAGCCGTGTACATCCAGATGTTGTCACTAAAATAAAGCTGACGATATCCGATCTCTCCCTCAAAGCTGTTCGGAAGATTGGCATAGAGAGACACGCCAGTTCTATATTTCGCAAAAATCCCCACATTATTGGAGTATCCAGCACCCACGTAGAGGTAAAATATCTTTGAAAGACGCGGATAAGCCTCCATCTCGAATTGTACGCCGTTTTCTGCAAATTTATTTGCATAGTTGGTCCTGAAAATAACTGACCCTATGGGGGTTGCCCGCTTATAACTTAAGCCGACAATGTGCCAATTATGATCAAACTGTTTGTCAAAATAGACGAAGTTGTAGGTCAGACCGATTGCGTTTTTAGCCGTATATTCTTCAATACTTTTTGCCAGTGCTCGAGCTTCTGTGTTTTTAGGATTAATTGCCAATAAACTATGAATTGCCTTTTCGGCAGCTTCATAATGATCGTTGCCATAACTAATTTTACCTTTTAACAGAAGTAGATCCTGCGACTGCGGATGTAGGCTAAGCCCTTTGTCTGTAATTGCAATAGCTTTGTCAGTCTGATCATTCCAATATTCCAATGAGGCATAGGCTAAAAAGAAATCTTCATCACTTGTATTCTTTTTGTCCAGTTCTGTGAAGATGGTTCTTGCCGAATCAATTTTATCCGACCAGGTATAAAGCCGCCCGAGAAAGATGCTAATATCGGTGTAATCCGGTGCTTGAAGTAGCGCCTGTTTGGATAATTGAATGGCTTGCGGATAATCTTTTGAATCAAAGGCTACCTTTCGCGCTTTTACAAAGAGATCGTCAGCAGTGAGTTTCGTCTCTTGCGCAATTGAAAATAAGGGTAATAAAGAGAGGGAGAGTAATGGATAAATTACTTTTTTCATTCCAGATCGTAAAGTTGACATTTAAGCTTGCTAATATATAAACTAAAATTAGCAAATTTTGTTTGTCTGCTTTTGTTTTAAAATAAATTTTTGAGCTCTTTTAAAGCGTTCTATCTCTTTTTGCGGAACGCCTTCCGAAATAATCCTTAGAAGGAGAGTTTCGAAAAACGCCAATGGAATGTGTCAACAACCGTTAACTGGTTGCTGTCTACGGGTAATCCGGTTACTATTTTAAGCACCTGCATGGCCATCATACTGCCGATAATACCGGGTAAAGGACCCAGCACCCCATTTTTATCGCAATTTGGAACCTGTTCCGGATCGGGGGGCGTTGGAAAGATATCCAATAGGTTTTTACTACCCTGATAGTTAAAGACAGCCAGCTGTCCTTCAAAACCATAGATGCTACCGTACACCAAAGGTTTATCGAGTTGTAGGCACGTATGATTAAGCAGGTAGCGTGTCGGAAAGTTATCACAGCAATCGACAATGATATGATAGGGAGCGAGCAATGCTAGCGCGTTGTCTGCATCTATTTTTACCTGAAAGGGCTCAAAATCAATTGTGCTATTGTGCTGCAGTATATAGGCTGTGGCACTTTCTGTTTTTGCCTGGTGTATATTATCTTCGGAATGAATGATCTGTCTATTTAGATTGTGGATTTCAACCCTGTCAAAATCAACCAGGCCAAGTTTCCCTATACCGGCCGCGGCTAAATATTGAACGACAGGGCTCCCGAGTCCGCCCGCACCGACGACCAATACCTTGGCATCCATAATCTTCCGTTGTCCGGCAACGCCGATCTCTTCAATAAAAATCTGTCTGCTATAGCGATCAAAAATGTTATTTTTCATGTATTTAACGTACTATACCGGCATAATTGCTCTCCCAGTCTTTCATCACTGGAGAATAGCCCATCTTTCGGATTTGATTTTTTATTGTTTCCATATCTCTTTCATCACTTACTTCAAATTGTTCCAAAGCTTGCGGATCAACAACATAGCCTCCCGGATTGGTCTTTGAAGCGGCACTCATGGTCGTTACGCCAATAGGTATGATATGATCCCTGAAGGTTTCGTTCTCTCGGGTGGAAATGGAGATTTCTAAATTTTCATTCCACAGGCGGTATGCACAGATCAACTGCAGTAGATCGCGGTCTGCCAAATGAAAATTTGGCTCAACAGAACCTGCGGCTGGTCGCAGGCGTGGAAAGGAAATCGAATAGCGTGTTTGCCAATATCGTTTTTGTAAATAGGCGATGTGTGCCGCGGTGAAAAAGCTGTCCACCCGCCAGTCCTCCAGCCCAAGTAATACGCCCAGTCCGATTTTATGGATTCCCGCCCGGCCTATACGGTCAGGCGTATCCAAACGATAATCAAAATTGGACTTTTTTCCTTTCGGATGATATTGTTTGTAAACTTCGCGATGGTAGGTTTCCTGATAGACCAATATTGCATAGACTCCGGCTGCCTGCAGTAATCGGTACTCGGATTCTTCCAATGGCTGTACTTCAATGGATATCTGTGAAAAATGAGGTTTTAAAAGCCGAATAGCATTTAGGAAATAAGTGATCTCGACAGTTTTGTTGGCTTCTCCGCTGACCAGTAAGATATGATTGATTCCCATGGCTTTGAGTGCCATTGCTTCCAGTAATAGTTCGGTGTTGCTCAGTGTTTTGCGTTTGATTTTATTGTCCATGCTAAAACCGCAATATGTACAGATGTTTTGGCACTCATTGCTCAGGTAAAGCGGGGCATAGAGCTGTATGGTTTTACCGAAACGACGTTGCGTGATTTGTTGGGTTTTTTGTGCCATTTGCTCCAGATATGGTGCTGCAGCCGGTGAGATGAGCGCTCTAAAGTCAGAGAGCGTTAAATGGTCTTTTTCTAACGCATGTTGTACATCCTGATCGGTAGCGTCATAAATCTGTGCATGGACCTCATCCCAGGAGTATTCATCGCGTATCATTTTGAAATCTGTCATAGTGAATTATCAGTCAAATAAAAATGAAGTTAGGGGGCTCGAAGCGATTGCGTGGGAGCCTATCTTTCCCAATCCGGCCTCATAAGCTTTCCGTCCAGCGATAACGGCCTCTCTGAAAGCTTCGGCCATACGTATCGGATTATTAGAGACTGCAATTGCCGTATTGACAAGCACCGCATCAGCTCCGATTTCCATGGCTTTAGCGGCATCGGAAGGCGCTCCGATTCCAGCGTCTACGACCACTGGGACATTACTTTCCTCAATAATAATTTCGAGAAAGTCCAAGGTACGCAGCCCTTTATTGCTTCCAATAGGGGCACCTAAAGGCATAACGACAGCTGTGCCTGCATTTTCTAAACGTTTACAAAGTACCGGGTCTGCGTGAATATAGGGCATGACGACGAAACCCAATTTAGCAAGTGATTCGGTTGCGCGTAAGGTTTCAATAGGATCGGGCAGCAGATAACGTGGGTCGGGATGAATTTCCAATTTCACCCAGTTTGTTTCCAGTGCTTCGCGAGCAAGTTGAGCCGCAAGTACTGCTTCTTCAGCTGTTCGTGCTCCCGAAGTATTGGGAAGCAAATGGATTGCCGCCAGATCGAGCGCGCTGATGAGGCTGTCGTCTGAGCCGGTCTGGTCGATTCGTTTGAGGGCGACGGTGACCAATTGGGAAGCCGAAGCCACAATGGCATCGCTCATTTCCGTGAGATTACCGAATTTGCCCGTACCGAGAAATAATCTGGATTCAAATACGCGATCGGCTATATGTAGGTTGCTCATAGTAAAATTTTATTGATGGATGAAACAATGTTTGGAGTCTTGGTTACGATTCCCGAGAGTGCTACACCGTAGACGCCAATTTCTAATAGATGTTGGATATCTTCAAGTTGGCTTATACCGCCAATTGCGAATATTGGAATAGGGGTTAGGCCTTCTCGGCGGACTTGTTGGATGATGTTTTCATATCCTGCAATCCCCAGTAGGGGACTTAGTTTTTGTTTTGTCGTGGTATAGTTGAATGGCCCGAGCCCGATATAGTCACAATGTTCACTTATTCTTTGCTTTACATTGGCAAAGCTATTGGCTGTACCGCCGATTATTTTTCCTGCACCCAATAGGTGCCGGGCAGCTGCTACACTGCAGTCGTCCAGTCCCAAGTGCACCCCATCAGCGTCTACAGCCGCTGCAAGCGCAGGATGGTCATTGATGATACAGCTGGCACCAAATTCGGAACAAGCCTGCCTGATCTCTTCGGCGAGCGCATAAAGATCTTTTTCCTCGGCTTCCTTCCATCGGATCTGTATCCATTTGGCCCCCGAATCCAGCGCTTTCAGCATGTTGTTTTTTTGTTCCCTTATAGTTTTACCTTGTGAGATATATTGGAGTCTTTCCATAGTTTTTGTTTGCATGCAATAAAATTTTGAATAGGATCCCGATGTTTCCATAAAGTGCCATATAAGGCAATTCCATCTGCACCTTGCTGCATCGGAATAAGACAGTTGTCTTGGTTTATCCCTCCAAGACCGATGAGACGAACAGCAAAGTTGGCGCGTGACGGGAGTTGACCTAGTCTTGCATTATGCGTTCCATACCCCACTTTTGAGATGCTCGGAAATAATGGACTGAAAAAAGCATAGGCCCAACGTTCATCAAGGCTATTGAATTGATCAATATCATGCACAGATGTTGAACAGATTGTTGTAGGCCCCAGTTGATTTGCAGATTCATGCAGTCTACTTTTATCGTTCAGGTGGATTCGTGCAATCCCAAGCTCAGCCGATAGATGCGCATGTGAGTGTAGAACCAATCTGTCGCGGTATATAGGAGCTATAGTTTCTATATATCGCGACATTTGTAAGTCTGTAAAATGATACTTACGCAAATGCAGAATATCAAGACCTTCTTTAAACAACGCTGCTATAATCGCCTGTTCAGAACGGATTGTTTCTGCTGCTGTCAATGCAATAATCATGAATAGATCTCTTTTCCTTGTGCGATGAATTCCTGTGATTTTTCCAGCATCCCCTGGGCGGCACTATCCCTGATTTCCTGCGTTATTTTCATCGAGCAAAATTTGGGACCGCACATGGAGCAGAAGTGCGC